>DALI01000068.1 GCA_002496725.1 Euryarchaeota archaeon UBA181 | reverse complement strand
CTGACATTTTCAGCATACCTCCATATCGTTGGTGATTTATCGAGATAATGAAGTTATTGGGTAAAAAATGACTCACTGAGCCTCATTCTAGGGTTTTTACCTATTTCGAGAGTTCCATTTCAGCACAAGCAAGAGTCTTGGTATTGGCTACACCGGGGATAGCTCTGATTGATTCAACCACATGACGTGCTATTTCACCCATGCTACTTGCTTCGATTTTGACTATTAGATCATAGTCCCCAAAAAGCATATTCGCATCGGTGACACAATCCAGTGATAGTGCAACTTTGTGGACATCTGACTCACTCCCTGGGTCGACATTGACTAGTACGTATCCGGCGGACATAGAGTTCGTAGTAGGTATTCCCGAATGAATGCATCGATTGCCGTGGAACAATATTGCAGTTGTCGATGGTTACTTATCATATGACCCTCCTTGTCTAATTATGGCGGAGACAATAATTGTGAGGGAGTGCCGTCATGGACAGGTTAGAGTTCAGTTTGGAAATATCATTAGAGTCGAGGGTGATGTGATGGTCATTCCTGCCAATAATAGGCTGGCTGGGAGAGAGGGCCTTGATGAAAAGATGCAATTAGCGGCTGGGGAAGAGCTACGAGCCAGATGTACCGAGATTGCTGTTGAAAGAAGGAAGGAGGGGAAACAGCCCTGTGGAGTTGGAGAGGCAGTTACTACTCCGGCTTACAACCTCCCAGCAGAGAATTTGGTACACGTTGTGGGGCCAGACTGCAGAAGGCCCAATCAAGATAATTTCAGAAGGGAGCTTCTGGTCAATTCATACAAGGCAATGTTTGATGAAATTTCCAACATAAAACCTCGGGAAACACTGGTAACTCCACCACTTGGAATGGATGTTTTTGCTTACCCCCACAGAGAAGGGGCGAGGATGACCATGGAGATAATTCTGGACTGGATGGATCGAGAAGAAGATCCCGGGGTCAGGATGGTGCTAATAGTGACGGATGAGGTTAATTTCCTGAATAATATGAAGACTGTTTATCGTGAGAGTGAAGATCAATTTCCAGGCGTGGATAGAACTAGGGATTTCCGAAAAGGGAAAATACAGTAGTATCGAACCAATGTTCTCATTAACCCTGAGAATACGATAGTTGCATGGGCAGCATAGGGAGCCAGTATGAAAGAGAGCTTCGCTCCGTGCTAGCTGGAGAGTTGAAGGGAGTAAGGGCCGTTACCAGATCCTGTTCAGAGATAGAGAGGTCTCAGGCTATGAAAGTTACCAATAGGCCATTTCTAGTCGTTAGAGCGCCGGGTAGTGGCTCCGAGGGCACAGGAGATTTACTAGCTTTGAGAGGCGACATATGTTTCCCGATAGAGGTGAAATCATCGAAGACCTCGCGTCTTTATCTTTCTGGACGAACCTCTGATCAATTCAAATCCCTGAAGGAAACTGGAGAAAGGTGTGGATTACTCCCTCTTTATGCTTTCAGACTCAAGGGAGTGAGAGGGGATAGTTGGAGAATCATGAAGGTGGAAGTAGAAGGCCTGAAAGGTAAATTACGGCATCTATCTAGAAGTATCCCCTCTCTCCCCCTAACGAGGAATGGCAGGGAATTCCTAGATTGGAATCAGGGAATGCCATTGCATAGATTTTTGGCTCTGGTATGCAAATCTGATGGCTCTAGGTCAATCGGCGAGAGTTTTTCCAAGGATGTAGTGAGAATGGAGATAGAGTCCAAGGTTCTGAATTAGATTCCCCCGAATTCTCTTTCCAATGTATCGAATGAAATGTACAATTTTTCCAATTCTGATCTCATTTCATCTAGATTAGATTGGGATAAAATTCTCTTGATGCTATCTCTTTCCCTTCTGAGAGAGTCTATCTCTCTGGCATTTTTTCGAGGAGACAGATCGCCTACTGGACTATCGGACACGAATATCCGAAGAGGTTTGGAGTAATGTGCGTTTTTATGGGACGCAAGTTGAATAGGAGGGGAGTATTGTCAAGTCTATGGAGGGAGAAGGGGGGGTCAAAATTCCCATCTACCCAATACTGATCTTCACAATGCTCCTTATTTTCGGAATATTGCCTTTCTGGGCCGTAGTGGCATTGGGGGGATGGTATATTCTTGCTTTGTACCTTGAAGAGTCTGGGTTCCTAGAGAAGTGGAATCTTGAAAGGATTCTTGGGATTGTATTGATGATTAGAACTACTAGAGGGAGGGGCTTTCTTGAGTATATTTCCAAGAATAGAAGATTCTGGAGGTTTTTTGGTGAGTTCTCCATCTGGCTATGCTTCTTAGTGATGTTCGGAGTGGTTATATTGATGGTTTTCGCATTCATCACTTCTATGAATTCACCTCCTCAGGGATCTTTACCAGCTACTGATATCCTCTTCATTCCAGGTGTAACTAGCTTTATTCCATTCTGGTGGCCAGCACTGGCCCTAGTCATTACATTGCTAATCCACGAGTACAGCCATGGAATACAGGCGAGAGCACATGGCATGGAAGTCAAGAGCTTTGGTTTGCTGATGGCCGGACCAATCCCAGTTGGTGCATTCGCAGAACCGGAGCAAATGGATATGATCATGGCCCCTAGGAGGGAGCGTTTACGACTTTTCGCCGCTGGACCTTCGATAAATCTAGTAGCTACATTCATTTTCCTGTTGATTTTGGGATTTGTCTCAACTGGGTTCGTAGCATCAAATCCAGGAATCCATGCGATCGCGATAATAGATGATGGTGGAGCAGATGAAGCTGGAATAATGCCATATGACATAATCACTCATGTAGATGGAATTGAGGTTCCTGACTACAATTCCTTCTCTGAGCAGATGGACTCATTGGAGTCTGGAGATGTCGCGATATTCACTGTTATTCCTTACTCCTCCGATTCTGGCGAGTGGGGAGATAGTTCCGAAGTTCCAGTTACCCTCGGGGATAAAAGACAGTATTACTTGGATCTGTGTAATGGAGATGAGGCATGTCTATCCGATACCAGGGATGTTTTGGATAATTATGGAATAGAAGAAGGTGAGGCTTTCTTGGGAGTAAGTTATCCTAGGGCAGGAACATTTCAGACAGATCAGTTCTCTTTTATGTTCGATGATGAGCTTTCTTTGGCGCAGAAACTGATTATGGTTACATTCACTCCTCTGTCTATGATTGGAACACCAATGGCATATGATGGTCAGACCATGGAGCTTAATGAGAGATTCATGCTAGAGGTTGATGATGATTTTATTCTCTCTTCCCTTGGAACAGAAAGTCTCCTATCACTGTTTGACTTCCTCTTTTGGCTAATTTGGGTCAACTTCCTGCTTGGATTCCTAAATCTACTTCCAATAGTTCCATTTGATGGGGGGCATATGGTTAGAGATGGGACGCACTCAATTCTATCCAGATTGATGAAGGGCAGTAATCCTCTGAGGGTAGAGAGGCTCGCTGGATCAATTAGTGGGTTCACAACTATTGCGATGCTGATGGTCGTGATAATCCCGATATTGATGTTAATTATCTAGTCATTCTTCTTCGGAAGAAGGATTTCGAGAAATCACATCTAGAATACTAGGAGCTACCAAAATTGTAGCTATGACTAGTCCAAGCATAGTCCAAGTCTTATCAGTAACATAAGATGCAGATGGAGGAGGGGAGAATAATAGCTTGGCCGCCCCTATCCATGGGATCTCAGTAGAGGCTATTCCAATTACCCATTCATCCTTGACTGCAGTGACTGGATTATTATTTTCATCCAATAGGCCATTTCTTCCATCTTGCCCAGTAGCAGAAAGTTGATCTATCCTACACCCATTACTATCTTGGTTATCCCCAGTAGTAAGATAGCCCTCATGTGAAGGTACCCAATTGTCGATTCTTAGATCATGGGTATTTCCATGATAAGACTGGCAACTATAGTCCAAGGTCAAATTGATACTATCCACTCCCCTTAGTGTGGTCCCGGGGACGTCCCATCCTCCTGATTCATTCTCAACTGCCTTGAGTAATGCCCTGTGAATTACAGGGGTATCGGAACCTCCATTCTTGCTGAAGACGATTACATCCCCTTCCATGCCGTGTGATTTATAGCCAAAATTTTCATTCTGAGAATCAGTTGCCTCCACGAATGTCACTATGTTCTTTCTATCTGGGTTAATCACCAGAACCAAGTCGCCGGGATCTATTACTCCGACCTGCCCATCTTCATCGTGCATCATGGAACCAGATTCGACGACGACCATTGGGGGGAATGTCCCGGTCGAGAGATACATCGAGCCAAGCAATAAAGAAACCAGGCCAAAGGCGAGGAAAACTTCCCTAGCCAAAGCCCTAGACATCTACCTCTTCCTCTTGGTTACTGGTTTTCCTGGCCGGCATAGTGGAGATGGTTAGTATGCTAAAGAATATAATTAATAGAATACTGACAAGATCGAGATGAGGGGAGGAAAAACTCATATCTTCCACGGAAGAAAGATATGCAGATAGGTCTATTGTTTGATTGTTAAATCCTCCTGTGCCGATTGAAAATCCAAATAGCGAGTTTAACAGAAGTAATGTGACTGCAGATATCGAGGATATGATTACCAGTCTATTGGTCTCTTTTTTCCTTAGTGAGATTAAACCGGGTAATCTCTCAGAAAGTAGGGATTTTTCAGTATTCCACCAGTCAGAACCTACTAAATCTGGAAATAATCCGATTGCTCCTTGTTCCTTTCCGAGTGGATTCAATGATTCTACTTTGAATCTCTTACCTCCTCTTATCTGAAGATGATCATACAGGCCCATCAATCTAGATTGGTATTTACGCCCTAGTATTTCTGCAGCATCTTCTGCCTCCTTTCTCCTCTTTATGACCTCTGTTCTGGCATCTAAGGAAAGAATATCTTCGAGCGCACTTCTCTCTGACCAGTAGTAGCTAAACTCTGGAATAACGTAGAAGGAAATAAGAGAGCCGCCAATCAGACAGAACCAGCCGAACGGGATCATGAATTCTTCCTGTGATGGGTCTGTGGCTCCTCCAAGCATGAAAAGGAACATGAATCCCCATAATACAGAGGCACAGGACAGTATCGTGACATAGGTGATAATCATGAATTGCCTATCTTTTTGAGATTTCCACCATCTGGCGAAAAACCCCTTCTTGCTCGTCTTCCCGCGGGCCATAGCAATTATTGGGCCCGGCACATATGATTAGTCACTTCCTATTTTCGTTCATCTTATCTCAGAGTTTTTTATCCGATTGGTTCATGAGAAGGTGATATCATGGATATCCAATGGAAAGGAAGTGCGAGTCGGTATTGATGGCCCTCGCGTTGCTATTATCTGGATGTATTTCAGGCCCTCCTGATCTAGATGGAGATGGAATAAGTGACGACGAAGACATGGATGTTGATGGTGACGGGTGGGATGATGAAACTGAGATGAATTGTAGTACTGACTGGCTTCTTTCAAGTAGCTGGCCATCTGATCTAGACAATGATGGAGAATGTGATATCCTCGATAATGATGATGATAATGATGGATGGAGTGATTCTACAGAGATGGATTGTAGTGCAGATCCGATGGATAATTCATCAACTCCGGAAGACAATGATGGAGATAGGATATGTGATTTATTGGACAATGACGCAGATGGAGATGGCCTTCCCAATGATTGGGAGCAAGAACGGGGCTTCGATTATCTGAACTCTGAGGACTATATGTCCTGTCATGGAATGAGTATTTACTGCATGAGGTCATACGATGATTTCACATTTCCTGAGACTCATAATTCCTACTCTTCCGTAGAAGATCAAATAATCGTTGGAACTAATCACTATACTGGACTTCATGCCCAATGGGATGGTGGCATTAGGGCATTTATGCTAGACCCACATCATAAATCCGAAGATGACACTAGTGCCACAGATGTCAGGTTCTGTCATGGTACCGGGCAATTCTTCCATGCCTGTCAATTTGGCGAGGTAGATGCCTTCGCTTGGCTAAGAGAATTGGGGTCTTTGCTCAACAATAGTAGTGGCGATGTGGTCAGTTTATTGATTGAGAACTACTACACTCCAGCCGAACATCTGGAGTTCCTCTTCAATGAGACTGGAATTTTAGATAGGGCTTACATTCACAGTCTTGGCGATCCGTGGCCATCAATAGGAGATATGTCATTGATGGGTAAGGATGTAGTAATCTTTGTGCAGCTTGAGCATAATGATTCATATCCATTTTTCAATGCCGCTTGGAAGCATAGCTGGGATACACCATACGGCCAGCGAGATGCAGGTGATATGACTTGTGAATTGGGAAGAGGGGATTACAATCAACCGGTTTGGCATCTTAGTAACTGGCTATCAAGCACATTTGGATTAGCTGATCCATCTGGGGCAAGTGAGGTTAACGACTATGACACCTTACTGAATAGAACACTAGATTGTTGGGAGCAAAACGTGAACAGACCGACATTTATTGCTGTCGATTACTGGGAAGAGGGAGAATTGACGAATGTGACAATTACATTGAATAAAATGTCTCACTGGTCTGATGATATTCCTCCACATCCATGAAATTTTCAGATTTAATTTAGGTGTGAGAAATGGGTATTCTTCATCCTGATGTACAAGAACTAATTGACACTAGGGGATGGAGTCTTTCGCCTATTCAGGAGTCATCCATGGGCGACTTAGTTTCAGGATTTGACCGGGTATTGATTTCACCTACCGGAAGTGGGAAGACGGAGGCCGCCATACTTCCCCTGGCATCGAGATTTATCACTGAAGAATGGGATGGCTTGTCCATACTGTATATTACCCCCCTCAGGGCCTTAAACAGAGACATTGACAGAAGGCTCGCAGAAATGCTTCAGCCATTGGGAATTACTGTAGGACTTAGACATGGGGATACCACCCAGAGGGAAAGGACCAAGCAATCAAAAAATCCACCTAATCTCCTAGTAACCACACCTGAGACAGCTCAGATAATGCTTCTAGGGAGCAGATTGAGAATGCATCTTTCTGGATTGAAGGCCGTGATTCTTGATGAGGTTCATGATCTGGCATCCTCCGAAAGAGGCGCTCAATTACTTGTGGGGCTTGAGAGGATCGCCGAATACTGTCCCAAGAAATTTCAGAGAGTGGGACTTTCTGCAACGGTTGGGAATCCTGATGAGACTGCTAAATGGCTTTCTAGTGATGCTTTGGCTATCATTGGACCTTCGCCAAGAACAACAGAGGTTTTGGTTCACAGAGAAGTTCCAGACTCTTCTGATGAGGCGGATTCCATTATCTGGTCGAGTTCCCCTCATTCGGTAGCGGCACATAGAAGACTCGCACGCTCGTTATTGGAGGATTTTCCTGCTTTGGTCTTCGTCAACTCGCGAAATGCCGCAGAATCTGTCTCTCAACGATTGCTTGGTTTGAATGGTAAGCTAAAGCTTGGTGTTCACCATGGAAGCCTAGCTGCAGAGACTAGAGTGAATATGGAAGAAGGTCTGAGAAATGGCGAGTTGCATGCGATTGTTTGCACAAGTAGTCTTGAGCTTGGAATTGATATCGGATCCATAAAGAGGGTTCATCAGATTCAGAGCCCCAGAGCAGTTGACAGACTGCTTCAAAGAATGGGTAGAGCAGAGCACATAATCGGAGGAACCGGAAGAGGTGAACTCTTGGCTTGGGAAACTGATGAGGTTGCTGAAGGAGCTGTCATTGCTAGAAGAGCTATGTCAGGTGAGCTTGAAGGAGTAGAATGGAGGAATAATCCAGGAATAGTTGCCGCGAATCAATTCATGCAGATGTCCATAGAACGTGGAGTGGTGCCGATTGATTTAGCGACAGATATGATTGGCAGATGCTCCATTTTCAGAGATTGGAAAAGAGAAGATAGTATTTCTCTACTGAAGGTGCTAAGCGATAGGTGGATGATCAATCTAGTAGAGGATCCCGCTGACTCTGATGTAACTGCATGGCCTCGCAAGCTTTGGTCTGAATTATCTAAAAGAACCGAGGGCGATGCGCCTGAAGAACGACCTTCTTGGGAAGAGGAGCACTCTGATTCTGATAAGAATAAATGGAAGAGGCAATTATCTAAGGGTCTTCCAGAAGTTCTTTCCAAGGGATGGTTCTCCCCCTCTGGGAGACTTGGAAGAAATAGAATTCAACACATATCCATGATACCAGATGAATTATCATACCGGGTTAGAGATGCGGTCGGGAGGAGTATTCTTGGATCAGTAGACGAGGCTTTCGTCCTCTCACTGGGAGGAGAGGAGGAAGGTGGGAGAAAGAAGAATAGAACCTTCGTCATGGCCGGAAGAACATGGCAGATTGTAGATGCAGACCCTGACCAAGAGGAAATTCTGGTGATTCCAATAAAGGACTCTGGAGAGGTTCCTGTGTGGTCAGGAGAGTTACCCCCAGTTCCTTTGGAAGTTGCCATGGAAGTAGGAATGCTCAGGAGATCGATTGCGGTTGCCATAGGCGCCATAGATGACGATGTCAGGAATTTCGAAGAATATCCCCTCTCTGATGATTCTAGGAATCACCTAATCAGTACGGTCACAGAGCACTATGAATCATCTGGACTGATTCCAGATGATAGAACTGTAACTGTGTCAGAAAGCGATGGCGCAGTGATTGTTAATACATGTAGAGGTTCGAGAGTAAACGAAACCCTTGGTCATTTCCTACAGGCGATGGGATCACTGAAGGATGGTAGAATGGGAAGATCCACCATAGACCCCTACAGAGTCTCACTACAGGTGCCTTCGTTGACCCCCAGTGATGTTGTAGAACTCCTGACAGGAACTCCGGCTTCATCCATTCCATCAATCATGTGGATGACAATACCAAACGGAAGGGCGATAAGATGGAGAGTAGTTCAGGTTGCTAGGAAAATGGGAGTTCTTGAGAAAGGCACAGATCCTAGAAAGGTGAATCTTGAGGGATTGATGGAGAGATATCGAGGAACTCCGGTTATAGAAGAGTCACTGGAGAAGCTGTTTCATGAGAGGATGGATATCGAAGGTACCCAGGATCTATTAAGTGATATTTCAAGTGGGAAGGTTTCGGTTCATCATACTGCCCCAGGAAGACTGGGAAGGTCCCCAAGAGCGGAGATGGACTTACTCCTGCCCGCATGGAGTGACGTGGAGATAAGAGAAAGATTGGAGACTCGTCTACTGAATGAGCGGGCAGTTCTGGTGTGCCTGAACTGTAAGGGAAAGAGAAGGAAGCGGATTGAGAGGATTGTATCAGTAGAGCCCTGCTCTACTTGTGGCGGGACTATGCAGGCGTGTGCCCCTGAAAGAATGGAAGATTCATTAGTTGAGAGGATAATGAGTAGTGATCAAAAGATTGCTGGAAAAGTTCAGAAGAATGCAGAGCTAGTTAGGACACACGGACAAGATGCACTACTCTGCCTCATGGGCAGGGGAGTTGGAGAGGAAACCGCTACTAGAATCCTCAGAGGACCCCCTGGTGATCGAGTGAGATTACTTCGTGCCATTCACAATGCCGAGTTGCAATATGCTAGAACCAGGCCTTTCTGGCGCTAGAAACCACTATCTCTAGTATGCCTTCGCGAATACGTGCTCGTGGGACTGACTGGCCGGAATGCTTCCGGGAAAACAACTGTCGTTAGCTGGTTCTCTTCCAAGGGTCTGAGAACAACTTCATGCTCTGATTCGATAAGGCGGTGGCTGTCAGAGCAGGAGATAGAAGAGACTAGGGATTCTCTGATTGAAGGTGGCAGGGAGCTCCGTCGAAGGGGCGGGGCGGGTGTACTTGCAGAAATGCTTCTTGATTCGCTTGATGGGGAAGATGCCGTCATAGACTCCATAAGAACACCGGGAGAGGTAGAGGCATTGAGAAAAAGAAGTGATTTCACACTGATTGAGATAAGAGCAGGTATCGATTCAAGGTGGGGTAGATCCCAGAGTCGTGCGAGGATAGGCGATCCATTAGAGAAAGAGGTTTTCATAGCTCAAGAAAAATCTGAAGAAGTTGCCAAGGATGAGGCTGGACAGGCACTCAATGCCACAGCCGCATTGGCCGATATGGTCATTGTGAATGAAGGAGCTATTGAAGACCTTCACGACGATTTGAATGAGCTCTGGTTGACACTTACTAAACCTGTCTGACGATTATCTCGGCCTCATCCATCATAGACATTGCAATCCTGAAGTCTTCCTGCCATCTATCGGGAATATCCAAGCTCTTTGGAAAAACAACTTCATTTATCCCTGCCTGAATCAGGGATCTCGTGCATCTCGAGCATGGTGGCCATGTAACATAGGCAGTATTTCCTTTGAGGGAAACTCCGACCCTGGCCGCATGCATTATCGCATTCTCTTCAGCGTGACAAATTAATGGGTACTTCTTTGATCTGTCAGATAGTCTATCCTCATCATCCTTGATCCCCCTAGGGAATCCATTGAAACCGGTTGATCGGATCTCCCTGTCCTCTCCAACTACTACGCATCCTACCTTTGTAGATGGGTCTTTACTCCATTGAGAAATGTGTTTTGCGAGTTCTATGAATCTTACATCCCACCTGTCGCTCATGTCAACACCTCTATGTCGCACCGGGTGGGTCGTTATCTCGGTTTACCTCTTTTCGGTTCTCGTCATAACCCTCCCAAAGTTCGGGATTGTTGTAGCAGTCTGGATCATCTTCATCTGCCTGACCGCCATTGTCATTGTCCACTCCATCACCGCAATTGCCAGAGCCTTCCTCTGATAATCCAAGAATATTCTCTCCGGCCTCAGTGGTAAGAAGGGCGACTAGTACCCCAGATAGGACGATTACCAAGGCGATCAGTATTACTTTGGAAGCAGTGTCTCTAGACTCTATGACTACCTTCAGCTCGGGTTTGTTCTCACTCTTCTCGGACATTTGACAGGTCATGACGAGAGGTCATCGTACTTGGCTTCTTAGTGGATTGTCATCACTTCACTGGTATCGAGATCCCTATTCAGAATGATTTTCGAGATTATTTCTCCAATCAGGTATATGCTTCCCATCACAAGTAGTCCACCATTACCAGAAATTGCTAGGTCAATACTATGCTCGAACGCAGAGTAAGAGTCTTCTATGGACTTAGTGAGGGTTAATTCGGGGTACTTAGACTGTAGTGTTACTCTGAGAAAGTCTGATGAGATTGAGGGCTTTCTACCTGTTCTTACCTCTGTAAAGATAATCCTTGGATTAATTTCTCTCTCTCTTAAGGCATCTGCCAGAGACTGGAGAACTTCTTGAATCTCCTTCTTCTCGGTCATGGCCAATAGTATTACATCAATCTCCGATGTTTCCCCGATATCGTTTTTTATACTCTCAGAATTATGAGCCGCGCTGAATTTCAGATTTACTCCCTCAAACCATGAAGACCCGAAGTCAGGAGATCTTCCTGGCCAGACGCATCTTGCAGTATCTTCGTCCCATCCAAAATTCTCTGCCACCATAGAGGTAATCTTCGAATAAGCATCCCATTTTCTTAGATCGTTATCTAGCACTACCCATTTCAGATCTTTTCCCGCTTTGTCACTAATGATGTCTTGAATATCACTATTTTCGGGCTTAATTGCGATTAATGGCATGCCTGGACGGTGAATTGCGGCTTTCTCGAAGGCTATTTCACTTAGGGTATGGCCTAGGTATTCAGAGTGATCCATTGATATTGTAGTCAATATTGCTAAGTCTGCATCAACTAGTATGGTCGCATCCATCCTACCTCCCATGCCGGTTTCTATTACTGCTCTCTGTACCCCAGAATCCCTGAAAGCAACCATTGCAGCTAGAAAAGTTGTTTCGAAGTACGTGGGGAAGCAAATGGGAGCCTGCTCCGAGGCTTCTCTTACCTTTCTTATGGCATCATCAAATTTTTTGCTATCAATCGGTTTACCATCAATTCTGATTCTCTCTTCGACCATGACAAGATGAGGGGAGGTGAAAAGTCCTGTCTTAATCCCATTAGCAGAACAAATAGATGAAATCTGAGCGCAGAGAGACCCTTTTCCATTCGTCCCGGCAACATGAATTGAAGGGAACGAAAGATGGGGATTACTAAGTCTTGAGAGTATTTTCCTACAATTCTCAAGTCCTAGTTTGACACCCAGATTGACTCTCTCATCAAACCAAATACGACTTGTCATGGGGTCATTCCTGCACCATAGAGGGGTGGGCGCGTGCGGGTCAAGGTGATATGGCCCTTGAAGTTCGTGCATGCCATGGCAGAGGGGAGCGGGGCTGGAGTATTGTCTGCGATGAAGGATCAATGGACCTCGATGACAGGTATGGCGTTCATGTTTGTATCCACTATTCTCATTGGCCTTAGCATTCAACCTATCTACAACATTCCTGAAGCTAGGGCATTTGGTGAAGAGGGAGCTTCCAAGGGGGCTTTCGTAGCTCTTGAGTTAGCAATGATTGGTGTTTTCACGATAGTGATAATATGGCTTGCTAGGAGGGGTCTTGAATTCTTCATCAAAGCAATTGTACTATTCGCCCTATGGATGAGCCTATTCTATGCCTTACAACCTTATGTTGCCTTGATTCTTTACTTCATGGGGCTAGATACTTTGACTACGGTACTTGTGTTCTCGTTATTTCTCAGTATTGGCTCAATATACCTCTTGCACAGATATCCCGAGTGGTATGTTGTCAATGGTGTCGGGATACTAGTCGGAGCAGGTGTCATTACACTCATAGGAGTTTCATTCGTCCCCGTCCTCATCATTGGATTCATGATTGCGGCCGCCATCTACGACTACTGGGCAGTGAATGGGAGTAAGCACATGCTAGAGCTGGCAGATACTATGATTGGCCTGAAGCTACCTGTCTTACTTGTAGCACCCAAGAGCGCCAATTACTCGTTCTTAGATGAGAAAGATAGTGTGATGTCCGATAATAGGGATATTGATATTGTAATGAAGAAGGAAGATATGGACTGGGAAAATCCAGTTCCCATGACAAATGAAGGAGGCGATGGAAAGAAGGGAAGGGATGCTCTTTTCATGGGCTTGGGAGATGTAATTTTCCCAGGTATGTTGGTTATTTCATCCGTTTCATTCCTTCCACAGACAGGAGGTGAGGTGACTTACTTTAGTGCATTCGGAGTAATGTATGCTGATTCACTGATTGTAGCTATGGGAACGCTTCTTGGAGGACTCCTTGGGTACTTCGGCCTGATGACTCAAGTCGCTATGGGAAGACCTCAGGCCGGACTTCCGATGTTAAATGGGGGCTCGATTTTGGGCTATCTGATATCTGGATACTTCGCTCTCGGATTAGACAATCTTTGGCAGGACATCTCATTCTTCTGATGTTTTCTCCCGATTCCTTGAAAGTCACTAGGCCTGTCCTAGACTCGATTACAGTGCTGGACATTGCGATGTTTCGTGAGAATGCGGACACTATTAGAGCGGATCACGATAGGAGAGGTATCCCTCATGATTCAATAGATGAGATCATCAGATTGGATGAGGAGTGGAGGAAGGCTCAGTATGATACCGATCAGATAAGGAAGCAGCGGAACTCTGCTGCGAGGGGTATTGCTGAGGCAAAAAAAGAGGGAGACAGCTCACGTACTGAGTCGATTATGTCAGAGGTTGCAGATCTAGGTAAGAGAATAGCTGATCTGGGTACCCTGGCTGATGAGTGCCTACGAAAGAGGGACGAACTCAGAATGAGGATTCCAAATATCCTGCATCCGGATGTTCCAGTGGGGGAAGATGACCAGAAGAACACGCTTCACAGTTTACATGGATCTATAAGAGAGCTACAATTTGAGGCTAGGAACCACAATGAGCTCATTGAAATGAACGGATGGGTTGATCAGGCAAGAGGAGCCAAGGTGGCTGGAAGCAGATTCTATTTCATGCAAGGTGACTTGGCTAGGATGGAAATGGCACTTCAGCAGTACTCTGCAGACTTCCTCATAAACAGGGGATACACGTTGGTTCAACCCCCCCTTATGATGAACAGGGATGCGTACGAGGGAGTAACTGATCTTTCAGACTTCGAGACTGTCATGTATGGGATCGAGCCTGACAACTATTACCTAATTGCTACCAGCGAACACCCCCTGACTGCCATGAGAATGGATGAGATTATTGAACCATCAGAACTCCCAGTGAAGCTCGTTGGAATCTCCCCCTGCTTTCGAAGGGAGGTGGGCGCTCATGGCCTATCTGACAGAGGAATCTGGAGAGTCCATCAATTCACGAAGATTGAACAGATAGTGATATGTCATCCCGATGATTCATGGGCACATCATGAGGATCTTCTGCAGAATGCCGTCGATCTCTGGGACAGTCTAAATCTACACTATAGAGTAGTTAACATATGTACTGGAGACATGGGTACCGTGGCTGCGAGAAAGTATGATCTGGAGGCTTGGTTACCTGGTGCTGGTTCCTACAAGGAGGTGGTTTCTTGCTCTAATTGTACTGATTACCAGGCAAATAGGCTGAGAATGAGATATAGGACGAAGGAGGGCAATGAAGCTGTTCACACTCTCAATTCCACAGCAGTAGCGACCAGCAGGGCACTCGTAGCGATAATGGAGCAGAATCAATTGGAGGACGGAGGAGTCTCAGTTCCTGAAGTGCTGAGGCCTTATATGGGCGGCCAGGAGATACTCAAGAAACTCAATATGTTCTGAGAACAATACGAGAAAATGTATCTATTTTGTCGTATTATGATATAGGATAATAATAATTTTACTTTTCCTAATTATTAGCATATTTTAAAATGCTATTAATTTGCGACGTTGCATGAGTAGTGACTACGAAGATGTGGATGAAGCAGTAGATACAGCTTTGGAAGATGATTCTGGTGGATATGACGTTATTGTTGTGGGTGCTGGTGCGGCAGGAATTGGAATAGGCATCGCTCTCGCTCACGTGGGCATAGAGAGGTTTCTCATAATCGATCGGGATACTATCGGGTCTTCATTTTCTTCATGGCCAGATGAAACTCGTTTCATTACTCCTTCATTTCCCAGTAACTCAATAGGGATGCTTGATCTGAATTCAATAGCAGTTGGTATTTCTCCGGCATTCAGTATGAAGATTGAGCATCCCACGGGTTCTGATTACGCAGAACATTTGCAGGATATAGCGAGCTTTTTCGAATTGCCTGTACGGGAAAATATGGATGTCATAGGTATAAGTAAAAATGATGATTTTTTTCATGTGGAAACTAATGACAGAGTTCTTTACGCCAAGAATGTCATTTGGGCTGCTGGCGAGTTCCAATATCCCTGTCTAAGGGGTTTTGATGGTAGTGAGCTATGTCGCCATACAGCAACTATTGCTAACTACGGTAGTTTGGAGGGTGATGATTTCCTTATCATCGGCGGTTATGAGAGTGGAGTTGATGCTGCTTATCATCTAGCTAGTAATGACAAGAGAGTGCGTTTGTTCGATATTGACAGCCCTTGGGATGAAGACAGCTCGGACCCCAGTGTTTCTCTCTCTACATATTCATTTGAGCGGATGAGACGGGCAGAATTTCAGAAAAATGTTGAGTTGTTTCCTCGGACTCCGGTTAGTTCGGTATCATTAATGGAGCAGGTATATGAGATCAAAACAGAGGATGGTCAGATTTTCAAATCTAATGTACAACCGTTGTTAGCCAGTGGTTTCGAAGGAAGTCATAAATTTGTCTCCCATTTATTCGATAAGAGAGAAGATGGTTTTCCTCTCCTAAATGAGCAAGACGAGTCTACTATTGAACCGGGCATGTTTCTATGTGGGCCCTCGGTTAGACACGATAATCATGATTTTTGCTTTATCTTCAAGTTTAGACAACGCTTTGCCATAGTAGCTCAAGCTATTGCTTCTTCACTTGAAATTGGAACAGATGAATTCGTTGAGGCTTACAGGGGTTGGGGGATGTATCTGGATGACCTGTCTTGCTGTGGACAGGAGTGTCTTACATGTTGACAAATGAAATAGAGGTTCCAGAAATCGGGCAATTGAGAACGAACACAACCCAGACACGCCTTGAGAAGATGATGAGCTTTGAGTGGGTTGGCCAGACACTGGCCAGCCTTTTTTGGATCATCAGTGTGTTTGCCTATGGAGGTCCGAAAGGACTCGGTGATTGGTTACAGCTGATGGCCGCATCTTCTTGGATGATGTCAAACGTTGCTACAATCTTGGTTGTTACTCCGGATGCAAAAGTAACCGAAATATGATATCAGAATGATCTAAATGTAGCCTCTGGAAAGTTGGACTGAAGTCGACTAAGTCCTGAGTGATATAGAGACCTCGATCCACTTGGAGGTAGGAGTATTGCTACCCTCTGCAGTACTCTCGAGTGGGACTAGAACATTAGCCTCTGGAAAGTATGAGCACAGGTTCCCCCTGGGTATGTCGTAGGGAACCACCTTCCACCTCTCCGAGTGAGTCATTCTCTCTCCCCAGTGGCTGGTCAGATCTACCTCTTGGCCGGGAGATGCCCCGATTTCGAGCATGTCTTTTTCATTCATCATTACCACTCTCCTGGCATTGTATATTCCCCTGTATCTGTCATCCATACCATATATCGTAGTGTTATACTGATCGTGACTTCGGACTGTCATCATGATGAATCTCGTATCATCGATTTTCCTATCTGGAAGATCGTGACAGAAGAATTGCGCCTTTCCAGATGGTGTGCTCCAAGTAGGACCATCCCTAGGGCCATTAGGAAGATAGAACCCGCCCCTCGAACGAACTCGTGAATTGAAATCCTCAAATCCTGAAACACATCTTGAGATGAGGTACCTAGTGTTCTCATGATCGTGATATATCTTCCAGTCGAGAGGACCCTCTGGGAAAAGGGCCTCACCAATCCTAGAGACTATCTCTGGTTCTGAGAGAAGAAACTCTGAGGCTGGTTCCAAAGAGCCCTTGCTTGAGTGGACTCGTCCCATGGAATTCTCTACAGTAACGAACCCTCCAGGATCTTTCTCTGTTCTGCCCAAGCAAGGAAGAATTAGGGCTTCCCTCCCTGTCACTAGGTGTGAGCGATTTAGCTTCGTTGAGATTTGTACTGTTAAGTCTATTTTCCTAATTGCCTCAGCGACCCTCTCGGTATCTGACATCGCTGAAATTAGGTTCCCCCCTAGTGCCATATATATCCCAACATTACCCTCTAATGCCGCTTGAATGAACTCAACGACATCATATCCCCTATCTCTAGGCATGGAGATTCCTGTTCCTTCTTCACATGAAGAAAGAAATTCCTCACTTGGGTGGTGATTAATTCCAACTGTCCTGTCTCCCTGTACGTTAGAGTGCCCCCTAACTGGACAGGCGCCCGCACCTGGTTTGCCAAAATGCCCCCCTACGAGTAGTAGATTTGCGACCTCCTGAATTACTGCTACGCTGTTCTCATGCTGAGTTAGGCCCATTGCCCAACACACTATCATCCGCTCTGATTTAGCTATAGCTTCCCCAACCCTCTCTATGCTCTCACGAGAGATTCCTGATTGGAGCTCTATTTCTTCCCAACTAGCGGAGTTGATATGTTCCTTCCACTTCTCAAAACCAGAGGTGTTGCGAGATACAAAATCTGTGTTCACTGCTCCATGAGAGAGGACGACTTTGGCAAACCCTTGTAGTAGGGCTGCATCCCCTCCAATCCTAACAGGAAGATGCTCATCCGCAATCTGAGTACCCCTTCCGATGAGGTGTAATGGTTTCTGAGGATGTTTGAATCTCTTCATTGCTGTCTCTTCAAGAGGATTGATACTCACAACTGATCCTCCATTCTCCTTACATCCAGCCAACGCGGTTAGCATCCTAGGATGATTAGTCCCGGGATTCTGCCCGATGACCAGAATTAAGTCTGCTTCATCGAAGCACGAGAGTTTTACCGTACCCTTTCCGATTCCTATTGATTTGGATAGCGCAACACCACTTGACTCATGACACATATTACTGCAATCAGGGAGATTGTTTGTCCCTATTTGTCTGGCAAGTGTACCCCAGAGGAAGGCGGCCTCATTGGAGGCCCTACCACTGGTGTACAGAACCACATTTTCAGGACTCTCAGTCTGATTAATGCTTGTTGAGATGATTCTAAAGGCCTCATTCCACTCTATTTCTTCGTAATAGTCAGAGCCTTCCCTCAAGAACATGGGATGCGTTATCCGGCCCATCTTATCGAGGTCCATGTCACTGAGATTTGATAACTCAGTGACTGATATTTTTCCGAGGGAACTAGGGGTTACTCTCTTTTTCGTGGCCTCCGTAGCGAATGCTTTCGCTCCATTCTCACAGAACTCAAATGTACTTCTATGATCATCAGGATCAGGCCAAGCACAACCTGGACAGTCGTACCCATCGAATCTGTTTACTGTCGTCATTGTCTGAAGAGTTCTTTTGAGTCCTGCTTCCTTAAGACCGATTGAGAATGACTTCTGTACTCCCACGAGTCCAGCGGCAGTCTTCTTTGGCCTACCAATTCTAAGGCCCTCCTTGAGGATAGGAGGTTGGGCTCTTGAGTCACGAGGCACGGAGGGACGTGCACGTAGTAGTTCAAATCCATTGGCATCAACCAAGATGAGGGGTGCTAGGTTCTGGCTTGTTTCTCAGATTGCGCCTCACTAGCAATAATGCGACCAGAGTGGCGAAAGAAATTGCAAGGATGGGGAATAATAGAGCGATTATGGCTAGTGCGATACTGGCAATATTCTCGCCGGTTGCAACAACTGGATTAGCTACACCTAGTGTCAACGTTGAGCTAATTCCTCTCGCTGCTACTGTTGCAGTCTGGATAGTAGCTGACATCCCGCCTCCTGCTATTACAGCTATTGACCATTGGATAATAGGCTCAGTGCCTTCAAGAGAAATTGCTGTCATCCCCACTCCAGCGAAGACTGCGGCAGGGGTAGCTATAGTGTCCAGAATATTGTCAATAAATGGAGCATAGTATGCGGCAAACTCTGCTAACATTGCTATTCCTAGTATGATTATTGCAGGAGTAGACGTGAAAAATTCAAACTGGGTCCCTATTAGTTCGATATCGACCACTCCGGACCTTACAGCTAGTGACATAAGGAAGGGAGGGAGGAAAACACGAAAACCAGAGGCGGCGGCAAGACTGATTCCCATGAAAGCCGCAATAGCTAGAGCGAACCCTTCCATGCTAATCGGACTTATTGGTTGGATATTAACCCGGCCTAATTAATCGCCTAATTCTACAAGAACGGCTCCCATATCCACCCTATCACCTTGATTGAAATTTATACAAACGACCTCTCCTGGTTTTGGTGCGAGTATCCTATGTTCCATCTTCATCGCTTCCATGGTCATGAGAGGTTGTCCTTCACGGACCCTCTGGCCCTCTCTGACCATTACCTCTAGAATTGTACCTGGCATGGGTGCTGACAGTCCGCCTTGTGCCTTATCAGAGGATTTACCGCCCTTCTCCAACTCATCTACGGTGTAAATTTCTCCATCGATGTGCATCCACCACCTATCTCCGACCTTGGTAACGTGAGCAAACTTAGGGTTTCCATTGATCTCTACTGAAATTCTTGATTTCTCTTCTGCCTTCGAAATTCTAATTTCTGGCACTTCTCCTTCTTGACCATCAATAGACATGGAAGAAATCGTTACCACTCCTTCTCTTTCATTGAGATCAACGGAGAATATTTCTCCTGAATCAGAAATTTTCCACTCCATGAAATCACCTATGGGAAACTCCTAGACAGTGTTTGGAAGGGATCTCCTGCATGCCCTGTGTGATCATCTGTGAAACCCTGTGACAACCCCCCTCCTGACCTGTCTACCCCTAGCCTCTTAGATGCGGCAGCAATTGCTACTAGGACTGATGGCTCGGATCCTTCACTGTGAAACTCTGATATCGGAGTATTATCAAGAAAATCAGTTGTAATGCTTCCAGAAGTAAATGCTGGATGAGTGAGCGCGTTTCTTAGAAATCCAATATTCGTCGTTACCCCTAGGGCGATGAAGGAAGAGAGTGCTAGGTCCATCCTTCTAATAGCGGCCATTCTACTAGGTGCGTGAACTATCAACTTAGCCAGCATTGGATCAAAGTTCACCGTTACCTCATCACCCTCCTTTACACCAGAGTCAAATCTTATGCCCGGTCCAGAAGGAGGTCTCCACACAGCTAGCTTTCCAATAGAGGGAAGAAAACCTCTTTTTGCATCTTCAGCATAAATTCTAGCTTCGATTGAATGACCAGAGATTCCGATTGATTCTTGTCGAATTCCTATAGGGAGGCCTGATGCTATCTCTAATTGTTTCTGGACTAGGTCTATTCCAGTAATCATCTCCGTAATCGGATGTTCTACCTGCAATCTTGTATTCATCTCTAGGAAATAAAACTCCCCGTTGGCGGAAAGAAGTAGTTCTACGGTACCGGCTCCTACATAGTTCACGGACTTGGCCGCCAATACCGCTGATTCGCCCATTGATCTTCTGAGATCTTCTGAGACCACAGAAGAGGGAGCCTCCTCAATGACCTTCTGATGCCTTCTCTGAAGAGAGCAATCCCTTTCGTTTAGATGGATGCAATTACCCAGCTTATCAGCCAATATCTGTATCTCGATATGCCTTGCACCTGTGAGTAGCCTCTCGACATAGACCGTTCCGTCTCCGAATGCAGCTGAAGCTTCGCGGGCCGCGGCCTCATACTCTGTTCTGAGCATCTTTGGCTCTCTGACAATCCTCATTCCTTTCCCCCCTCCGCCAGCACTGGCTTTCAAGAGGAGAGGGTACCCCACTCTAGCGGCTACTGAAGCCAATATTCCGAGATGATCGCTATCATCAGGAATTGCTATCTCGTCCCCAGGTATTACAGGAACTCCGGATTCAATCATTCGCGAACGTGCGGAAATCTTGTCCCCCATTGTTTCTATGGCTTCTGGGGAAGGGCCTATCCAGATTATCCCCGCTCTCTCTACAGCACGAGCAAAATCTGCCCTCTCAGAAAGAAATCCATATCCTGGATGGATTGCCTGAGCACCGGAGAGTTTCGCAGCCTGAATAATGGCATCTGAGTTAAGGTAGTTCTCAGAAAGACTATCTCCAGGGAGATGAATAGTATGATCGGCAAGTTCAGTGTGAAGTGCACCCTTGTCAGGATTAGAATATACTGCGATTGCTCGAAGTCCTGCTTCTTGGACAGCCTTGATTATCCTGACAGCTATCTCTCCCCTATTTGCAACTAATACAGAAGAGAAGGGGGTGGATGCACCTTTCATCCATTCAGGTATCATTGTAATGCCTCTCTAAATTTATTCGGGGGACCACTCAGGAGCCCTTCTGTCTAGGAATGCCGACAATCCCTCTTGACCCTCATCAGAGCCCCTCATCTCACTGGTCTTTTCCATTGTCCAGATTCTGAGTTCCTCATCTGTGCCCGTCCATCTATCGAATTCTAGAGTCAGTTTCTTTGATTCGTAAACGGCCATTGGACCGGTTGTAAGAACGCTCTGGATCACTTTAGAGATGGCTTCTCCGAAATCTTCCTCTTTATCGACGATGTCATTAATCCATCCTATCCTCAGCGCCTCTTCGGCATCTACTCTACTAGCGAGCATTGAGAGTCTTCTGAACTGAGCGCTTCCGATCTTACGATATACATAGGGCCCGATTACAGCAGGAAGAATCCCAAGCTTACCTTCCGAGAGAGCTATTCTGGTCCTTGGTTCTGCAATCACGTGATCGATACACGATAAGATTCCAGCCCCCCCTCCCAGAGCAACCCCTTGCACACAACCTATGGTGAAGCAAGGATGTGACCATAGTGAGTGGAATAGAGCATCTAGCCTCAAGGAGTCGCGTCTATTTTCTTCTGGGCTCGCCGCTCCAGCATCTCTCATCATATTGACATCTGCTCCGGCACAGAAGTGCTTTCCTTCTGATTCGATGACTAACAATCTGAGAAAGGGCGACCCATTCTTATCATTGAGTGTGTTGTTCATTCCAACTGATCTTTCAGAAGTCCATTTGAGAATATCTACAAGTTCACTGATAAGCTGTACGTTGAGAGCGTTGAACACATCACTGCGTGAAAGTGTGATTCGGGCTATACTATCTTGGATTTTCAGGTGACAGAGTTCCGAGATAGGGGCTTGATCATTCATTGAAATTTGCATATTTTCACATCCTGAATACTCCATAGCTGTTCTCTGGAAGTTCGGAGTTCAGGGAGGAGGAAATACAGAGCCCCAGAATATTTCTGGTATCCCTAGGATCTATGACTCCATCGTCCCACAGTCTTGCAGTAGAGTAGTATGGGTTACTCTCTCTTTCGTACTTCTCCCTAATAGCTTCTGGATCGGCATTACCCACGGTCGAAAGTACGCTGGCTGCCTGCTCTCCACCCATCACAGAAATTCTTGCATTGGGCCACATGAATAGGAAACGAGGATCATAGGCCCTTCCACACATGCCATAGTTTCCTGCACCATGAGATCCACCGATAATCACAGTGAACTTGGGCACAGGTACACATGATACAGCGGTGACAAGCTTAGCTCCGTCTTTGGCGATTCCACCAGCTTCTGCGTCTCTTCCAACCATGAAACCCATGATATTCTGAAGGAAAATCAGGGGTATTCCTCTCTGGCCGCAAAGTTCGACAAAGTGAGCTCCTTTCAAAGAGGACTCAGAGAAAAGTATTCCATTATTGGCGACAATGCCAACTGGATATCCATGAATCCTAGCGAATCCACAAACCAAAGTAGTTCCATATCTCTTCTTGAACTCGTGGAACCTGCTTCCATCTACAATTCTTGAGATTACCTCTCTCACATCATATGGAGTTCTGTTGTCAATCGGAATGATTCCCATAAGTTCCTCCGGGTCATGATGTGGTTCCTCTGACTCTTTGGTGTCGAGCCTTATTTTCTGATTGACGTTGAGGTTCTCTACAATGTCTCTAACGGTCTGTAGAGCCTCATTTTCGTCCTCTGCATAATGATCAGCGACTCCAGATTCCCTGGTATGCAAATCGGCTCCCCCTAGATCCTCAGAGCTGACTTCCTCGCCTGTAGCGGCCTTCACCAAAGGAGGTCCCGCGAGGAAGATTGTTCCGTTTCCTTTGACGATTATTGACTCGTCACTCATTGCAGGGATATAGGCACCTCCTGCAGTACAGGACCCGAGCACAGCGGCGACCTGAGGAATTCCTTTGCTCGATAGAATCGCTTGATTCCTGAATATTCTTCCAAAATGTCCTTTGTCAGGGAAAACCTGATCTTGTAGGGGGAGGAATGCGCCTCCTGAATCAACGAGATATATGCAAGGTAGACTGTTGCATTCGGCAATCTCTTGGGCCCTAACATGTTTCTTAACGGTCATTGGATAATACGAGCCGCCCTTGACTGTAGCGTCATTAGCGACAAAAACACATTCTTTTCCGTGAACTACGCCGATTCCAGTTATGATTCCAGCTGAATGGGCTTTACCATCATACATCTCGTAAGCGGCTAATGTGGAAAGCTCCAAGAATGGAGATCCTGGATCGCAGATCTCTGATATTCTATCTCTTGGCATGCCCTTGCCTCTTCCTTGGTGTCTCTCGACATATTTCCCACCGCCTCCTCCTTGGGCGGTTTCCATCCTCTCCCTTAATTCTGTGATGAGGGCAATATTGTGTTGCTTCCTTGAAGAGAAATCGTCGCTCGATTGAACTACACTTGTTGGCAGCCTATCCATGACTATCATGTGCGAGATGATGTGCGAGCCTTCAATTGAATGGAGCCGCTTTCTTGTAATCGTGGTTTTCACTGGCCTATAACGAGTCTGCCAACGCCCCTCAAACCAGGCGCCATACCGACTACTAAGATCATCAAACCAACCAGCAATCTGAGGTGTTGTTGTCTATGCTCGAAATTGGCTACGGAGAAAAACCACCAGATTATCATACCTAATCCCGCTTTCACCATAGTGAATCCGAATGTATTTCCAAACTCCTCGATTATTCTTGCTGACAGAATGTGTTTTTCGTCATATCCGAAGAAGTCTATTCCTATCCATGTGGCTAGCCCATCCATGACTTGGCCCGATACTGCTAGAAAAACAACTGGATATGCTAGGACTGCCTTCTTTCTATTACTCTCCATGAAGTCCTTGTCAGCCGAGACTAAATTTTCATAATCTGTTTCTGACATACCTTGAGGCAGGATTCCAGCAACAAACCCTCTTTCAGACAGTTTGTTTGATGATTCTATGCCTAAATTGAACATAATATAGCAAATCATCAGAGGGACCCCGATAACGATAATTAATGGCCAGAATGTTAAGTCCTCGGATGGGAGAGAGGATGCGAAAGATACCAAGGCTCCAAAGAATACTATCACCCCGCCTGAACCGACGAGGTAAACTGACTTTTGGATGTATGAAAACTCAGATGTAGATTCCCTGAAGAAGATTGGTAGAAGTATGGCCGAGAGTCCGATTATAGCAAATGGCCTCAGATCTATGTCGCTTCCAATATCGCTGACAGAAATCGAATGCCCGAAAATTAGGAATTGTGAAAATATAGCCATCATACAAAGAAATTCTAAGATCCTGTTCTTCTCGAGTTCGCTTATCTTGGAATCATAATTTCTCACATGATATCCTATCGATCCAGCTAAAATCACCCAAAGAGCAGTTTGGAAGTGTATACTAGGACTAACGAAAAGAGGAGCCAGGGACGAGTCGAACATATTAGCATCCTCGACAACCTCCCCCATAGCGGCCCAGAAAACATAGGGTAGCAGAGCTAGGATAGATACATCACTTGCATCGATCTCAAGGGCCCTTAGCCAAGCACTAAGTGCGGCGACGAATAATGCTAGAACTACAGCATAGGTTACCGTATTGGTGAAGTTATATCCTGCATCCCCTCCAGATTCGTTTATGATTGGACTAACGTAGTACTTTGACACAAAGTCGGTAAGTGGATTCGAAATATCCAGAATATTCAGGAATAGTGCTGAAAAGAGCAGGGCCATGATGGCAGTGAGTGCGTATATCGACCATTTCTCATAGTCGTATAGTCTTTGATTGGTGTCGTTCACATACCTACGAAGGGGTTCATGACTTAGCAATGGCGGAAGAATTCACTCTTCCTCATACGTGATTTTCTCATCTTCGGCTAGTTCCAGCATCTCCTCTATGGAGCCTTCATCATCAGGATCAACCTGAGAGTCCTTTAGCCTCCTCTCTCTTCTTTTACGTGCGGCCGAGAGGCCTGGAACTAGGGTGTCGAATGGCGAAGAGTTTTGACTCCTCTCTTCAAAGCTCTCTAGGCTCCGAGAACGTATACGCTGTCTTTTTCTATCCTTCTCAAGGCCGTTGAGAACACTGCCATGCTCTGCGCCTCTGAGGATTGACTCAATAGCTGGATTGGCTATTTCTAGTCCCATTCCATCTCCAATTATGATTACTGAGGACCCATATATGGCTATCTCAGTCCCAGAGAGCTCCTCAATTCTACTCCTGATAAGTCCATTCCTGCCAATCAGCCTACTCCTCATTCTTCTGATTTGATTGGGTTGTCTGCCTACCCACTCTCTGATATCATACATCTGGAGATGTATTTCATCTTCAAGAAGTTGGATTGCTCTGGCAGGGGAGAGGCCCCTGCCTATTGCAAGTATGACATCAGGGGTTTTCATTTTGACTATGGGGTCTACTTCCGAATCTGACCAATCAACTGAAATCTCGCCTGATTGTGAGTCGATATCCAGTTTTCCCCCGCAGGCTTCCTCAATCATCTTCCTGGTTGAACCACCCTTTCCGATTATGACCGCTATGCGATCTTTTGGGATACGGGCTATAGGCTCCATGAGCCGTTCCACTGGGCCCCTCTCTTTAATCCCCGCCCGGGAGGGGTTCTAACTTGGGCACAGGTTCTTCCAGGACTCTGAGCATACATTCGGCTAAATCGACATTATATCCTTGTTTATTTATCCAATGAACTAGCCTAGTGACGTCCCTGACTAAGAACTCCTCAGAATGAGGATGCTGATCAGTAACTCCTTGACCGACATCGATGAACCATGGTTCGTCATCATGCCACAGAATGTTGTACTCACTAAGATCGGCATGGACTAGATTGGCATTTTGCCATGCGATTGCTACCATATCTAGCATTTCTGAGAAGGTCTCAAATTTTTCTTGGACCTCAATATCACGGAGTCTAGGGGCCGCGGCATCTGTACCAATGAGTTCCATAACCAAGACGTTCTTGTGATAAGAAATAGGAATTGGGACTCTGATTCCATGTTTCCTCAACCTACGAAGGTTCCTGAATTCCTTCTTTACCCATATATTGACTAGTTCCCTATGGCGTCCTGAGAGGCCGCTGAATCTTGGATCTCCATCGATATACTTGGCCAAGCCCTTAAACACGGCATTTGTGGTATGGAATATCTTGACAGCAACGGGCCCCTTGAGTGAGGTAGCATGAAACACGTGCGCCTCCTTCCCCCTTGCAATGGGGTAGTCTATTGTCTCAATATTTCCCTTCTGCATCAGCTTGTGCACTGCCAGTAGTGTAGATTTATCGAAGACAGCATCGAAAACTCTCCTATCTACCCATTCAAAGGGGCCTTTGCCCATTACTCCCTGTAGTCCATCTTCAATTTCATTGAATATCTTCTTGAATCTTGGTTCTGACATCCAGTCATGCTTTGTCTGGGACCTCATTATGGCATCTGAGTCTTCTTCCCAGTGCTCATCAAAATCCATTTACTCACCCAAAGAATGAGTCTATGTCGTCTTCATCATTATTGGACGAGGGACTCTTAGGAGCTTGCTCGGTCTGTTTGGAAGAGATAGCTCTTGGTTGCACTACTTCTTCTACTGGTGACTCTGGAATATCTTTGTCTTCCTCAATTGATCTATCTGTGGACAGGCCAAAGAGATCCACTATCTCAGGGAGAGCTCCCTTTCTTGAGAGGTAGAGAGACTGTGTCTTGGTGTATCTCATGCAGACATTGGCCTTCTCGTCTTGGAAGTCCCAAGGTTGGATGACGATTAGGTCTCCCTCTCTGACCCATTGTCTCCTTCTCATTTTACCAGGTATTCTAGAAATTCTACTGAGTCCATCTTCACAGACTGCCCTGATTCTCCTACCGCCAAGTATCTCATCGGCAATTGCGAACATCTCGTTCACCTTTCTGTTTGGGAGGGGGACTCTAATTCGGTCACCGCTTCCAGACTCTAGTTGAGCTAGTCGCTCGAAGTCGACCTTCTCTTCTCTACGTGCCACAAGGCCCCGTCTAGAATCACCTATGTGAAGTTGAGCATTATTACTCGTACATTAGTGAGTCGATTGCACCATTGACTAGATCCAGTATCCACTCACTTACCGGCCCTATTCCGCATAGGACCGTTAGAATTGCACACACGAAGATTGCCATCCTCAAGGAGGGGGCAGTCTTGAGGGGCCTATCTACCACAGGTTCTTCGAAGAACATGACAAGTCCCACTCTCAGGTAATAGAATAGAGAAAGGGCACTGTTCAGAACTATGGCCCCGGCAAGCCAGAACATTGGATCAACTGATTCAGCCCATGAAAGAATATCCTCACTGCTAGAAATACCAGTTCCAGCGGATGAAGAGACGATTCCATTTATCATCAAAAGTTTGGAGAGGAATCCGGAAAGAGGCGGTACTCCAGCCAAGGACAGGACGAAGAGGAACATTGAACCTGCAATTAGTGGATCTCTACGTCCTAAACCATGAAGATGCTCCATTTTGTGCCCCGATCCCTCGGTTTCAAGAAGGGTAAGCACTAGGAATGCCCCGAGTTTGAAAAGGACTAGTACCACGAGGTGGAAAGTTACAGCTGTTAGGATTATCGAGCTTTCATTGGTCCCAGTGATTCCGCTTCCCACTACTGCTATGCCGGCAAGCATGTAACCAGCGTGAGCGACACTTGAGTACGCTAACATTCTCTTGGGATTCTCACTTGTCAAAGCCGCGAGGTTTCCCCAAGTCATTGTCAGAATGGCAAATATTCCAAGTGTTACCATCCAAAGAGCCTCGGAGCCATCGGGAACTGTGATCATCACAAGTACCCTGAACAAGGCCAGGAATCCCATTGCTTTAGATGCTGTAGCGAGTAGTCCTGAGACCTGTGATGCCGCTCCTGAGTAAGCATCAGGAGCAGCTAGATGGAAAGGTGCAGCACTTACTTTGAATCCAAACGCGACAAGCATCATTCCAATTCCGAATGCGGCAAATGGATCCACACCATCCATCAATTGCCATTTTTCTCTCAAGATATCCAGATCTAGGCTACCGGCCCATAGGTAAAGAAGGGACATTCCATAAATTCCGATAGCTGAAGCGACTGATCCTACGATGAAGTATTTGGCACCTGCTTCCCCTCCTGAGCTAGCCTCCTTGTGAAAAGCGACGAGGACATATGTGGAGAGGGAGGCTAATTCGATACAAACAATTAGCATAAACAAGTTTGTTGCCATGGCCATCATACTCATCCCGAGACCAACCATAATCAGGAGTATGTAGAAGTCAACTTGCCTCCTGTTATTGATAAGAACTGAAATTTTCCTGTCAAAAACAGCTTCAGAGTCAGATTCCTCGGGAATACGTGCATTTACCTTTGCAGGAAGTCGGTGAGTAGTTGCAATGCTCACCAACAAGAGGGCCCCAAGGAACATAGTGGAGAATAATCTGCTGAATCCATCAGCCATCAGAACTCCCCCTAATTCTTTTGAGGGCTCTGAAATTAACATAAGTGAAGAGATGAAGGCTATCGCGAAAGTGATGTTTGAAATCCTATTTGGCATTCTTGGATCGTTGGTTAAGTCGAATCTTGATCCACCTAGTAGAACTGGAACCCTAACGGACGTCAGAGGGATTCTGAATTTTGCATCTCCGAGGTTCGGTATCACCACAATGGCAATGAGTCCGAGGAGCATTATCATCTCGGGCAGAAGTGAGGATGCCATATCTGAGCTAAGCTGAAGATTTCCTACTGAGGTCAAGGCTTCACCCCTTCTGATTGCATGGCTTCAACTAGAGTGTCGATAAGGAATCCTGAGCTCCATTCAGACATCATATCCCAGAAAATGAATGGGAAAATACCGAATATAATTGTAAATACCCCTAGTATAATCATTCCAGAATTTTCATGCCATGTGATATCTCTAGGCTCCTCTCCGTGTAGAGTGTCAGGGAGTTTTCCCTGATGAGGGTCATTAGACTCGAAAATAGTTCTCTGCATTGACGTCAGATAGTAGACTGCAGTAATTATTAGGGTGAGCGCAGGTAGCAGGACTAACCATCCGAAAGACATCCAGAAAGCGATGAGGATTGTAACTTCTGCGACGAAACCGGCGAGTAGGGGTAGTCCAAGACTGGCCATCCAACCGAGCATCATGTGTGCTGCGAGCCATGGACTATGATGCGCGATTCCCCTCATAGATCCTATTTCCAGAGTGTGGTAATGGTGTTTGAAGGCACCCGCCACTGCGAATAGTAGTGGACTGATTATCCCATGAGCAAACATCATGAATAGGGCACCGGCGATTCCCAGTGGTTGCATGGTAGCTATGCCTAGGAATATTAGTCCCATGTGAGATACTGAAGAGTAGGCTACCATCCTCTTCAGATTGGTCTGACCCATACAAACCCAAGCACCATACACTAGACTTGCCATTCCTAAGAAAATTAGCAGTGGGATGAAGGCAACCGTAGACTCGGGGAATGCGGAAACTGCAATTCTCAGGAAGCCGTATGCGCCCATCTTGAGCATTACCCCTGCCAATAGCATAGAGCCAGCTGTAGGAGCTTGAACGTGGGCATCAGGAAGCCATGTATGTACCGGAAAGCTTGGCATCTTTGTAGCGAATCCTATCAGAAGAAGAATCCAAACAAGATGCCTCAGTCCCTCACTAGGGATGTAATCAGATGAGGAAATCATTACTGCCATATCAAAAGAGTGTCCAGTAATAGTTCCTGAAGAAGCTACATCTGGAGTATAGAAATACATCACGAGAATACCGATAAGCATTATCACGCTAGCTGTGAAAGTATAGATGAAGAACTTCATAGATGCATATTTTCTATCATCCCCTCCCCAGACCATTATCAAGAAGAACATAGGAACTAAGGTGAGTTCCCAGAAAGCGTAGAACACGAACACATCAAGAGAAACGAATACACCTATCAGCGCACCCTCCATCATCAAAATTAGTGGGTGGAATAGATGTCCCCTCTTTGCATCCCACTCAACTAGCATCGATATTGGTATCAATAGAGTAGTAAGCCAAATCATAGGGAAAGAGAGAGCATCTGCACCCACCTTCCAGTGAACGCCTATGGAGGGGATGAGTGCAAACGCATCATTTGTTAGGGAATAACCAGAGTTGTAGTCTGTCCAGTCCACATTGCCTATCTCCCCAAAGAAAATCATTGTCGTAATTGCTAGCATAGCTAGTGAGACGCCCATACTGATTGCCCGAGATGCCCTAGCTAGACCCTCAGCTGACCCAGAAATCTTGGGGAGTATCAGAAGAACTAGGCTGACTGCCAGAGGCACTATGGTGATTACAGTAAGTGGATCAGAAATCAAGAGTTAATCCCCCATATTAGTGCTATGATACTCAGCATACCGATAGTAGCCATCAAGATGTAGTCTCGGGCACTACCTGTGGTTATGCTCCTTACCTGAACCGATCCTAAGACTGATTTTGACTCTATTTGCTTGATTATACCGTCTATTACATTCTTGTCGAACCATGCAGCGAACTCTGAGAATGGGACAACGGTTTTCGCCAATATGCCTTCATATAAGTCATCGAAGTAGAGTCTGTTCTGTAAAGCTACAGAGAGCTCGGACTGTGATAAGTCACTAACATCTTGCTTTCCAAACTTCGAAGAGAGTGAGACTAGCCACGAGACAAAGGGTGTTGATGATTCTCCTTCGGCAAGATTTCCCCCATGTATCCTGGCGGCAACGATAGGACCTACGATGAATGATAGGAAAATTGTAATCCATCCGACTACTCTGAGATTCATCTTTTCTGGGAGGAATGCATGCTCCAGCTCTGCAATTATAGATGATAGGAGGGTGCTCTCGTGAAGCTCGAGATGGCCAGAGTAGTCATATGCCGATGAAAGGTATCCAGTGGCGCCAAGTAATGCGAATCCAAATCCTCCGAAGGCAGTTACTATGGTCAGTATCAGAAGTGGCTGTTTGATCCATGGAGTCTCCTCATGGACGTGATTGACGACTTCCGACTTAGGTTCGCCAGCAAATGTCATGAACCACATTCTTGACATGTAGAAACCAGTCATTCCTGCTGTCAGGAGGACAAGAATAGCTGGTCCGAACATCAATGGTTCGTGCTCTAGGGCTGCGAGCCAGGTCTCGGCAATTATTCCTTCTTTGGACCAGAAGCCTCCGATTAGTGGAATTCCTATGATTGACATCGAGCCGAACATCATGGCCGTGGCTGTAACGGGCATCTTGGAGGCAAGTCCCCCCATATTCCTCATGTCTTGGGGATCAAAGTCATGATCATGTCCCCCTTGATGGAGATGATCGTGCGCATGATGCATCTCATGGATAACTGATCCACTGGCCATGAAAAGCATACCCTTAGCCATTGCATGATTGAACAAGTGGAACATCGAGGCCCCAAATACCACCACAGCTGCGTGGTGTTCGTCATTATTGTAAAACCACAGTGCTGAACCAAGACCAGTGAATATGTATGCTAGTTGGCTCATTGTGGAGTATGCTAGTACTTTCTTGATGTCATTCTGAACGAAGGCTATGGCAGCCGCCATGAAAGCAGTAATTCCACCAACATACGCCACTATTAGGCCGAGATCTTCTAGGCCCGGTACTCCATGATGTCCAACATCAACGAAAGGAACCATCCTAGCCACCAGATATAGGCCCGCGTTAACCATAGTTGCCGCATGAATGAGAGCAGAAACTGGAGTAGGGCCCTCCATGGCATCAGGAAGCCATACGTGGAGAGGGAACTGGGCAGACTTGCCCACTGCCCCAATGAACATCATCAGTAATGCCCAGAAGAGCTTGTTGGAATCCACCATTCCACCTAGGGACGGGTCATGGAAAATTACTGAGAATTCTAAAGACCCGTATATGTCATAGAGAATGAAGAGTCCTATCATCAGGAAGACATCCCCTACCCTAGTGGTCAGGAATGCCTTCTTGGATGCGTATGCAGCACTATCTTTCCAGTAGTAGAACCCTATTAACAAATATGAGCAGAGCCCCATTACCTCCCAGAAGATGAACAACCACAGGAAGTTATCAGCTAGTACCATGCCAAACATACCTAGGGCAAAAAGAACAAACTCCCCGTAGAATCTATGGTTTCTATTCTCGTTTATGGGATCTGTATTCATGTATCCGAGACTGAACCAGCAGATTAGGAAGCAGAGGAACGTTGCTACAAAGAGAATCATCAGAGTTATCGAGTCTACCCAGACCCCCATTCCGAGAACTTTTGATCCCGAGGTGAGTGTGTAGTCTGACTGCAGAAGGTCAAATGAGACCCATTCGAGCCATTGAGTGATGCTTTGTTGATCATCGAAGTTAGGAAGTGCGTCTACGTAATCATAAACCAACCAAAGAGATGCTGAGAGTGAGACCCCTAGCGCTCCTAATGCAAGTATCCCTCCCTCCTTGAGCCTATCCTTCCAATACTCAGTCCCATTGTATATTTGACCCACTATGAGAATTACAGGGAAAGTCATGAAAGGGACAGCAACAATGAGGATTGATGCCTCGTAAGATTCCCACCCCATGACGTACAGAGCCGGGACTACGGCGAGAAATGGTATGATGTAGGCTAGGAGGCCCATCTCACTCTTATTCTCGCCCATTTTTCTCCCTCAGTTCCTCAATGTAGTGGCATCATCCAGAGATATTGTCTCTTGTGTGCTGTAAAGTGAGAGGAAAATTGCCAGACCGATTGCCACCTCAGCGGCGGCTATAGCGATAGCGATAGACGTGAATACCCATCCATTGACATCCCCGTAGTGCATGGTTCCAGCTACGAAATTGAGATTGGCCGCATTGAGCATTACCTCTATGCACATAAGTACCACTATCGCATTGTTTCTGGTGAATACTCCAATCAAACCAACGCCGAATAGGATTACTCCGAGTCCGGCTATCCAACTAGGATCGATCATTGGTCATCACCCCCCATGTCCCATACTAGGTTCACTAGCCTCTCATCACGTACGAGGTAGGAAGACCCAATCATTGCCATAGAAAGCAAGGCCCCAAGAACTAGGGTGGCTAGAGCCCATTCATTGAACAGTGCATCCGCTAATTCGAAGTTTGTTGGGGGTCCAGCGTTCCCCCCCCATACTGGACTTCCCCACATTGGGTGGATCATGGTCTCCCTCAGGAGAACAAGCATGAATCCAACAGTACCGGCTCTAGCTAGGATGGAGAGGAACCTCATTCGATATCACCCTCTTGAATTTGTCTTCTAGTTAGCATGACGCCGAATTGCACCACTAACATGACAGAGCCCAGATAGACCAGAATCTGGACAGCGGCTAGCATCTCAGCGCTGGCTAGGACGAATATCCCCGCTACTCCAAAGAAAGTCAGCATCAGGAAGAGAAGGGAGTGGGCGACTCTGCGACCATATACACAGCCAATGGCCCCCCCAACGGTAGCTACTGCCAGTATCAGAAAGACAATGGCCTCGAAATCTACACTCATAGCTATCCCTCTGCGGCGGCCTTAGCAGCCTTCCGTGCCAGCTTTGCCTTCTCTTTCTCAGCGCGCTTGGCTAGTTCCATATCCACCCTTTCTTTGTGTACGGAAGGTAGAACCCTGGTCCTATCAGCATCCATCCAAAGATCTTGCCTTGTGAAACCGGACATGCCATCGTACTCGTTCGTCATGAAGAATGACTCGAAAGGACATGACTCCATGCAAAGACCACAGAACATGCACCTTCCGAGATCTATCCTCCCCGAGACGATGTCTTTCTCAGCTGGCTTCAGGTCAGAGGAGTCAAGGGTCTCTATTCCTGATCCGTCCATCCACCTAACTGTCGCCTTTTCTCCGCTCAAATCAATTATCTCTGCAAAGTCATACTCTGCGGGAGCGACTTCATGAGCGGTCATCAAATCGAAGTTTTCCGTACTGGGGTCCTCTTTTGGCCTGGCCGCGAAACCCCCTGTCTCTAGTTCACTACCATAGCCATGCCATTCATCTCCTTCCTCAGTAGTATCTAGTACGTTCACCCTGATTTCTGATGTCATGTGCAAGCAGTCATTGGGACATGCGCGAACGCATGCCTTGCATGCAGTGCACGTTTCCCAGATGACTCCGATTCTTCCGTTATAGTTCCCTGGAACGAATAGCCATGGCTCGAGATCTTCGAGTCTCTCATATGGGTACATGACGGTAACTGGCCTTTCTAGGAAAGGCATAATCTGACTAGTTTCCCTATCAGCTGCGAATTTCTGTCCAGTACTTGGATGATCATCCCCTAGTCTATTTCTAGTATTTTTGTCTATCATTATTGCTGATCTTCCGTGATAGTCATTCCTCAAGAACCAGAGACGTCCAACGAAGGGGAAGGTTCGAAGTGCTGTTTTCATGGTCATCCACATTGGCCTCAAAACGAGGTTTCTGAAGTTTGGAGTTGCTCTGGGGTGGCCAGTATTGTATTCGTCAGGATAAGCAGTTTTCATATTTTCACCCTAATCCCTATGGCTCCCAGGGGAAGCCTTGACGACAGCTTGAGTACTGTATGGTCTACTCTTCAACCTAGCCGCCTCTTCATCCTCGTCGAAGATGTATATCAGGAAAATTACAAGCGAAACGGTGGAAACTACAGCTGGAACCCATAGGTCCCAGTTCCCACCGTTATACAACTCGAGTCTTAGGTAGGTAGCTATCACCAGGTTTACCAGGGATAGCGGGAGAAGATACCTCCATCCGAATTCGAGAATTTGATCTGTCCTGACCCTATGCAATGATGCTCGGATCCAAACGAACACACCGAATAGTATCCATGCCTTGAGAAGTACCCAGACCAGTCCTGGAATGACACTGAAGAGAGTGGTGAAAACCCCTCCAACAAATGCGATATCCGAAAGGGTGTGTTGGAAGGGTGCTTCCCATCCTCCAAGGAAGAATAGTGCAAACAGAATACATGCGGCGTATGATCTCATGTACTCAGCTGAGAACATGAGCCCCCAGCGTATTCCTCCATACTCAGTCCACCATCCCTCTACCAATTCAGCCTCAGCCTCAGGCATGTCAAAGGGGATTCTTTCAACCTCAGCAATCATAGTGATTAGGAAAAGCGCGGCTCCTAGCGGCATTAGGAAAAGATTCCATACATTTCCCTGCTCTTGGCCCATCTGGAAATCTACTATCTCTATGATATTCAGCGAGCCACTCAGTACTGCGACTCCCAATACGGTGATTAGAAGTGGTATCTCATAGGCTGTGAGTTGAGCGGCTGACCTCATCCCACCAATCAATGTGTACTTGTTATTGGATGACCACCCAGCGAAGAAGACTCCGAGCGGGGCTACTCCAAAAATTGCCATCATGAAAAGTAGGGAAAGGTCTGGGTTGGCCGCATAAATATGTGGTCCGAAGGGAATGAAGGCAAATACCATCACCGTCGTTGAGACAATGATCACAGGGGCTACCTCAAACACCACCCTGTCAGCGTCCTTTGGGACTAAGTGTTCCTTTGTTGCGAACTTGAAGAAGTCGGCGAAGGCTTGGAAGAAGCCAGGCAAAAGGAACCAGTATCCATGATAGCTTCTGTTTTTGACCCTAGATATTGTTTCAAGTTCGTGGTCGTTCCCCCATATCGAATTTAGAGTATTGATGACCCATCCTACAGGAGTTCCTATTCCGAATGGAAGTTGATCCCACCATTCACCTGCAGTTACCCCGCTCTCCCCTACCCAAAGACTCCTGAGGGCTGTTGTAGCTCCTAGCCTGTCCATGAGACGACCAATGAACTTCCTCTCAATGTAGGGGATAGCCAGCATAGTTAGCATTAGAGTGGTGAATACTACAGTGCACATTATTGACGCGTGGAAGAAGGCCTCCAATGCAGGTTGTATAGAAGAGAATGATGATTGGGGATTGACTGAACCTATTGGCCCTAGTCCATACTCAGCATCAGGGAGGAGATCATGTGTCTGATCCATTGACCATCCAACTAGAGAACCGAGCCAACCATTCAAGTCTAGCCAATCACTACTTGCCACTCAATCACCTATCCGTTTCTCCGATACAGGGATCGAAAGATCCCATTATTGCTGGGATATCTGCCACCTTGTAACCAATCATACATTTTGAAGCATAGGGAATGGTGACAAACATAGGTGATCTTATCGATACCCTGTAGGGGTACTTTCCTCGTCCTTCCCCCCCTCCGGCCATATAGAACATGGATTCGCCCCGACTGTCCTCGAAGTGATGGTACCCACTGGTGCCTTCTGGTGCCCTACTGGGGGCCTTTGAGATTAATTTCGGGTCTCCAGGCTCATGGTATGTATCAGATCCACCTGGCATCTTATCCAATGCCTGCAGTGTCAGTAGTGCGCTAATTCTCATTTCCTCTACTCTGACTCTGTATCGGTCATAGCAGTCGGCTCCCTTTATCGAGGACCTCTCAACAGGTGGTTCCCAATCGAGTTCGCTGTAAACTGAATACGGATGCGCCCATCTAACATCGTAGTTGACCCCAGCTGCCCTGAGATTGGGGCCTGAGACACCGTGATTGATCATCTCTTCAGCCTTGGCATAACCAACTCCCTGAGTTCTAACTAGGAAGACTGTACTCTCATCGAATAGCGCCTCATACTCTTGTATCCTCTGGAGAAACAACTCCAACTTAGAACGGGCTCTCTGGGCGAATCCATATGGTAAATCTCTCTTCACACCTCCAATCCTGGGAAAGTTGTAGTGCATCCTAGAACCTCCTAGCTCCTGGAGGAGATCCATCATCATCTCCCTCTCACGGAGGCACCAAACCAGTACAGACAGGTTCCCAGTATCTGGACCATAAGCACCCATCCACATTAGATGTGAGGCTATTCTCTGTAGCTCTACGGCAATCAGTCTGATGTATTCCGCTCTATCTGGAACCTCGACACCAAGTAGGTCCTCGGCTGCATAGATGTATGAATGGGACCAGGTGTTCGCACTCGCATAACACAGTCTGTCACAATAAGTGGTAATCTGGGTGAAATCACGTGACTCGCATATCTTCTCTACGCCCCTGTGTATGTATCCGAGATCTGGTACCGTATCCACGACGGTCTCTCCATCTACCTTTATTTTTAGAGTCCAGAGGCCGTGTGTCATAGGATGCTGAGGCCCCATAGAAATCCACATTTCCGCCATTCATTCACCTACTTTATTTTTCCAACATCATCTGGCTTTCGAGAGAAGCCTTGAGCGTCGTCATACATCTCTTCGAAACCATGGTATCGAATTTTGTGATGCTTCTGGAGAGGATGATATCCCGTAGGAGTCTCATGTGGTTGAAGTACTCGACGCATTCCTTGATGACCATCGAAGTCGATTCCCACTAGATCCCATGTTTCCTTCTCATTCCAATCAGCACCCACCCAAATATCTTGAACACTGGGAACTGAGGGAGTCCTTGTATCTGGTAATGCTATACTGACTTCAATCTCAAGAGGGACCTGCTTACCCTTGACTGATGTAGGATCGACGATTATTGGCTGTTGCACACCATCAATCTCGGGTGGATTCTTAACTCCCGTTCTCAAGAAGTGATATACCACCTCCCACTTCTTTTCAGGCGGCCCTTCCGCCCAATGGATTCCAGTGATCATAGAGCAATAGTCAACTTCATGGGTTCTTGAAAGCTTCTCAGCTAGACCCCTCCAATTTTCAGGGTCACATTTTATCGAAACCGTCCATCTAGATCTGGTTCCACTCGCCCTTTCAACTACCTCTGCTTCAGAACCCTTGATTCTACTGATGGCATTTGCCATCTTCTCTGCCGCAGACTTCTGAGTGGAAGAAGGTACTACTCTAGACATGATAGCCTCACAAATCTCCAGCTATCAATGGCCTCTTAGTTGCCGGACGACTACTACTTGGTTTCGCACCTATGCGGATGATTTTTTGTCTAAGCTTATCGAAGCCATCAATCAGTGCTTCCGGCCTAGGTGGACATCCTGGGATATAGACATCAACTGGAATTATGGTATCAACTCCTTCTAGAATATTGTAGGATTGGAAGTAGGGGCCACCAGAAATTGCACATTCCCCCATGGCAATACACCACTTGGGCTCAGGCATCTGCTCCCAGAGTCGAACAATGGGGTCAGCGAACTTCTTACTTATCGGACCGTTGACCAGTAGGACGTCACACTGTCTAGGGCTGGACCGGAAGAATACTCCGAATCTCTCTGCATCAAAACGACTTGCTCCGGCTGCTGCCATCTCAAGAGCGCAACACTTGATTCCCAGGTGAAGTGGAAAGAGTGACTTTCTCTGACCCCAATTGAAAATCCTACCAGCTAGAACTCCAATTATGTCCTTGATACGGCTAGCCTTGAGTGCTTCGTCAGTGATGTCACCGACTGTGTCAACTAGCATTCTACTGTTGAAAACTGCGTAATTCTGATCTTCATCTGCCATGCTGTCACCTCAGATGTATATTCTTCCTCTCTTCCTGAAAACATGCCAAACACCTGCTCCCATGAGTGAAATGAAAATTGTCAGAGTGGCTAGAGAGCTGTAGATGGAGACAGCTCCCTCCTGAATGACCAGTATTCCTCCAAACGCGAGAAACATGAATGCGATATCAAAAACTAAGAAGATTATCGCGTACCAGTAATACTGGAAATGGAAATTGATATGTGCATCGCCTACAGGATCAGAGCCACACTCGTAGGTAGATTCTCTCCTGACATACAGTGACTGGTCAGACTCGTATCCTGGAAGTAGCCAAGAGCTTAGCTTGTTCGGATCATTACCTGTTTTTCTAGGTCTCAGAAAGCCTGAACCAATGAAGCTCATGACAGGGAAACCGATTCCTACGAGAGCCATCACAGCGACCGCGAGATAGGCCTCTGGAACAGTAGTCAAGACAAACACCCACCGGTCCCGTAGGGACCGTTAACGTGAGCCACCTGAAATTGGGAAATAAGCCTATCCGGTGTGGAGTCAGTATGACCCACTATGAGTCATCTTGATCGAGTGCCCGAACTATCCTCTTATTTTCTGCTCTAGAGCGTAAGAAAAGAGCGATTACTAGTAGTGCGCCGAAGCCAGTTAACCCATACACCAGTATGTCTTGGACCTCCTCTGACAGATTTAGGAAGGAATTGGAAGAGATGGCAATTACAGTGAGCTCGATTGGCTGACCTGCGACTGGAATCCCCTCAGGCTGAGCAATTACTGTGAACCTGTACGTATCATCGCCGAGGAGTTCAGAGGGAGGTGTTGCTCGGACTTGAATCTCTCTGGTTTCACCGGGCTGAAGCTGGAACTCGTCTTCAATAACGTCAATCGTCCAACCTCTGAGGGACTCTCCTGATTTCACCTCGACATCCTCAACGACATTTCCATTATTTGTGACAAACATGCTGAAGAATGCCTTGTCTGGATATTCTAAGGTCTGCTCATCCTCGCCTTCAAGCGTGAATGTTAGATCATGTATCGTCATGACTTGTATCATCACGTCAATGGATGTGGTCTGAGCGGCGTTCCTCTCAGAAGCCGCTGATACCTTTAGTATGCCAGATACTCCATTGGAGACGCCTTCCATCACTTCCATCTGGACCTCTACGAGAACTCTTCCTTCTCTCGGGATCTGAATAGAGTTCTCAATCTCAACCCCATCAACGAAAACGTTCCTAGTAACTGATGATTCTAATCCTGTTATTGTAATAACTGCAGTATCCCCCGCCGGATAGTCTCCCGTATTATCTATCCAGAAGAATGACGATAACAAGCCTCCAGGAGGCAGGATGACATCCATTTGTCCTGGGACATCTCCGGGTGATTGAGGGGACACCGCCATTCCATAATTATAATTCGAGACTATTACAGAAACAGTATGCTCTGAGGACTCGCTAGTTCCGAAGATACCTATCCTCACAAGTACGTCTGCGGAGTCTGCATCTTCTTCTCCCTCTACCAGTACATCCAGATAAATCTGATCTGACTCGCCCTGATCAAGTACTATCTGTGAGATGGAATTACCGGCTGAATCTGAAAACGAAGATTGCCACATTGGGTTACTACATCCTGTCTGATCCCCAGGATCACAAGCTTGTAGTCTGAAAGTGTCCTGAATATTACCTGAGTTAGTAACAACAATTGGGAACTGCACAATCTGATCAGATCTACCAGTCTGTTGATCCGATACCATTGACGTGGAGACCTCGTGCCTAGCGGCTACAGATACAGTGAGATCCCCGGACGCATATGGGGTGGAGCCTCCTCCTCTGCCCACTGTGAAGGTGATTACAGCATCGGACTCTGCGCTAGCGTCCTCAGGGACGAATACTTCCACATCTACGGTCTCCCTGTTGGTGGATGATTGGGAACTGCCGAGAGTAACTGATGACTGTGAGAATGAGACTTGCCATCCAGCAGGTATGCCCGATGTACCTAATGCCATAGTTTCCTGGCCGTTCCCTTGATTTGTGACCTGTAATGAAAGGATCCCGGATGACCCCGGTTGTACGTTCGAGAGAGTTGACTTACTTAGTGCCATAGAAGCACCGAACTCTTGCCCCACAGTGACTGTGAGAATTTTCTCACATCCTATCTCAGAACCAGCTCTACCCTGTATTCCAATTGCAACTTGGGTTCCTGCCTCAAGAGAGTCGTCTGGAGTTACTTCGAATGTGAATGTATGAGTATCTTCTGAGCTACCCGGCTCTTCCAAGAGCGTACTCCGAGGACTGTCGAAATCTATCCACTCTGAAATATCCTCACCATCTACAGACTGTGCATTTGCCGTCACAGTCCACTCCGTGTTTCCAATGTTCTCGACTTCGATGGAATTTGGTGCTGACTCTCCGGGGTCGAGGTTGTGAGAGCTATACTGTAGAGATGCGTCACATTCCCTTATTTGCGGAACATTGAGGCTCAGGGTCAAATTATCTTCAGCTTGGTCGGCCGCATTTGGATCATTGGTAACAGTGGCCTTCAATATGAAACAATGGGACCCTGCGTCAGTTTCACCCCCATTTGGCATATCCACAGTAACAGTGACTTCTTCCTGCGCTTCTGGCTCTAACTGAAGAACGGAGGGGTCTACTGTAGCAGATAGTTCATCTGACTCGCAGTCACTGTCAGAGATCATCTCCAGTTGCACGTTCGCCTGCTGTTCCCCGTTGTTCTCTACATCGACATCCCAGGTAACATCATTATCCTCGCCATCATAGTTTTTTGTTGTGGACTCATCAGTGGAGAGGCTTACGGAATATAGCCCCCCTCCGTCTCCTGCTGTAGTTACAACGGTGACATCAGCATTCGAAGGAGTTCCTGGTGCACCACCGGATACCTGCCCCTGTGCATTTACAGTAGTCTCACACTCACCACTGGCTTGGTCGGTGACTGTGACAGTGAGGGTAACTGACTCTGAGGATTGAGACCCGACCTGAACGAATGTGGTTTCCAAAGTCGAGGAGAACCCGTTACAATCATTTCCTTGTTGGGTACTGAGGGAGACAGCGGCATCATCATCCCCTGAGTTCTGGATCAATATGTTGTACTCAGCGGCCTCATCTGGTGTTGCCTCAGCTGAGCTTGGGTTCGCGGAAAGAGAAATGTCTACATCGGCGGAAACAACGGTTGCAGACATACTTAGAAGCATGATTACAATGAAAAAAGTCAGGGGTCTTCTGCTAACCATCACATTTCGCACAATACCGACCCTCTAAGCCCTTCGCACCCTATGACCGCTAGAGATACGATTGTCAGGCCTCTACGAGTTCATCGACATCTGCATCACAATGCAGGCATCTTCCCATGGAGATAATATCACATCCATTGACTTGGTTCTGCTTGTGATATCTAGCACCGCACGAGGAGCAGGCTAGTGCATTTCCAACAGAAACATCAGTACTACATATCCAACATGGGACACCAGTACTATCCATCTCAGGAGCGTCATTCAACCTTGCTCTTCTCCCTTGTGTCTTATTGTTCAGCATACTCAGAGGATCTCCATTAGTCCTGACATAAGCATAGGTACCGAGAGCGGCGAACACGGCGATGAGGAGGGTTCCCAGTATGAAGGGAAGGTAATCCCCTAAGTCTGAGTTACTACCTAGTGATGGCATAACGTCAACAGGAATTTCAAATGTTGAGCCCTCGAAATCTTGGGAATTGATCAGATTGATTGATATTGTCGAATCTGAGCCACTATTGGGCGTGAACTCCAATATTACACTTCGTGATTCACCGGGACTTAACACAATTCTCACGCCATCGATAGCCCTAGCATTCCAGGATTCCGGGGCCTCAACGTCGAATGTATGTGAGACATCGCTATTCCCTGTGTTAGTTACAGATATTCTGTATGAGGATGTATATCCTTCATGGGCTATAGGCTCTGTTTGCAGTGTCCAAGATAGCCTTGGAGAGTCCTCTACGAGAAGTGACTTTGTATCTCTAATCTCGATTCCGTCCCCCTCCATAATCAGAGTGATTATCGGTTCTGATCCAGCAGGCTCGTCATCGGGAATTACCACTAGGCACTCAACTATATCCGACTCGCCTGGAGCAAGTGAAGAAGGAGAAGAACATGATGATGACCACTCTTGATTTGGCAGATCTAGGACCGTGGTTGGCCTCCATACTCCCGAGCCTTCGTTCCAAACCATCCAGTGGAGGTCGAATCCAGGTTCTCCAACTGGATGGGAGCCAACACCTAGGATTTCATCGGAGGAAGAGCCATCTGGAAGAAATACCTGGTTAAACATTAGTTGGGGTGATGCCGCAGAGAGAACCTCTATTGTAGTATTCCAGTCAATTCTGAATCCATCAGAGGTGGCTAGTCTAATCTCAATGAGGCCACTTGTAGCAATTCCATTACCCTGTAGCTCCATTGACCAAAGTACGGTTTGGCCAGCGGGAACTGTCACTGCACTGAGAGGCCCTACAACATTCCACCCTCCGGGAACAGTCATCAGATAAGGGGTCATTTCCCAATCCCTATTGCCAATATTTTCGATTGAGAAATCGATTAAGAGAAGGGAATCTGGAGAGATTTCTTCCTTTACTTCCCCAGATTGGGGAGATAGTGAGAACTCGTCCACTGAGCCTACGATGAGGAAGATGTCCTGTGTCCAAGAAACCGAGCTTACCCTTGAGTGTAGGATTATTGCCGCTTCGAAGGTTGTTCCCGCGGGTATCATTGCACCAGGTGGATTGATTGTGATGTCAACAGTCCTACTGGAGTCTTTCTGCAATGTTCCAGTGGATCCATGTGAGGATCCTTCGAACGTCCCTATTGAGTCGAGTCCCAGATGCCATCCCGCAGGAGAAACGAGCTCGACATCGTATGATTGGGCACCATTTCCATCATTGACGATCGTAATTTGGGTACTGGTTGAATCAAATGGATTGACAAGAATCTGCTCATTCAGTAGTTGTATGTCTGCGTCTGCTAGAACGGGGACTTCGAAATATAGTGTGATATCTGATTGTATATCGTTCTCCAAATCGTATCCTGATAGTGTCATTGAGTAGATTCCAGGGGGAGGGGGAGCTGGGTGAACCATAGTCATCCCAACAGAAACTTGCTCAGCGGGCATGAGGTTGAACGTGTTTGAGGTGAAAGACTGGAACCAGCCGAATTGCGTGCCGTCTTGGATTCTAACGGGAGAGGTGGCGGATATCGTAGCATTTGTCTCGAAGAGTGCGGTATTTGTCAGAGTTAAGTCCCAGGTAGATGTGGTGGATGATGTGTCTACTAAGATAATCGTGTCCTGCTGTGCCGAAACTCTGACTCCTGGGGCACTGACGATCACAATATCTCCAAGATAATTATTGGAGTCTGACATCTCATCGAATTGATTGTTTGGGTCGATGAAGAATTCGAAGGCCGCATCTCCCTCACTCTCGGGGGACCATGTCCACATCAGCTCAACGGTCTCACCCGGAGATAGGGATACCAGTTGCTCCCCCAGAGGGGCCGAGTTGACTCTGGCGATGACTGGTACGTCTACTATGGACCCTGCTCCTAGATTCTTCACTAGGACAGAAACCTCTACGTCCTCCCCTACTTGGGGGATAGGAGTTGAGATATTCATGGAGTCAGGGACGAATGTTGGATCAGCACTCAGATCATTCACGTTATGGCCCCTTACTGCTATGGAGAACGGTTGCCATGTCCTAGACCCGCCATGCTGTGAGTCCGTAACTCTGATTGTCCAGATTCCTTGGGCTGTACTGTCAAGAGCGACGACTTCGACATTGTTCACTGAGTCCTTAGTCCCTCCTTGAGAGGATCTCCCATTGGTGAAGACATTGCCCTTGTACGTAATGCCATCAGGGGAGATGAGTTCCAGATCGAGATCGTTTCTGAGTTGAATGGATGAGCTAGAAGAGCCGGGATAATCTGACCAAGCAAGTACTGCCTTGAACTCATTGCCAGGTGAATTGACGTCGAAGGTATATTCTACTACTTGACCGCTCTTTATCCTAGATCTATCATCAACAAATATTCCTATTTCTCCATCTGGAATCAGGGATTCAACTAAATCGACCCTTCCCCAGCCCTCATCATTGTTTGGTATGTCTCTACTTCCCATATCTTTGGCCCCTAAGATTAGGAGGGCCTTGATGAGAGAGCCCTGTGGTGCCTGCCTACCTATCACCTCGGTCAGATACTCCCTTACTAGTGCGGATGAGCCAGCTGCGGCAGGAGTCGCCATGGATGTACCACTGTACTCCATGTACCATGTGTTGGACCAAGTGCCGCCTGCGGAGCTAGCCTCCTGGGCTTTACAGGAACGAACATAGTCCCCTGGGGCGACTAAATCTGGTTTTATCCTACCATCATCGGTCGGTCCCCTACTGCTCCAGTAATACATTTCATCTGGAGCACCACTGTATCTGTTCTTGTGCCCTCCAACCGTGATTACGTTCTTTGCAGTTCCTGGTGGGGAGACGCCGTCATCTCTTTCATTGCCCGCAGCGAAAAGAACTGTCATTCCGTCATACGACCAGTACTGATCCCATGTAGAGGTTCTATCATCGGCATCCTCCGACTGAGTAGAGTAGCCTCCAAATCCGCTTGTGGACCCCCAGCTATTTGTGTGTATTCGCGCCCCTGCATTGTAGGCTGAATTGAGCATCGAGTTTATTCCATAGCTATACAATGCCCCCGAATCGTCATCTTCCATGGCTTGGAAATAGAGATCTGCCTCGGGAGCGATTCCTTTGTATCCCCCACTGCTCCTGAAGCCTGAGCCAAGCACTGTACATGCAACATGTGTCCCGTGACCATCACTTGGGTCAGCGGTTGAGGAGTCACCTGGTGTTACGGAAGTGATGCCAGAAATTCTACCTGTAAAATCCCCGTGATCGTTATCTAAACCTGAGTCTCCTACTGCAACAATCTGTCCACTACCATTCAGACCAGTAATGAAGGCATTCTCAACACTATTAATTCCCATATTTACCCTTGCTTGGTCATTGTGAAGAACGAGTATTGGGAGGGGGGATATGTATGAGACGGATGGATGAGAGATGATTTCAGATATGTTTGTCGAAGATATCTTGCCCCACAACACCCCTGGCTCGGGAGACCAGGCATCGGTCATTTGAGGAGCCACAGAATGCAAAGAGTCGTCAAGACCTAGCCCTGGATTCTCTAGACGAACCATATCATCGCCCTTCCAGCCTATTACCTCAATCATCAAGTCGAATTGTTGGCTAGTGTGCCTCAAAGAGGGATGGACTAATAATCCGCTTGGAACATCATGAATCGAAACAACGGACTCTAGGGAATTCAGCTTAACGAGAGATGAATGGCTCCCTTGGATTAGGAATCCGGAAGGGGGGATAGTGGATCTGATTGAGATTCCCTCCAATTGGAGAATGTCCATCCTAGCATCCCACAGGCCGGTCTGTCCATCCACTAGAGCAATGGCTAGATCGGACCTAGGAATCTCAAGTGAATGGTCCATGTGAGTACTAGGAATTAATCCATTGAGAGAGTAGGTTCCTATCGATGAGTGGGCGATAACTTGCCTGGAATCTTCAGGGCCATCGTATATTGAGGGACTCCCCAGACTCCTGATGCTATTTGGATCAGGGGATATCTCGACACGCTCCAATGAATACTCCAGACCTTCCTGTTGTGGCTTTACTCGATCATCGTCTTCGCCCAGAATAGGCAGATATGACAGGAGCAGGACGGAGAGTACGAGGACAACGGCGCGCTTGGTCACTATGAGTCCTCCATCAAGGCCATTTTGAGAGTATGGGTTATCTGAACCTGGTTAATCATAGAATCTGCAAGGGTGGCCTCACTGTGAAAAGCTCCAGAGTCCAGTCTCCCACATCCATTGTATTCTTCTCATAGACACTCTTACGATAGTTGTCATAAGTGAGAATTATGTCAATTGTGTAGTTTTCCCATACTGATTCACCGTTAACTATCATTTCCAGTTCATCCCCAGCTAGTGACTTATGGGCAGAGATTCTGTCTGATTCGAAATGAGTCCTTTGAATTTCCATACCTTCTGAATCTATGAAGATCAGATCTAGAGATACAGACTCAATAGACCTGCTACCCTGGTTGTTTATCTCAGCGAGGATTATGTGACTAGACCCCCCCTGCTTGTAGACCACATCGACAGATACCCTATCATACGGAACTAACCACACTACGGCAACCAAGGAGGCTGATAGGACCAGAAGTGCGGTCAGAGAGGCAAAAATGACCCTGTAGGGCGAAATATGGCTGAGTTTTTCTTCGAGTAGATCTAGCGCATCATGAGCAGTTCTCTCTTCCAATGTCTCATCAGGTTCTTCGACCTGTCTAATTCTCTCAAGAAGGCCCATCAACTACCCCCCAGAAAAGTTGCGATAAGGGTCATTATACCCGATGATACTGGCTCTACTACCATGATATGCTGTGTCTCCCCTTCGAATCCAGGAATAATATTCAGAATAGAGAGATCGGAAGCTAGGCCGTTGACACCTATGGTAGTCGCAGTGGGTATTCCAGACGTTGTTTGGGCATCTAGGAGAACACCCCTAAGGTCAAACTCCTGTCCTGCGAATTCTGCTGATGCTCTTGCCGAGATGATTATCTTACCACCTTGGACATCTGACAGTTCGATAACTGGGTAGCCGGGAAGTGTCGATGATACTCGGCCGAGTTCATGGATATGTATCGTAGCGCTCTTGAGGTTCTCGCCCAATGCCTCCATCTCCTCCATGGTCACAGGTGGAGTGGTAGGTATGTTGCTAGATCTGATATATATTGTATCAACTCCATCCCCTCCTGATCGGATATTCAAACCATATCCGTCGGCTGGCTTGATGACTAGGCTATCTGATAGTCCTTCCGCGAGTAAAATTATATCTCCCTTAGTATTAATCGATCTTCCAAAAGCCTCGATGTAAAGTGACATCCCTTCTCCTGAAGCCCGATAGTCCAGTATGGGGATTCCTTGGAATGCGAGACTCTGGGTTATGTCGAAGTTTGTATCTGGCTCAGTTGTTAGGTTGATAGATCCGGGAACATCGGTCAAGAAAATAGTTGCTGGCCACCATGCTGAGTCCAGCCATTGCATCTGTTGCATCATTATCGAATTTATTCCGACTCCGTCTTCTCTCAAGTATTGATCCGGCACTGTCATGTCTATCGAAACTGCGGTACCGAGACTTGCAGTGATATCAATCACCTCTGGGATTTCGTCAATCATTATCTCAGTACGACTTCCTGCATCCCTGTTGATCAGTAGTACATGAGCCCAGTCTAATCTTTCGGTCATTGAATAGTGTGCAGAGGTGGAAACTTCTGTAATTCCTGCTACCGTCTCAAACTCGAACGTTGAGTCTATGAGCATACCAGTAGGAGTTCCCACTTCCAGTCCATTGAGAGTCATTAGCAGGTCTTGACCGTTTATCCCCCTAGCCTGGATCATCATTTCACTATGAGCAGGGATCCAGCCGTCTAATGCCAACATCACATGCCAGTCTTGGGATTCCCCTTCAACGGATCTGGATACAGACATATCGACTACCGGAGGTAGATCGGGAATCCATGTCCTAAGATGGAAGCCATCCGAGATTCCCGAGGGGGCGGCATTGAATGAGACTCCATGGACCCACGGGGGGGCCTCTAGGGACCCATTTCCGTGACTTGACTCAACTACCAGGTCAAAGGGCGCATTGGCCTCTAACTGCATGCCAAAAGAGAAATCCTCACTGGATTCCCCAGAGTTTGCTCCTGTTGAAATATCAGTGGTTATTCCAGAAAGGACGGTGTTAACCGACCTACCAAGATCAGCGAATCCTCCAAGGAAGAAGGCTAGCCCAGACAATCCTAGACTTGTGTTAAGTTCAGGTATGTCGAGAGCGGGGCCTGAGTCAGAGCTAGTTGGAATTTCTATAGAAACTGATGACGGTAATGGATCTATTATTGCGACAGCGGTTAGTTGGTCTTCATCCAAAGTCGGAGCATGGTCTACGCTAAGGCTCATTGATCTATCCCCTGATGCAGAGATAGACGCCTTTCCCCTACCATCGGGCCCTAGGGATCCTTCGGAGATTGGGGGGATCCAACTGACTTCAGATATTCCTGAAATTCTGGAGGATATTGTTGATGTTCCATCATTCGGATCATGGTGGAACATGAAGTGATCTCCAGACATTGTTTCGGGATCCTGGGAATCTGTGATTTGGGCTTCTATCATACCGATAGATGAAGTCGTTGACCAGCTAGAGAATCCTCCGAAAAACGCTGTGAACTCATTTGGAAAATCAGTTATTTCAACAGCTTGCCTTTGTTCCAGATCCTTTCCCGTGTAGGTTATCTTGCCCATTCCCTGGGATGCAGTGTAAGTCGCTGTCTCAGAATCTATCATGATACTGATGTCATCTGGAATATCAGAAATGGCGAGTGCCTGATACGAAGAGTTGGAAATTGTTCTAGGCTCGTGATCGATATAGACGAAATTGAATGGTTCACTGGATGATGTATTCACTGAGACGGTTAGTTCATCGAGAATATCGTCATCATCGATTGAGAAGGCGGAGAGGCCACTGAAACCTATGCTGGCAGCCACAGGAACGAGTGGGTCCACTAGTGTCCCCTCCCTACTTACCACCTGAGTAAGGCCCTTGTCTTTGGAGAGAACCAGATGGTCCCCTAGGATGATTGGATGTGGGCTGGAGCCTATTTGCAATCCGACTCTCCCAATCGCCATCTCGTTTCTCAATGCGCCCCAGTTATCATGCATCAATAAGTTGAATTCCCTACCTTGTAAATCGCCACTAGGACCGACACTACCAGTTATTGCTTCCACAACTGTGGTGGGGATACTGTTGAGTATTCCCCCAACATCTAGGTATAGATCTACCAGATTTAGAATCAGTGAGTCCATTATTCTAGATACGAAATCAAGATTGTTTGAGTCATCGAGGCTGATTTGAGCATCATCTGATCCACTGACATCAAAGGACCCGAAGAGAACCAGGGCTGTGGGTATCGACTGAATAGAAATATCGACCCTTCTGTGATCTGCTGATTCCCCCCCTCTCTCGAACCACGAGGTGTAGTCCAACGAATCAAGAGGTTGCGCTGATCTGAGTAGAATCATACTGATCGGGGGATATGCTGGATTCACTGGCAGAGTTGGGTCATCCTCGTTCGGGCTTGTGTCTCTTGAGAAGTTCTTTATTCCCAGTATTAACCCCAATCTACTTGGCTTGCCCCCAGGCAAATCTGGCTCATCGGAGGATCCTAGCATTCTGAAAATCCTAGTTATCTCCCCTTGGGACATTGAGCCCTCGGGCATTCCTCTCAACCACCCAAGTGATTCCGTGGTGTTACCGAATGAGCCCCCGTTATCCTCAGCAGGAACACCAGCCCTGTCTTCAAAGAAGTGAATGTGTATATCCGATCTCCTATCTGCGAAATACTCAACGGTAGTGAGGCTTCTATCTCCCTCTATCCCACCAGCTGCGGGGATTGTACTATCCGTTCTGATTACTAGCTCCACATCTCCGGGAATCATCGAGGAGACACCATTTGGTTTGACATCGAGATCGATGTATGCGAGTTCCCAGAGTTGCCTTACACCCTCTGAGGGAGGAGAGAATCTAGCATACCCAAGACCTACGGAAACTCCACAATCTATCTCTTCGGGGGGCAGAAAGAGAAGCTGCTCGGGACTATACCTATCTGGGCAAGAATCCATCTCACTGGAGTCTATGGATATCGAGTAAGGGGCTGATATGCCAATAAGGGTCAGGCCCGAGCCATCGAAATCCGACGCGAATATATTCACTAGTGATTGTATGAGATCTTGCAGTACGGCGCTCGCATTGAAGAATATCCTCTCGATCCCAATACTCAGGGAGAAATCCTGAGGCATTGTTGAGAATCTGGAGTCGACTACCCAAATATAGCTCTCTCCATCCCCAAGCGCCAGTACCGAATCGGGACTTGAGTAGGCGAAAGACTTGATTAAAGACACTTGTAAGGAGTCCATTTCATCCCAGACACTGTCCGTCTGACTCGAATCAAGGACATCCACAGAATAAGAGACTGAGGGCTGTATCCATAACGTTCCAGTATCGAGATCTATGTTGTCTAAGCCTATGTTGCCAAGAGAGATGCTCAGCCCGACTTGAATATCGTCATCGCCATCATTGTCAATGTCTACTGCATGACTCAGAGGATCAGTCTGTAGGTTTATGAGAGAGAGGAAATTAGCAGTGAATGTTACTACTTCAGTCCCCGTAACTACGTTTCCATCCAAATCTGTGTACTCTGTTAGGATGACATAGTCAGTGATATTCACGAGAGTCTGCCAGACGTTGTCAACGCTAACCGCATCATCCTCGATTCCAAGAATCAGCCTGTATGGCAGAGAATGTTCAGGCTCTGAAGGCATTGTCTCGGTAAAGGAAGACCCTTCGAGGGAGTCCCCTATTGAAGAAAGAGGTTGGGCTTGCCCGCTAGGAGATATTCCATCCTTGACGCCCTGAATGGCAGGTCCGGCCATTTGCCCCACAGAGTTAGAGTCTAGCACCTGTTGACGATTATCTAGTACATCAGAAAGACGATCGAGGATTTCGAAGTCCTGTGACTCGATTCTAGCCTCTGCCTCTGCGCCTTGAATAGGTGCAAAAAGTGGGATTAGCATAACAAGAACCACTAGTAACGCATTGTTGTTCTGGAGCCGTGGGGCCCTGTGAACAACGCGGACACCGCTCTTTGTCATGCTCGCACCTCAAAGAGGTGCGCTAAAGGGTATTGCCCCTCCTGATTTGGATAATTATTCGATTGAAGCGAGTTGGGGATGACTCACGCGAGTTCCACTGTTTCAATCGAGCCACAGTGTGGACAAGCTGTTCGTGCTTTATCGACACCTTCTGGAAGGTCGACTTCGAACATCTTCTCGCACTTCGAGCAATTACTCCTCACCGTTCTATCTTCGGTAGCATCAGGAATGGTTTCTTCTTCGGATTCGATAACCTGGAATACCTTTGCTGAGTCAAAACTATCTTCAATCTCATGATTGGAAGATTCTTCTTCTGGGAAGGTATACTCCACTACGCTCCCTTCATGATCGACCTCATCATCGTCATCTTGGAATGCGCTGAGAAGGTCATTTGCCTGACTGTCTTCTCTCTGGACACTGGGGGCCGAGAGTAATTCGTCGAACTCTTCATCGCTAATGTCTATTGATGACGCTTCTGATTCGGAGGAAATAGCACCTGACATCCCGCTTGCTATGCCACCACCTAGGGCTTGGGGCTGGGAGACAGCGGAACTGGTGCTAGTGCCGCCCCACATCGCCTTCTGCTCATCCACTGAGATCTCCTTGGGTTGTGATTCTTGCTCGTCCTTCTTGGCCTCGGACTCTGCAATGATAGAGGCCATCCTTCGATTGGAGGCGACCCTCAGATAAACCATCGATACTATCACTATCAGTAGAATTACTCCACCGAGGGCCATCAGTAGTTCAGTGAACCCTAACTCGTCATCGCTGGAAACCGTGGTCACAGTGACGAGGATTTCCACCACTGATACCAAGCCCTCGTCATTCTGAGCCCTACAGATTACTCTGTATACTCCTGATTCATCGAATGAATGTTGTACCATTGGTCCAACTGCATCCTCGTCATTATCCTCATCACCATCGCCATCAGTATCGGTTTGTGCGTCGAAATCCCAAGAGAAGTACAGATTCTCTGACTCCTGGTCCTCGAATGGTATTTCTAATTCGAGAAGCTCTCCCACTGTGGAAATCAGGGAGTTGTCGAATGCTCCTGCGACAGGGGATGTGGAGTCGAAGACCTGGATTGAAGCTGTGTCCTCGGTGATCATTCCTGAGAGATCGGTGACCCTGAGAGTCACTAGGTGGATTCCTGATTCTTCTCCAGATTGGAATGTGTGTGAGAATGTGGATGCTGTCCCGAAGTCATCTTCGAACTCAGAGTGGAGCTCTCCATCCACCAGCCACTCTACTTTGGAAACACCCCAGTTGTCAGTGAATGTGGAGCCTAGAACTATGTCTTCATTGAATGATCTCTCGAGAACCCCTTCAACAGAAATCTCGACGGATGGCGGAGACATGTCCTCGACCCTTACTTCCTCATACACGCTAGTACTTCTGCCATCGGTACCGGTTATTGAAAGCCTGATCGTAATGTTAGTGGGCTCGGGCCAACTGATGTTGAATAGCACTCCAGAATTATCATCAAACCCATCGCCATCTGTATCCCACGAGTATCCAGAATCAGAAATTTGATTGGACAGGTTCGGAGTATTGGATGCGTCCAAGGTTATCTCAGCCCCTACATCTACAGTCCCAGAGGGGGAAATACCACTGATTATTGGATCCATTATTGGAGTCAATGTCATGACTACAGTAGACGCGATTGGGAGGGTTCCAGCACCTCCTCCTGAAGGCCCTGGTCTGTTATCGACGACGAGGTAGAGGTCAGTTCCCTCGAGAGAGCCCGGTACGGTCCAGACGATACTCCTGCTGGATGTTATCAGGAGCATGTCAGTTCCCTGTATGCGTGCTGCGGCCGTTCCACCTGAGGTGTACAACTCGACTTGTTCTTCGTTCATCATGAATACGTCTGGGGCACCTTCCATTGTACTGACCTGAATGCTAACTTGGGTTCCTTCGTCCATAGAGAAAGGCCCGTAGAGAATGGAGTGCTCGCCTGACTCCAGGCGAACGATGGTGTCTACCAGAGTGAATGGCTGAGGTGAGATGGTAGTCGCATCGAGGGTCACGGATGCAGGTTCTACCCCTTGGTCGCCAGAACCTGAGTCCTGTGGGTGTGCCAGATTATCCAAGACCATGTACCAACGAGTAGCGTCTCTGTCGGATGGAACTGTCCAATGCCAAGCCCCTGAGCCGTTGAATTCCTCGAAGACGGAGTCACTCTCCCATACTGAGTCACTTCTGTAAGACTGCTCGTTCTGATAGACTGTAATAGCGTTCGATGAAAATAGGAGTATGTCTATTTCCGAGTCTGTGGTGATGTCGAATGAGAGTGTTTCTCCCTGTTGGAGAACTCCGAGATCGACTCTGACGCATGCCTGGTCCTCGAGTTCCCAATTTGCTGGCATCATCTCCATATCAGCGCCTGCACAAATTATCACGCCCCTTGTGTCAGCATGTGCTATTGGGGATAAGGTGGCCATCAGTAAGGCGGCTAGGGTCAATATCGTGGCAGCACGCACGGTTTAGGGTCATCGTCCCCCTTTTGAATCATATCGGCGATTAGCTCATCGAGGAGTCAAAGGTTCTTGGGAATCGGGGTTGGCGGGAACCACCTTAGCAATACTACGTCGCTCACCGACCTGACCCACTTCCAAGGTATGGCCAAGTGAGTCCTTCCCTCGACGAGATCAGCTGGGGGGTCTGAGACGAAGATATGGGTGCAGGACCAGTCATCGGTATTGACGAAGGAGTCGTACACCGTTCCAAGCAGACGGCCACTGGGGAGAATCACTGGGAGACCCCTGATTTCTGAAGCGTGGAGGTCTGCCATCGAACGGTGGAACGTATCATATCGCATCAATATGACGGCCGTGGGAATCACTTGCCACGGTTCTTGTTGGACTTCAGGCTAGGACGGAGCTTCTCAGCACCCTTGCCCTTGTTGAGAAGTCCCCTTCCTCTCTTACCTGCGCTGGTCTTACCTCTGAACGCACGGCCAGAGTGACTGTTTCCCTCTGATACCCATGAAAGTTCCTTATCGGCGATTATCACTGGGTGGGATGGATCTAGGAGAATAACCTCGTAGAACTTGTTCTTTCCATCCTCTCCGACCCAGTACGAGTTCAGGACTTCGAGATTTGGGTATCTCCTGCTGACCCTCTCCTCAGCTATCCTCTGAATGGACTTAGCCATAGTGATTTTCTTGATACCTGCCTTGGAGGGTTTCCTCTTCATGTGGATCTTGCCC
>DALI01000057.1 GCA_002496725.1 Euryarchaeota archaeon UBA181 | reverse complement strand
ATGACACAGGACTACTTAGTTTCCGAGAATTGGAGGATATGGCCAATAATCTTCCTCGTTTGGGCATTGGGAGGGGCCGCCTATGGGGCATCTAAAACATCTATCCGATCATTCCTAGTTGGATTTGGAATAGTCTCTGCAGTGGTGCTGCTATTCGCAGGAAACCCTATTGAGGCAAACTACAACATTGATAGAGTCATTCTCAGACTCGTTCTAGCTATTGTGTTATCATTAGTATGCTTCGCAACTATGAGAATTTACTCCAAACGCGTCGAAGAGTACAAGGTAAACCGTGCCAAGAAGAATATTGGGTTAATGGCGGTTTCCACGTTCTTTCTGACAATCGTACTCCTCGATCCTCCAGAATTCATCAAGGATGTCGCTGGCGCCCTAACTGGATTTGGTATTCTCGAGTCTCAATTAGAGCTCATTACTCGGGATGGAGTTCCCCCTGCTAGATGGGGCGGGTTACTAATCAACTTGGTAGTCGCGGCTGCAGGCTGTGTTCTAGGGTTCGCAATCGGGGTATTTCTGGCATTCTCGAGGCAGAGTGACTTGCCTATCCTCAAGTGGCCAGGAATTACGGTTATCGAGGTAGTCAGATCCGGCCCTCTAATCTGTTGGCTGTACTTCGCCATGTACCTTTTACCAGATGTCGCTGATCCACTTTTCACTAATCCTGAGGACTTTGACAACATAGTCAGAATGATGGCTATATTCAGCCTCTTTGGTGGATGTTACATAGCTGAAGTGATCAGAGGGGGACTTCAAGCCGTGGATAGCGGGCAGAAGGAAGCCGCCCTTGCACTAGGGCTGAGTCCGATGCAGATCAAGCTACAAGTCGAGCTACCGAATGCTGTCAGGACCACACTGCCATCTATCGTCAGTGTTTTCATAGGTCTCTGGAAGGACACCACCCTACTATTCATTATCGAGATTATCGACTTCTTCAGAATAGCCAAGACAATGGCAAATACTGATTTGAGGTTCCTAGGTGACTTCCTAGAGCCAGTTTACTTCACAGCTCTAATATTCTGGGTTTTCGCATTCTACCTTTCCAGGGTCTCCATGAACGTGGAGAGGAGCCTTGGATTGGTTAAGGAAGGAGGAGGAGAAGTAGCATGAATACTAGCGATGAATTGATAATCAAGACCGAAGGAGTGAAAGTTAATTTTGGAGATTTCTGGGCACTGAATGGAATTGATATTAAAGTAACAAGAGGCGAGATAATAGTTATCCTTGGCCCTTCTGGCTCAGGAAAATCTACATTCATTAGGACCCTAAACAGGCTCCAGCCACATAGCGGAGGAACCATAGAGATCGATGGGATAACTATCGATGAGGATACGTCAATCAAGGATCTAAAGTATGTCAGATCCGAGGTCGGATTCGTTTTCCAGCAGTTCAATCTCTTCCCTCATCTGACAATAATGGAGAATATCACCCTAGCCCCAATGAAAGTCAAGGGAATGTCCAAATCCGAATCAGAGTCAAGGGCATTGGAGCTCCTCGAGAGAGTGGGAATTCCTGAGCAGGCATACAAATATCCATCTGGGCTTTCAGGTGGACAGCAACAGAGGGTAGCAATAGCTAGGGCATTAGCCATGGATCCGAAGATAATGCTCTTCGATGAGCCAACCTCAGCACTCGATCCTGAGATGATCAAGGAAGTGCTGGATGTGATGGTAGACTTGGCGAAGGAGGACGTTACTATGATAGTGGTGACGCATGAGATGGGTTTCGCCAAGGAAGTTGCAGATAGAGTCATACTCTTCGATGAGGGGCTATTGATAGAGGAGAATACTCCAGACGAATTCTTCGACAATCCCAAGCACGAAAGAACCAAGCTTTTCCTAGAGCAGATTCTCTAGCTCAAGCGTGAATCCATTTGGCAACCCTGTCATAGATAGTGCTCCTGAATGTCAGTAGTTTTAGCTTCGGCCCGTCCAAGTCGACGCTGACCGTAGCGCCCCTGGTGAAGTGAAACTCGTCCCAACCATCAGCTACGACGTAGCCCCGGTGCATGTCACTGGTCATTAAAGTGGGCTTATCCGTCCATGACCAATAAGATCCATCATCCCTCCTGTCCCCTCTAGGGAGGTCCCTCGCTACGAATAGGTAGTGGTCATCTATTTCCTCCAGTGGAAATGTGGTGCCCTCAATATTAGCTACATGCCTGAACCATGCCCCCTGTCCCAAGAAAGTCGAGAAAAGACACCCAGAGGATTGCTGAGCGATATTAATCGGTTCCTTTGAAACATCGCTCGATATCTGGATGTTGTACTTGGAAGGTTGGTATTGGTGAGTATTGGCTACGAGGAGGTCATTGAGTGCAGGATCTGTCCTAATTCTATTCCCGCTGGTTGTCACTATCTCTGCTTGGAGTCTTGGTAGTACATTTACAATTGCACCACCACTGACTACAGTACGGATATCCTCCTCAAAGTTATCCGGATCACTACCCATGTAGAATCCATAAGAGCCATCAGAGTCATTCATCCTAGGGTGGCTGTTAACTCCCATGATGGGAGTCTCGTCATCTACAGAATGTGCAATCGAAGTGAGAGTGCCATCTCCTCCCAAGACAATCACTAGATCGGGACCATCAAAATCTGCTCTACGCACTGTCTCCCTTGCAGTATAATCGACACGGACTATATTCTCGGATACAAGACGATCAAGAGAGCTCTTGACCGTTGCAAGCGCCATATCATGAACCTCCTCGAAGTTCTTCTTGTAAACGACTAGGATATTCGTACTCATGGAATCACGCCCCTACTGTACCTCCCACTACAACGCCCCATATAGGGGGCTCGCATGACTTATCACTTCCTTCTGACCGCATTTGCATACCCTCATCTATGTAATCCACTCCCATCAGCATATGGTACGCACTGGGACAGTAGTCTTCCTTCTCCTACTTTCTGGGATGTCAGGTTGCTTGAACAGTCAGGAACAAGAATGTCCCGAGGAAGGGTGTTTTCCTTTGACCTCAGATAATCTGAATGAAATCCTATCCGGCGACAATTCATTCAATGCCCTGATCTATGCCTCAGTTTTCGATCGTATGACAATAGAGACAACATCAACATCAACCATCCAAGGAATATTCGGAGAAATTCATTGGAGCGTCTCCAAGGATGATACGAAGGAACTGAGGTCAATTTCCAAAAGGGTGACCATTGGTACTTATTCCTATAACAACCAAGTAATAGATGGGGGGCCAATAACTAATATCAGGGTGGGTAATGTCTGGTTCGAGGGAAGAGATGCCTCTCCTCACTATGTTGATCCATTCGTTGAATTCGCCCTAGTTTCTCCATCAGTTAGTTCTGATGATGTGCCGCCTTTCGGATTCGATACTACTACTATCTCCAATCTAGAGTGGAGAATTACAGGAGACGAAGATTCCAATCAACAAGTTGCTACGTCTTCTAATTCCACACATTCCATAGTAGTCGAGTTGAGAGGCCAGCCCCCCTACATTACATCTATCGAGACGTATTCTGGAGAAGAGGAGAATTTTATCCTTACAGTAAGGGTTGGGGATGATGTCGACTTACAGATTGACCAAGGCATGACTCGAGCGCCAATCGGTTTTGACCCATTCAAGGAACCAATAAAGTATGAGGGGGTATCTGTCTGGGCTGGAGAAGTTCCAGCAGATCTTCTTTCTGAGTCACTACCTGGAGAAATTGAGATCAGAGGTCTTTCGAGTAATGATAGCGAAGCTGTTACGGTGGCGATCCTGAGGATGGACTCAAACTATTCCAACGTCACGACACCAGAGGGACAATGGTGGGAATTTGAATGGGCAGATCGAGATTTGGATAATCTGGTCTCGGCAGGAGATCTTTATGCTGTAAGGACCAATTCAACTGGAAATCCCACAATTGCCGCTTTTGACTTATGGGCCAATTCATGGACCGGCGGCCCCTTGTCCTCTTCCTGACCCTCGGCATATTCATACTTCCAACAGTAGGGGCAAGGTCATGTCAGAAGTCAGGCATCCGCTATCTAGGCTTCTTTCACAATTAGAAGATCACAGGTCGACCGTAATTCTGGCCTCATTATGCTCTATCCTAAACAAAGTTTGGGATCTCGCCCCGCCAGTTCTTATTGGAATGGCAATCGATGTAGTCTCATCCAGGGAGAACTCATTCCTAGCTAACCTAGGGTACGAAGATGTCTATCTGCAACTTTACATCCTAACTGGAATCACTGTGGTGATATGGGTTCTTGAGTCTCTTTTCCAATACTTCTACTCAGTTCTTTGGAGAAACCTCGCACAGACCGCTCAGCATGAACTCAGAATGTCAGCTTACTCTCACATTCAAGAACTTGAGATGCAGTGGTTCTCGGAACAGTCCACCGGGGGCCTAATGGCGATAATGAATGATGATGTAAATCAGCTTGAGAGATTTTTGGACCAAGGGGCAACAGATCTTCTCCAAGTAGCAACTACCATAATAGTGGTAGGCGGAATTATGTTTTCAGTAGCTCCAGAAGTAGCTTTATGGGCAATAGTGCCAATTCCTGTAATTGTTGCTGGATCATTCATTTATCAGAGAAGAATCGGTGTAAGGTACTCCAAGGTGAGGTCGCAGGTTGCAGATTTGAATGCGCTCCTGAACAATAACTTACAGGGAATCACCACTATCAAATCGTTCACAGCAGAGGATAGAGAGGCAGAGAGGGTCAGTAGGGCCTCAGAGTCCTACAGGGAGGCCAATAGGGAGGCAATCAGATTATCTGCATCATTCGTCCCGATAATAAGAATGGCAATTCTTTTCGCATTCTCAGCTAACATGTTGGTAGGGGGGTGGATGGCTCTCGAAGGAAGTATCAGCCTTGGTGCGTATTCGGTCATAGTCTTCATCACTCAAAGGCTTCTTTGGCCTCTGACAAGACTAGGTGAGACCTTTGACCTGTACCAGAGGGCAATGGCATCTACCGCGCGTGTCCTCGATCTCCTTGATACTGAGGTAGGGATAGTTGAGGGAGATATCCGACTCCAAGAAGTCAATGGCGAGATTCTTTTCAAGGATGTAGAATTCTCTTACCCAAATAGGGAAAAGGTCCTCCATGGCCTCGATCTATTGGTCCCAGCCGGACAAACTGTGGGATTGGTTGGCTCCACGGGTTCCGGTAAAACCACCCTGATCAGACTACTGATGAGATTCCACGACCCTCAATCGGGAGGAGTTTCCCTGGACGGTCACGAAGTCAGCGAGCTGACTCTAAAATCTCTCAGAGGATCAATCTCCCTCGTTAGTCAGAATACAACCCTCTTCCCAGGCTCTGTTCTTGATAATATCAGATATGGGAAACCAGATGCTTCTTTCGAGTCGGTGGAAGAGGCCACAAAGATCGCCGAGGCCATGGAATTCATTGACTTTCTTCCAAATGGCTGGGAGACGGATATCGGAGAAGGGGGGCACCGTCTTTCTGGAGGTCAGAGGCAGAGGATAGCCATAGCTAGGGCAGTTCTGAAAGACGCTCCGGTTTTGGTCCTCGATGAAGCCACTAGCAATGTGGATAATGAGACAGAGGCCGCGTTGAAGAGGTCTATAGCTCAAATCTCCAAGGGAAGAACTACCTTGATCATCGCCCATAGGCTTTCCACTGTAAGAAACGCAGACGTGATAGCCGTACTTGACGAAGGGGTCATTTCAGAGAAGGGAACTCACGAGTCCCTCCTCGCACAAGGAGGGATATACTCCAGACTATGGGCAGTTCAGACAGGAGAGTGACTAACCTCAGCAATCATTAGACCGGCCGCCCCCGCAAAACTATGGAAGACGCGCCAGAGTTCCCGCCCACATTCCCTGGATTCGGCAAGATGATAGGACTCGAACCAGTATCTATTGGTCAAGGAGAGTGCGTTGTCGAAGTCACCGTTTTGGAGAGTCATCTAAACGCTGGTGGTGTAGCTCATGGCGGACTTCATGCGACAATCTTGGATACTGCACTAGGGGGCGCCCTTCTTTCGATGATAACCCCGGACGAGTGGTGCGCTACTGCTGAAATCGTAATTTCATACATCAGGCCAGCCTATGAGGGAATGTCTCTAAGCGCTAGGGGATGGATAGTGAGAAGAGGGAAGAATTTGGCTCACATGGAAGGGGAAATGAAGAACTCCGAGGGAGATCTGATAGCTACGGCCAAGGGGACTTGGGCCATATGGGAAGCTCGTCCGAAGGCCCATGATGAGTAATCCTGCCGGGAACACCTTGATGAGTCAGTGCCTCTTCCTGTGCTCATGGCAAGGGTCGACTCGCTACTCTGGTTTATGCTTGGAATAGGCCAGTTACTGATTGGCTCACAATTGGGCTCATCAGGCGCTCTGCTGGAAATGATTAGCATATTGCTTAACGTTACAGGTGGCAGCTCTCTAATGCTAGGGATCTATTTCCTGATTTTTTTGGCCCGTCATGAGAAGGAATTCTCCGAAGTTTATTCGAAGATGGAAAAGACAGAGTTCGTCAGGGATGAATATGGTGCCATAATCGATGTAGCAGATAAGACTCCCAGGGCTGTAAGGGCGGTATGGTATGCAATACCTGTTCTAATGACGTTCCTCGGGGCGCTAGCGTGGCTAATAGGCTGAGTTGATATGTCAACCCAGAAGCCAGGTCTGGAAGAAATGATTGATCGAATCATAGACAATCCAGCTTATGACCAAATGGGCGGGTACCAGATTTTCTTGAGGAGATTTGCCATCCCTGTCATAATGATACTACTTTCCCTATTCGTCTATACCTCAATGGATCAGTACATCAGTAGCAGCCTCAACATAGTCGTTACAGCAGTTTTGACAGGATCTTCATTGGGTCCTATTTTGGCTCTAGAGAGATACCTCGCCCTTAGAAACGCCAAGAAGTAGAAGATTCCACCGAGAAGAATAAGTCCTTTATGGTCATCCAACATCATGGACTCTGATCACTGCAAGTCTATGAGTTGCATTTGTGGCTTCATTGGAGATGCGGTGCCTCGTCGCCAGCATATGGAATGCCCGAGGTGCTTCAGAGTGGTCGAGGCCTGTTGCGAAGGTGTTCCCAACTACCATTAAGGGGCCTAATTAGCCGAATGTGTCAAATGCCGGATACGCTTAGGCGGTTCATGGTGGATATCAATGATTTCAATCTATTCGATCTTGTAGGGCTCGGGAACGCCACTGGCTTAGAGTGGATCTTCGGGATTTCTGCACTCCTGGGAGGGATCCTATTCTTGCTTTGGTTCGTATTGATGTTAATTGGTGGTGTCGCCGAGGGTGTTTTCGAAGGTCTTTTTGGATTAGAAATAGATGTCATGAGCTCAGATGCATCATTCAAGGCCTTGACATTTCAAGGAGTAATGGCATTCATGTTGTTCTTCGGACTGGCTGGATTATGGGTCCTAAAGTCTGATGGATCAGACCCCATCGCCGTAGCCGCAGGGGGAATAGCTGGAACCGCCTCAATGTACGGGACTGCAAAGCTGTTTGAGGTTTTCATGGCCATGCAATCAACTGGCAATGTGGACATCAAAGATACCGTCGGTGCGAAAGGGCAGGTATATCTCATAATACCTCACGAGGGCGTAGGGCAGGTCCAGATAGAGACCAACGGATCGTTGAGTACTTACAATGCAAGATCCCATGATCGGCAAGAGATTAGCACAGGAAGATTAGTGCAAGTAGTAGATACAATGGGAGAGGTCCTATTGGTAGAAAGAATCTGACACTTTACCCTTCTCAGCAGACAAACCGTCATTTACGGGAAAGAGTTCTTGACCTGTGCCTACGTCTTAGGGTTAGGAGTGAACAGAATGTTGATGACAACACTCAGACAAGCAGACGATGGAGCAAGCGCTGGAACGATAGGAACCATAATGATTTTCGCAATCATATTGGTATTAGTGGCGGCAGTAATTTTCTTCGCCCAGAGATACAAGAGGTGTCCACCTGATCAGGTCATGGTAATCTATGGAAGAACTGCCAAGGGTGCTGATGGTACAGCGAAGCCATCTAGGGTGGTGCATGGTGGAGCTGCTCTAGTCTGGCCCCTAATTCAGGACTATGCATACATTTCTCTCAAGCCAATGCCCATTAATATCGACCTAAAGGGTGCTCTTTCACTCCAGAACATCAGGATCAATGTCCCAAGTACATTCACAGTGGGGGTCAGCAAGGAGCCTTCGATAATGGCCAATGCCGCTGAGAGGTTACTCGGATTCAAGATTCCAGAAATCGAGAAGCTAGCTGAGGAGATAATCCTCGGTCAATTGCGTCTTACCGTTGCATCTCTTACTATCGAGCAGATCAATCAGGATCGTGATGCATTCTTGTCACTGATTACCCAGAACGTCGATCAAGAACTCAGGAAGTTTGGCCTCACTCAACTAAACGTCAACATAGTCGATATCACAGATGAGTCGGACTATATCGAGAGTATAGGTAAGAAGGCCGCCGCTACCGCGGTTGAGAACGCCAGAGTCGACGTCGCTAATGCAGAGAGGGACGGCGCCATAGGTGCCGCCATAGCAAGCAAGGAAAGAGAGATTACAGTCGCAGAAAATATGGCCGCCGCCGAGAAGGGAAGGAAAGCCGCAGAGGCAGACCAGCGTGTTTTCGTCGAGCAGCAGGAGGCTATGGCGATCTCAGGAGAGAATACCGCTCAGGCAGAGATTGCCAGGGCTAACGCCGACTTAGCTGAGGCAGAGGCTTCTGCCAAGCAGAGGGCCGACGTGGCCAAGGCACAAGCCGAGGCTGAGATTCAGAGAGCATTCTACTCCGAAGAGGAGGAGAGGCTCAAAGCGTCCGAGATTGTGCAGGTCAATATTCAGAAGCAGCAGATTGAGATCTCTGCAGAAGCAGAGGCTGAGAGGCAGAGAAGGGTGGCTAGAGGAGAGGCGGATGCAATACTTGCCAAGTACGAGGCCGAGGCAGAGGGAATTCAGAAAGTTCTCGATGCAAAGGCTGTCGGCTACAGCAATTTAGTGGCTAGTGCCTCCGGGGACCCCAAAGCGGTCGCTACTCTTCTGATGGTGGAGAAGATTGAGAATATGGTCAGGGCCCAGACGGAGGCTATCAGAAATCTCAAGATTGACAAGATTACTGTTTGGGATAGCGGCAATAACTCAGATGGCTCCTCTGCTACTAGTAACTTCGTTAGTAGCTTAGTTCAGAGCCTACCGCCTATTCACGATGTGGCCAAGATGTCAGGCGTGGAATTGCCGGACTACCTAGGTTCAATGACTGAAGATGTACAGTCTTGAACAAGCCACCGAATAGTCAGACTCTTGAGCCTAATCCCCGTGCGTCAAGCATGGAAGATAACGATGTAGTCATAGTTGGAGGTGCCCGAACGCCTTTCTGCGAGTGGCTAGGTGGGAAAAGAGGAGATGGAAGCCAAGGGGGAAGACTTGCATCCATCAGTGCCGAGGAATTAGGCTCAATAGCTATCAAGGGCGCTCTAGAGAAAACTGGAACTGATCCATCGGAAGTCGATCACGTAATCATGGGGCATGCATTACAGACTTCTTCGCAGGCAATATTTGGAGCTCGGAGAGCAGGGCTATTGTCAGGGATTCCTCACCAGGTTCCAATGCTCACTCTCAACAGACTCTGTGGAAGTGGGGCTCAATCTGTAGTTTCAGCCGCTCAGATGATCATGCTAGGCGAGGCTGAGACCGTTGTTGCCGGTGGCATGGAGAACCTCAGTCAGGCCCCTCACGTGCTAAGGGGGATGAGGGACACTTACAAGCTTGGGAGACCGCCGAGGGAGGGTGGAGAAATTCCTAAGGACATGGAAGACTACCTCTTTACGAACCTAAGGGATGATATCTGTGGTTATTTCATGGCACAAACTAGTGATGAACTCTGTAAAAGATTGGAAGTCTCCAGGGAGGAGGCCGATGAGTTCGCAGTTAGGAGTCACCAGAGGACAGAGGAGAGCGTCAGATCAGGAGTCTGGACTGAGGAGATAATCGAGGTAAATACACCTGCAGGAGTCATTGATGCGACTCATGATGATCATGTGGTTACGGGGACCACTATCGAGTCACTATCGAAGCTGAGGACGCATTTTGGCCCTGAGTCACTAGTAACCGCTGGAAATGCTTCAGGCGTAGTAGATGGAGCAGCTGCCATCATAGTAAAATCAGGAGCAAGAGCGAGGTCTGATGGAGATTCGCCATTATCCCGGATCGTTTCTTGGGGGATTGTGGGGCTAGATCCAAAGATCATGGCACACGGGCCTGTCCCCAGTAGCAATCTAGCACTGCAGAAGGCTGGTCTCAGAGTCGAGGATATTGATTTGTGGGAGATAAATGAGGCCTTCTCGGGGCAATGCGTTGCTTGCATCAAAGACCTTGGAATAGATCCCTCCAAAGTTAATGTCAACGGGGGTGCTGTTGGGCTCGGTCACCCGCTGGCCGCCACAGGCACTAGACTCCTGTTGACTCTATCTTTGGAGCTCAGAAGAAGGGGTGGCAGATATGGCGTAGCAACAGCATGTATCGGAGGCGGCCAGGGAATAGCAGTCGTGATAGAGACTATTTAGGATCACAACTCCTAATTTTTAATCTTAGCAAAGGGGCCCATTAGCCGGATAAGAGTCTCCATGAGCCCTACATCAATTAGATGAAATACTGCAAGAAAATAGCCCCACCAGCTAGCCATGCGCCCAGCATTGACCCCATATTCCCCATCGCAGTAACCAACAATACCTTGCCCACTCTGTTATTCCAAAAGAGTGAGAAATCATCCAGAATAAGAAATTCTCTCGCGTCCTTCACAGTAGGTGAGTCTACCTTTATCTGTGTATATCCAGCAAACCATCCTGCGGCCAATAAAGGGTTGAGAGATGTGATTGGCGATGCCAATGCCCCTGCTAATGCTGACAGTAGGTGCCCTCTGGCCACTATCACTCCCAATCCAGCCAGTAGGGCATTCAGAATCAACCAAGTCTCAGCAGTTTGCTTAATTTCTTCCATCTGCCCGTTGTAAGCCATGTTTCCAATCATCCCAAAGAGGAAGAGAGGTACAGCGGCCATTAACGCCTTGGGCCAAATCTTCTTGGGCGGCTCAGTACTAAGTTCAGGCAACCTAGAAGTGACCTCTACAGGTGACTCCCTTAGATTACTTACTATGCCCTCTAGATGCCCCGCTCCAACTACTGCCAAAATCTTGCCATCACCTCGGATTTGTTGAATTCTTCCAGCGAGAAAAGTATCCCTCTCATCAATTAATACAACTCCTGCTCCCGGGGCGACTTCACGTGCCTCTTCCATCATCCTGCTCATCATATCCGAATCTCCAAGTACCTCGTCGATTGACAGATCTTCATCTTCCTCTTCCAATAGGAGAGTTTTCACAATCCTCCATTTTTCGAGTAATCCCATTCTATGCCAAGCTCTCCTGAGGGTTACGATCACGTCCCTATCAATCAGCTCAATTGGAATCTTCAACTCCTCGGCACTCTCCACTGCTGCTAGGAGCTCAGCACCAGGTTTCTCCCCGGTAGATAGTCCCATTTTTCTCTGCTGAGCGGCTAGGGCAGACTGTAGGAGGATCATGGCAGATTTTCCATCTTTTATTATCTTCAGAAGATCTTCCGAGTCCAGTGATTCAGGCTCTCGTAACGACGACAGTCTAGAGTTGCACAACTCCACTGCTACGATATCTGGCTCATATTCTGAAATCTGCTGTCTAACTACCTCAACTGATTTACTACTTACATGGGCGGTCCCAATGAGTCTCAGATTCGTATCGAAATCAATTACATTACCCTCTCCATCCATCAAAGCATCACCTCAAAGAATTTATGGTAGAAAACAGATCTTCGTGCTCTCTCACATCATGGACCCTAATAATATCGACACCAAAGTCTCCGGCCTTGGAAGCGACTCCCAAACTACCTGCAAGACGATCTTCAGTTGCATCCCTTCCAAGGAGGTCGATGAACATACTTTTTCGGCTTACTCCCCACATTAACCCCATTTCACCATCAGGAATTACATCCCTGCCAGAAGACAATAGAGCCAAGTTATGTTCCAGAAGTTTTCCAAATCCGATTCCAGGGTCAACTATTATCCTAGAGTTCTCCACTCCAAGATCTTTCAGCTTTGATGTCGACTCCGCCAGACTCGCCCTAACATCGGATACCACATTGGAATAATTTGGATTCTCTTGCATATTTTCCGGTACTCCTTTCATGTGCATAAGGCATACAGGGCATCCCAATTCTGCAATCAGATTCGCCATATCCGGATCTCCTAGGGCTGAAACATCGTTAATCATGTCAGCACCGGCGCTAATCGCTGATCTTGCTACTGAAGATCTTCTCGAGTCAATGGAAATTCCCATGTTGGGCAATTCATCCCTTATCGATTCAATTACTGGAATAACTCTCCTTTCTTCCTCTTCAGGGGCTACTTCTTTGGCGCCTGGCCTAGTCGACTCTCCTCCGATGTCAATCCAATCAGCTCCTTCAATGGCCATTTTGATGGCTGCTTCCGTGGCTTGCTCCACAGAACTGTACCTGGATCCTCCATGGAAAGAATCAGGGGTGATATTGAGAATCCCCATTATTCTGGGATTCCCATCCTCGCGGCATCTCAGTTTAGGTCGCCAGTCGGCCATATTCGGTGCTCCATTCTACGCATGCTTTATGATGTGACCGAGTCGCATTATGCCTATGGTGATGGGAGACCAAGGCATTGAAGATGGCCTAAATGACCATATTGGAACTATTCAGCCTCCTGACGCTCACGAGGGCCCTACTAGTGAATCATTAGAGTTGATGGAGTCAATTATCCAGAGGCTTCAGCCTTCTGACAGGCATGATATCAGGGAAATGATTAGTTTCAGGGGCCTGGTTTCAGGCTCTCTGGCATCAATGACCGCAGTTTTCTGGTGGATTTCAGTAGACAAGGGAGGCGCTTCTCTCGGCGATGTCGATATTCCAATATCTCTGATTGGGGAGTTCACTTTCCGTGAAATAAGCATTATTGTTCCCTTAATGGCCTTGGCATCCACTTTCATCATGTCCGTAGGAAGGGAGACGGGAAATGCGATTTTGAACAATATAGGTGGAATTTTAATTGTAATTATCATGTTCTACATACTCGAGCCCCTGGGTAATGCTATTCTGGGGCCAGAAATAGAGATGCAAGTTGCAGTATTCGCATCTGGACGATTGGTTGCCATGGCAATAATGATAGGAATGGCGACAACTTTCTTTTGGGACGCAATTCTGCTTCAGTGGGTAAGGAGCACTATGATGAATATGGGTGTAGATTTATTTCCTCCATCACCAGTCCAAGAAATCTCAATTACGAATGACGAAGGACTACCTCCCCTGGGGTGACCCATGGAAAATATAGTGCCTCTGAAAATCACAGTCGTAAGGCTAGGCCATAGGGTCGATAGAGATAAGAGAATGACTTCTCATCTGGGCCTTACTGCTAGGGCATTCGGTGCAGACAGAGTCATTCTTTCAGGAGACAAAGACGACACCCCTCTAGAAACTTGGAGGTCGGTGACTTCTAGGTTCGGGGGGGAATTCGAGTGCATGTATGAGCCTAAGCCCATGAGGTGGCTCAGGGCATTCTCCAAATCGGGAGGGAAGATTGTACACCTCACTATGTATGGTAGGTCATGGAATGAGATGACTCCTGACTTACCTTCTGGGGGCGAGATAGCTATCGTAGTTGGAGGTACTAAAGTCCCCGGTGAGTTGTTTGGTCTAGCTGACTACAACATCGCCATAGGCAATCAGCCACATTCCGAAGTCGCGGCTCTCGCAGTTTTCCTAAACGCTTATGTCGGCCCAAAGGGGCCAGATCATTTTCCAGGAGGTTCTGTCTCAGTGATGCCTAGTGCAGATGGAAAAATCCTCGTTAGCAAAGAGGACTAGTAACCTACTCCTGCCTATTTTCATTCTCAATGATTAAGTGGCGTATTTGAGCAGCTTCGCTGATGTCGGGCGGCGGAATGCAACGCGGGTTCATTCCCGGGGCCGGCATACCTGGTGTTTCAGACCCTCCAATGTTCTCAGATGCGGCTGATCTATTGGTAGAATCAATAAGCAGGGAGCCCCCAAGTAACGCTCCAGGTTTACTTATTCTCGCCGATGGGACTAGGTATAATGGACTTCTATTTGGGTCTGAGAGTATCGCACAGGGCGAGCTAGTATTTACTACTGGAATGGCAGGTTATCAAGAGAGTCTGACTGACCCCTCCTTCGCCGGACAGGTTCTAACATTTACTTGGCCACTATTGGGGAATTATGGCATAATACCCGGTATCTCCGAATCATCAAAGGTTCATCCCAGGGGCGTTGTTTGCAAGCAGATGATGGAGGTCCCAGATCACAGGAACTCCATAGGAAGTGTTCACGACATACTGGTTTCGCACGGAATCCCTGGAATTGAGGGAGTCGATACTCGTGACTTGACTCGTAGGGTTAGAGAGCATGGTACCCTACTTTGCGTTTTTGGACCAGTTGAGAAGGAAAATGAGATGGAGTCCATACTATCAAAAATGACCCCTCCCGACGAAGATGATCTCGTTGAGTCAGTTACAATCGCGGAGTCAATAATTGCTAATCCTGGGGCTTTGGGAAAAAATGGTCAGAAGCTTCCAAGGCTCGCAGTACTGGATTGCGGAATCAAATACAATATCATCAGGGAACTATGCAAGCGCTTCGAAGTAGTCTGGTGCCCCGCCTCAATGTCCTTCCAAGAGATAATGGAAGAGTGGAGGCCAGATGCTCTTTTCGCTTCTAATGGGCCTGGCGATCCTGCCCATAAGGGCACAGCAACCATTGCTAGGGAAACTCTTGCCGCCGCAGTGAGGGCCGATATGCCCGTTATGGGAATTTGTCTTGGCCATCAACTGATGGGTCTAGCAGCTGGTTTGAGGACCTACAAACTAAGATATGGGCATAGAGGCTCAAATCAGCCAGTATTGGATCTTGTTACGAGAAAGGTGGACATCACTAGCCAGAATCACGGTTTCGCAGTCGAGGACCCTAGTAGGGGGATGCTAGCACCTCATCCCTCAGGGGCTCGCTCCGAGAAAGGAATGAACACATTAGATGCTGAATTTACGGTACGCCACGTTAATGCCAATGATAGGACCGTTGAGGGGCTTGACTTGGTTGGAAAGCCTGCATTTACTATTCAGTTTCACCCGGAGGCGTGCCCTGGACCTCATGATGCGGCACCACTTTTTGACAGATTCGCGGACATAGTGGCCGACCATCTCTCTGGAGATCCCCAGCCCGCAATTATTGGAGGAGGTGGGAATTAGTGCCACGAAGGAATGACCTATCTCGGATAGTAATACTGGGAAGCGGCCCAATAAGGATAGGGCAAGCCGCAGAGTTCGATTTTTCAGGATCCCAGGCATGTAGGGCATTGAGGGACGACGGATATGAAGTAATATTGATCAATTCTAATCCTGCAACCATCCAGAATGATCCTGAAATGGCTGATAGGATATACATCGAACCCCTACTTCCAGAAGTAGTAAAGAGGATTCTTGAGATAGAAAAACCAGATGCACTTCTTGCTGGAATGGGCGGGCAAACTGCATTGAACATAGCATCGGCCTTGGCAAAGGATGGATCATTGGACGAGCTCAATGTGGAGTTAATCGGTTGCGACCTTGCTTCGATAGATGAAGCGGAAGACAGGGATCTTTTCAAGAGAGTATGCGAGAGTATAGATCTCCCTGTTTGTGAGGCAGTGGCCTGTTCTTCAATCAAAGAGGTCATAGCAGCTTCAGAAAAAATTGGTAAGTATCCACTCCTAATTCGTCCGGCATTTACTCTTGGTGGCCTTGGAGGGGGGACAGCATTCAACAAAGGAGAGCTCGTAGAGATTGCAAGTCAGGGACTGCTTCAATCAGCAATAGGGCAAGTGCTCATTGAAGTCAGTATTCTGGGCTGGCAAGAACATGAGTATGAAGTGATGAGGGATGCTTCTGATAATGCAATAATTGTCTGTACTATGGAGAATCTAGATCCAATGGGCGTTCATACTGGAGAATCAGTCGTTGTCGCCCCACAACAGACTCTTTCGGATCAGGACCACCAGATGCTTAGGGACGCCGCCCTGAAATTAATCAGGAGACTGAATATCAAAGGCGGGTGCAATGTCCAATTTGCAGTGCAGCAATCCACAGGCCAGTATAGGGTGATCGAGGTCAATCCTAGAGTATCCAGATCATCTGCTCTTGCTTCCAAGGCAACAGGATACCCAATTGCAAGAATGGCCGCATTAATCGCCGTCGGCTATACTCTTGATGAACTGCCCAATCCGATTACCGGGAGAGGAACGACAGCGGCATTCGAGCCCACACTGGATTACTGTGTGGTGAAGATCCCTAGGTGGCCGTTTGATAAGTTCAGAACTGCTGATAGGACAATCGGGACTTCTATGAAATCAACAGGTGAAGTAATGGCCATCGGCAGATGCTTCGAAGAGGCATTCCTGAAGGCATGGGCTAGTCTAGAGTATGGGAAGCCACACCCAAGGCCACTTACAATGGCCGACTCTTCAGGTGGTGAAACTATGGATCAGAGATCATCGGAGATTCTTCCGACAGCAATATTGGAAGATTGGCTCAGAGTGCCTACTGATCGGAGGATGTCAGCAATAATGGAGGCGTTCAGAAGGGGGTATTCTTTGGAAGATGTCAGGGACCTTACAGGAGGCGTAACTCGATGGTTCCTACATAGGTTCGAAAAAATGGCCGCTGTTGAGACCGAGATAAGGGCCGCGGGAGAGATGGGACTCCGTCCCTCGGAAATTCCTGAGTCAGAGATGAGATCTTGGAAGGGGCTAGGATTCACTGATTTACATATTGCAGATGCCCTATGCGGCTTCCCTTCCTCGGGTTTCAAGAATCTACCAACCGGCAGGGGAGAAGAAGCAGTAACAATTCGAAGGCACCAAATGGGGATTCATCCAAGATTCAGGATGGTGGACTCTTGTGCGGCTGAATTCGCTGCAGTAACTCCTTATTATTACTCCACATACGAAGGAGGGGCAGGACAAATTGGCGTAGACTTAGTGCCTGGAATCGAGGAAAAATCAAAGCAGAGAATAGTCGTAATTGGATCAGGGCCAATAAGAATAGGCCAAGGAATCGAGTTTGACTATGGATGCGTTCACGCCGTTGGTGCGATAAGGGAAATGGGTCATGAAGCCATAATAATAAACAATAATCCCGAAACTGTATCTACCGACTTTGATACCAGTGACCGACTCTATTTTGATCCTTTGAATCTAGAATCAGTTTCTGAAATACTACTGAGGGAGAAAGCACATGGCATCCTGCTCCAGTTCGGAGGTCAAACTGCAATCAATCTCGCATTACCGCTCTCAGATAATCTCCCTCATCTGGAAAAGTTAGGACTTAGCCTAGCTATCGAAGGAACTAGTCCGGGGGCTGTCGACGAGGCCAGCGATAGAAAGAGATTCGAGGATTTTGCAGAGAGATGCCAATTGAAGATGCCCAGGGGGACCACTGCAATTGATCCGGAAGGAGTAAGAAAAGCAGTTTCTCTGATTGGCTACCCAGTCCTAATCAGGCCCTCATATGTACTTGGAGGGAGAGGAATGGAGATACTTTCCAATGATAAGCAGCTGGAGACTTATATGGCTGAGGCATTCCTATCTCCGGATCGCCCACTGTTAATCGATGAATACTTGGGCAATGCCGTAGAGCTTGATGTCGATGCAGTTTGCGATGGAGATGATGTCCTAATAGGCGCTATAATGGAGCATCTAGAGGAAGCCGGAATACACTCAGGTGACTCTACCTGCTTCATACCACCACAGAACATCTCTGAGGATGTACTAACGAAGGTAGAGGAGTGGACCTCCTTGATTGGCCTGGAACTTGGAATAAGGGGATGCTACAATATCCAATTTGCCATCAGGGACGAAGAGTTGTACGTCTTAGAGGTAAATCCCAGAGGGTCAAGAACATTCCCGTTTGTGGCTAAAGCAACCGGAGTACCCTTGGCTAGAATAGCGGCTAGAGTAGCCCTAGGGGAGAAACTATCCTCCTTGGATATTCCAGAGCCTCAGACTGAGGCAGTCTGTGTTAAGGCACCGGTATTCCCCTTTATCAAACTCAGAGGACTTGATCCAGCCCCAGGGCCCGAGATGAAGTCAACCGGCGAGGTGATGGGTTCACACGTCAGACCCGCTGCGGCATATCTCAAAGCAAGGATGGCCACAGAACTTCCCGTTCCAACTACTGGAGGGGTATACATTACTGTCAAGGACAAGGACAAGAATGACACTATTGTATTGGCGAAGAGGCTTCAGGAGATGGGTTTCAAAATACATGCTACTCCCGGGACAGCAAATGTTCTCAGGGAGAACGGTTCAATTGAGGTTGAAACATGCTACAGAATCGAGGAGAGAAAATCGCCAGATGCTCTTGATTTGATGAGGAGGGGGATGATTCAGCTGGTGATCAACACTCCTACGTCCACTGGTGGCGCCGTATTAGATGGAAATATGATGAGAAGGCTCGCTGTAGAGCTAAATATTCCATTTGTAACGACAATGGCAGGGGCTAGAATGGAGGTCGAGGCCATAGCAGAGATGCAAGAAGGGACTCCAGAACCTCGTTTACTGGAGATTGCCACTCTAAAATAACGCATTCAAAGTGTGGCTATATCCTGTCTATTATATCCTGCCTTGATACTTCTATGAACTCGCCAAAGTTCAAGGAATATTCTTCCAGGATTAGGTTTCCAATTGAGGTTCTATGCAACTCTAGGGCTCTGTTGCCAAGTACCTCTATCATCCTACGAATTTGTCTTTTCTTCCCTTCGAATATGGTAATCTCGATACTGTAATTACTAATTTTCCTCACTCTTGCTGGCCTAGTGGTGTAACTTTCCAACTTGCCATTATCCTCGATCGAGATTTCGACCCCTTCTCTCATTGAAGTAAGTAATTCAGGGGTTATGCCGCTAGAAACCTTCAGAAGGTATGTTTTTCCAACGTTTTTGGATGGATTAGCCACCTCATTCACTAATGCCCCATCATTGGTCAAGATAAGTAGCCCTGTGGTCCCCTCATCTAATCTCCCTACGGTGACGAGAGAGTCAGAAACATTCGTCCCCATATTTCCAGTTACCAAGGAAAAAACAGATTTCTTGTTTAGGTACTTCTCGTGTTTGTTAATCCTGGAGCATATCACCCCTCGTGGTTTATTCATGATGAAGTATCTGAAATTACTGGGAAGCTTCAATATCCTCCCTTGAAATGAGACCTCCCTCTTCTTTGGATTGAACTCATATGAGATCTCTTTTACCACTCTTCCTCCGACAGTTATAGAACCATCCCAAACAGCGTCCTTTGCCTCTCTTTTCGTTTTGAACTCACCAGTCTTGGATAGAAATTGATGCAATCTTATTTTCATTAAAGTAGCTCTCCTAATCAATTCTGAATGTGCACTGAGTGGGTCGTTCGAAGAAATAGTGCCTGTATCTGGCCACAATTAGATAGGCGATATCTCGGAGAGGGAGGGGGACCATCCATGCGAGGGGGAATAGTAACCTCCATTGAATTCCCATGTAAAGAAGACATCTGATCGCCGCTGCGGATCTGACAAACGACTTACCATTTCTGATTAGGTATACCGTATCTGCTTCTCTTTGCCGCCTAGGAAGTTTTGAAATAAGCATCCTACCTTCTTCTGAGTCGCCTGGTCTGAAAGCCAGAGCACTAGTATCAACTATTCTCTTATCTATGAATTCAGCTAAGCCATGACATAGGCCACAATCCCCATCCAGGATTAAAACATCACGTTCGTCTTCAACAGTTATTGTACCACCTCTGCAGACCAAGTCCTGACATAGACTCCTTCAGAAACGTGAACTAAGTCTGGATTCAGTACATTACTTATGCCTAAATCGAACTCCTCGGTAAGCGAATTTGACTGTAACACAGCATTACCCAGTCCAAATTTCCAAGGCTCATGTTGAGTGTGAGCGATACATAATTTTCCACGGTGAACGGTGTAAAGACAGTATCTCTCGAAGAGAAACTCCTCTAAGGTATCGGGAAGAGCCCCATCCTCCTGTTTTTCCCATTCACATTTTCCAACTAACTTATGGGTCCCGCCCTTCCTACTTGTTTCCCATATGTATTCTCCCTCGCGAGCCTCAATTCTCCCCTTCGAATACTTGTATGGTAATCCGTAGGCCCTAGGGGCATATGTGCAAGTTACGAAACTTTGAGCTTCGAGGGTCAAGAAAAGAACTCCACCCTTCTCCCCTCTTTTCACATAGGTTCTGATATTTACTTCGGGAAATGTCGATATTCCAGGCATTGTGAAGGCTAATCTAGGTCTAACATTAGTCATCATGAAAGGAATGGTTCCTATGAATGCCTTCCCCTCAAAAAGATCCATTTCCAATCCTTCAGGGATGTATCTAGCGAGCTTCTCCGGATCAACCTCCCAATGCATGAATGTCAGATTCTTCCATTCTTGAACTAAGGAATATGGTCGATCAGGCATCGGAAATGGAAGGTGATCTGATCTCATACTAACATCCTTTAGGCATTTGATAGGAGCTCAATCAATCCATCCTTATCCATTTCAATAATCAAACTAGAAGCCCTTGGGCCATATCTACGTCCAAGTAGCGACCAGTATATCGCAGAGAAAGCATCCCGACTCTGTAATTCGCAAATCTTAGTTGTGGCCTTTATTGATTCTGTAATGGAATCCTGATTCCATTCAGACTTTTTCAATGACTTAGCTAGCTCATTTAGGAAAAACCTCTGCTCTTCTGTTGTATTTTGCCTAAACTCCTCGCCGATCTCAGTTTGAATAGTAATTCTCGCTCCCTCGGGAAAGTGCACGCCTTCAATCCAATTCCTCATCTTAGAGAGTCTGATATTCAGTGAGGAACTAGGTTCTCCTGAGAGGTGACCACTCTTCCTGAGAGAGACGAAAACATCTTGATTATCAGGTTTCAATTGGGCTAACATTGCAAGATGTCTGAAAGATACTCCTGCATAAGAATCCGAAGGGTCAGAGTTTCGAGTAACCTGACTCAACCTCAGGGCGCCATCTCTGGTCTCTATCCTGGTCTTCATCCTCTTGGTAACCTCTCCCGTCTCAATTCTTGTTAGCAATCTTTCGTATTCGTCAGCCATTTCGAAAAGCGTCGACCCAGTATCAAACTCAATATGACGACCAATCTTGCTTCTAGCTATTACATATCGAAGTATTTCTGGAGGTACGAGAGAAAGAGCCTCCATCGGACCTATGGTCACCCCAGAAGAACTTGACATAGGTCCCATTCCCTTGAGTTGAATCCACTCATAAACTATCTTTTCAGGAGGCGAACCCCCCAGTAGCTTACAAATTGGAATTCCGGTATCGAAGCTTCCTCCTGCGGCCCCATGATCCTTGCCTGCAGGCTCACATGTTACACCGTGTATGATCCATCTCGCCGCCCAGTCAATTCTCCAGGGCATCTTCCCATCTCCTTTGCTGATATCGGCCACTCCCGTTGCCCCTGCGTCGTCCTTCCAAGAAACATACGGGTAATCATAACCTGTGACCTTGACTCCATCCATGCTCCCTCTCGAACCTCTCGGACTGTAAGGAAACCAGTCCTCAGGTAGCTCCCTTCCGGATTCTCTCATTATTATCTCTCTTATCTCGCTCCTTTTCTGAATTACGAGGTCAATTTTCTCCGCGAATTCACCGTTTTCATATGTCTCGTGGTTCATCACGACCTCTGGAAAGACCCCTATCTCCTCTAGTGCTTTTAGGAAGGGAGCCAAGAAGTATTCAGCATAGCTTCCTGAATTAGTGCTGGGGATGCCCTCTGAATTCGGTGCTGGGACATAGGCCAGAGGGACACCAATGAATTTTTCATATTCAGGAGAAAGAAAGTCATAGACTCTTCTCAGCGGATCCATTGAGTCTACGATGAACACATAGCGAGACTCAAGTCCAGCATCAAGACAAGCTCTATGTATCATCTCAGCTGTTAGAATTTCCCTCAGATGGCCAATGTGGAATTCTCCTGATGGAGTAATCCCGGAGACGATAACTTGGGGCCCCTCTCTCTCGGACAACTTCTGAGCCCTGAAATCCGCCCAGTGCATTTCTCTTCCTCAGACAGTCACTACTCTGACAAGTCCACGCAGGGGTACGCCCTCAATTTCATTCCTGTGGGACTTATTTGCAAGAACCATGCAGAGTTTTACATCTGCTCCAGCCGCTCTTAGATTGTTCACTGTCTTGGACATGGTGGTCCCCCCGGAGAGTACGTCATCCACTACTACGCATCTCTTTCCTTCGACATCCGCGAAAACCTCTGAAATATGCCCTTCTCCATCATCACTTATGCTTCTACTGATTGCTAAATCTAGATCCATTTGGCCACCAATGGCCTGAGCAAAGGCTATTCCGTTGATGCTGATTCCTACAATTGTGTCGACATCATCCCCTATCTCCTCCTCCATAATATCACAGAATACGTAAGATATGGCCTCTATTCTACCGGCTTTAACAGCTATTGATCTCCAACCGACTCTAATGTCATTAGGCCTGTCATCCGAGCCAACTCCTCCTGAAGAAAGCCACTTGATAGTAGTCTGCGAAAGAGACATCTCATCGGCTATCTGCTGGGTGTTGAGGCCCTTGGAACGGTATTCTTCTACG
>DALI01000034.1:41985-42140 GCA_002496725.1 Euryarchaeota archaeon UBA181 | reverse complement strand
CATGACGATCATGATGACCATGACGACCACCATGAAATCGGAGCAGTAATTATCCATATCGAGGTAGAAGGCGACTACGGATTCGCTATGCCCAGCGACATAGAATTCTATGTCATAATGGGAGAGGGGGGCCATGACGACCATGACGATCATGA
>DALI01000034.1:0-41682 GCA_002496725.1 Euryarchaeota archaeon UBA181 | reverse complement strand
CATGACGATCATGATGACCATGACGACCATTCAGACGAGGAGGGAGACCATGACGACCATGATGACGGGGATGATCACTCTGATGAGGATGAGATTGAGGCCGGTGATGAAGAGGAGGCGTTTGACTACGATCCGCACAGCTGGCTCGACCCACTATCGTTCAAAGAACAAGTCAACCTTGTTCTAGAGAAACTGACGATGACATTCCCCGATGGAGCCGATGCATTCGCAAGTAATGCCGAGGCTTACTCCGTACAGCTCACCCAACTCCATGTGGTCTTTGATCAGGCATTGGGCTCACAAGGTACCTGTGTCACAGGAGGCCTTGACAAAACTATCGTAGCTAACCACAATGCTTACTCTTACATCTCAGTAAGGTATGATATCGATATAATGACAGTTCACGGACTAGACCCTGAGGGCGAGCCTTCCCCAGCAGAAGTTGCTGAAGTTGTTGAGCACATCAAGGAAGAGGGCATAACCGTCCTCTTCGTTGAAGAATACACCGACCAGACTGCCGTACAGAGCATAGTCGAGGAGACGGGAGTGGAAGTGCAGATTCTCTACACCATGGAGATGCTCCCCAGTGACAATACTGATGACTACCTGTCCATGATGAACAAGAACATCGGGAACATAGTAAGTGGAATTGGGTGCTAATACTCAAAACTGCTTAGACGAAAGAGAAAAAGGGGGCTTGGAAATGCACATGTACGATGCATTTCCAGCTCTCTTTGTTTCCTCTGTCTTCTTCGCTCTTACTGCTTACCTGGGGTTTGAATATCTCAGAGCTAAGTACGCTTAGAATCATTTTGCAACCTCCACTGTACCATACATTAATTTCTGAGTGTTTGACAGGGGGAACAGGAAACACATGTGTGGTTGTTGAGTAGACGGTGGGAGAGATGGGAAAACCTATTCTGGATGTTTGCGATCTATCGGTTGTTCGCTCTGGTAGGATAATCATCAAAGATATCTGCCTCACAATAAATGAGGGAGAATTCGTTGGTATCGTAGGTCCTAATGGCAGTGGCAAGTCCACTTTTCTGCTAGCTCTCCTTGGGATTCTGAAGGCACGAAGCGGAACCGTTGAGATATATGGAAATCCTCCAATGTCTAGAAAGCTTCACAGACGGATTGGCTGGGTATCTCAAGCGGCAGCAAACCTCCCCAAAGAGGTCAAACTAACTGTTCGTGAATTGGTAAGGCTTGGAACTATTAATTCCAGTAATATGTTTGACTGGTATGATAATGGTCGTCATGAAAGAGTAGACAAAGCAATTAAAATGACAGGTCTTGAGAATGTCGAAAACACAGATATTTCGCGTCTCTCAGGAGGTCAAAGGCAGCGTGCGGTAATTGCTCGCGCACTTGCAACAGAAGCAGATTTTATTCTGCTCGATGAACCACTGGTAGGAATCGATCGGGACTCTCGGAACTCTCTCCTAAAACTGTTGGACCAACTCTGTCATGAGGAGGGCAAAACGATATTGATGGTATCTCACGATCTAGCAGCCATGCGTAAAACAGCGCATAGGATGGTCTTCCTCGAGGAGAGCATTAGATTTGATGGGCCAACCAGTGATTTTCCAGATTTGAACAGGCTAGCCGACTTACGAGGTATTGATGGCCCTCATGATGGCCATCAAAAGTTTGAGGATGACAATTGGGAGGAGTAATTTTGGGAATTGGAACTTTAATCCTAGAAATAGTAGCTCCCCTAATGGAATCCATGGCACCAATGATGCCTGGAGTAACGTTTCCGAAGTTCTTCACCTTGGAAATGTTTCAACGTTCCTTGCTTGCAGCAATAATGGTATCTATCGTTGCGGGCTTCTTGGGAACATTTCTTCTGATACGTAACCTGGCGCTAATTGGGGATGGACTGGCACACGTCTCCTTCGGCGGAGTAGCTGTCGGCATTGTTCTTGGATCTGCGTCACCACTGTGGTATGCACTTGTTTTCAGTGTGATCGCATCTATTCTGATTTACGAGCTTCAATCAAGAGAAATACTCACAGGAGATGCATCCATTGCTATATTCCTAACAGGAATGCTTGCCTTCGGCCTCGTCCTATTGAGGTATTCAGGGGTGGGAATTACGATTGAAGTTGAAAGCTATCTGTGGGGGAGCCTCCTACTTACATCTTCCCAAGATTTAGATTTGATATCTCTTATATCGATAGTGTCATTTTTACTCCTTCTTCTGATCCGTCCTGCGTTGCTAGCTACTACGGTTGACCCTCTGGCGGCTCAGATTCAAGGTATCCCTGTCCGAGCTATCGGGCTACTCTTCAGTATCATAACCGCGGCAGTGGTAGTTAGCATGGTACAAGTCGTGGGTACCCTTCTAGTCACTGCATTGTTGGTCACTCCTGCGGCCACCGCGCAACTGATTGGTCGAAGCTTCCGCTCCTGTCAAATATGGACGCAGATTTTCGGCATTAGTGCTGTCTTCTTCGGACTCTATCTCTCAGCAGAGTTGAATACAGGTAGTGGAGCAATGATAGCCTTGGTCGCCGCGGTGATATTTGCAATAGTTGCAATATTTCAATCTAGCAAAGGCAGCTTGAATTTGTTATTGAGAAAATTCAGTTCTCAGAATTTAGAAGAGTAATCGATTAACAAATCACAGGATATTCTCGATAATCTCATTCAAATCCTGACCTCTTCCACAATAGTAGCACCTTACCTCCAGTGGTTCACGGCTAACTAGCCTAAGCTTCTGAGGAAGTGGCTCTCTAGGATTCTGTGTGATACAGTTAGAGAAAGTACAGCTCGCTACGTTCACCAGCTCATCTGCTAGTTCAACCACCCTCTTCTCGGCCACCCCATAGTTCCTGATTATTGCCACACTAGCATGAGGGGAGATAAGTGCGAGTCTGTCTAACTCTTCCTGACTCAACTCAAGATCCTCGATCTTCAGAACATCTTTTCTCCCCATCTTGTCACTGGGGACATTCATAACCAGAGAAACGGGATTAGATCTATTGGTATCAATTCTAAGCATCCTAATCACCTGAAGGGCGTGGCCAGCAGGAATATGGTCTATCACAGTACCATTGCAAATAGCAGTGACTCTCCTCATCTCACTCATTTCTTCACCTTCTTGGGTATCTTGACCCCTAGGCTCCTACACAGTAAGGCCATTCTGGTTGGAACGCCATTGAACGCCTGTTGGAAATACCTAGCGTTTTTAGTAGAATCTAGACTAGGGTGCAACTCGCCAACTCTAGGAAGCGGATGCATCACTATCATCCCGTCTTTGGAGCCATCCATGTCCGTGGCATTAAGCATGTAGATTCCTGCAACCTTGGTATACTCATCTTCATCGGGAAAACGCTCTTTTTGGATCCTAGTCATGTAAATGACATCAGCTTCAGGAATCACATCACTCAGCTCAGTAGTCTCAGAAATCTCCGAGCCCGATGATCGCAGATCAGTGACTATCTCATCAGGCATTCTCAATGTCTCAGGCGAGACCAAGGTCAACTTAGCACCGAATCTGGTTAGAGCATGGGACAGGCTATGTACCGTCCTCCCATATCTCAGATCACCAACCAATACCACATTTAGGCCTTCTAGGGTACCATGGGCTTCCCTGATGGTGAATAGGTCTAGCATAGTCTGAGTGGGATGGTTTCCTGCTCCATCTCCTGCATTGAGGATCGGAATCCCAATGGCATCAGCGCTGTATTGTGCCGCCCCTTGCCTAGGGTGTCTGATGACAGCAATATCCGCATATCCATCTACCATCTGCATCGTATCGAAAAGAGTCTCTCCCTTCGCTACGGATGTTCCTGTGGAGCTGAAGTTAAGTACAGACCCACCAAGACGCTTCATTGCTGTCTCAAATGACATTCTTGTTCTGGTGGAGTTTTCGTAGAACATGTTTGCTAGTACCTTTCCCTCCAGTAGGGGAAGGTGAACTTCTCCCTTGGCTACAGGTACGAGCCTCTCTGAATCATCAAGGATAGACAATATCTCTTCGTTGCTAAGGTCATCCATGGTCACTACGTCTGACATCGCTCTCCCTTCGCTCCGGTGGTGGCAAGGTCATATGTGTTGTCATTACCACCTCAAGTCATTATCGTCAATAAACCGTCGTCTTGATGTGTAGTGTACGACCCCACAGAGTCGATGATAATCAGCCGAACGCCCCTTAGGGCCTCTTTTTGTGGAGGAGGGACGGATATGGATTGGTTCTCACTCTCGGAGAAGGATGGAGGCAAGGTAGTATCCATGGCTATTGACAAATATATCCATGTCATCGTCAGTAAGAGATTCGATGATAGGGTAAGGGTATCCTACTCTTCCCTAGAAATAGTCGATGACTTTGAGGATCTTAACCACGAGTTAGTCAGGGAGTCGATGAGAGTCACTGGTGTGACCTCAGGAGTCGAGATTACTACAATTGCCGATATACCCTCAAAAGGTACGGGACTGGGGTCTTCCTCTACTGTAACAGTAGGATTACTGAATGCATTGCATAAGTTCGCTGGTCATGATGCATCCCCTCAGCAGCTGGCCGAAGAGGCTTGTATGATCGAAATTGATATTCTCGGACAGCCGATTGGCAGACAGGACCAATATGCGGCGGCATTCGGTGGAATCAACTCCATCTCATTCGACACCGAGGGAGTTCATGTAAGGCCAATAGCAACATCTTGCGAATCAAGTATCGAGGAAGGGTTCACATTGGTTTTCACCGGACTCACTAGGAGTGCTTCTGACGTACTCAGAGAAAAACCAGATAATTACGATGACAAGATAGGGCGATTAAGGAAAATCAGAAACCAAGCAGATTTAGCAGAGACCCTCTTGAAGTCTTGTGATCTGAATAATCTGGGGAGGTTAATTGGAGAGGCCTGGGAAATCAAGAGAGGCATTTCCGAAAGCGTCTCAGCCGATGAAATAGACTCTCTACATCAAGATATCATGTCAATGGGCGCAACTGGAGCAAAGCTCCTCGGAGCGGGAGGAGGGGGATTCTTCTTAGTTCACGGAGATTCCTCACTTAGGGGGAGATTACTAGATCTGGATTCAGAAAACAGATTGATTTCTGTAGGCCTAGATAAAAAAGGATCTACAATTATCTTTGAAGGTTGAGTTTTCATGGGTATCAGTAAACCGATTTCAATCTTCATTGTGTTGCTCCTAGTTACTCTCTCGCCTGCAGTTCTGGCTGAATTAGAGGAACAGGAAAGTAACTTCCAGAATCAAGAGTCTATCACTGGACATTCAACCTTAATTTTTCTAGGAAGTCTGACTTCCGATTCTCATATCAATGCATCTTGGGAGCTAAATATTTCTATCAGAGAAGATTACGGTACTGATTTGCTACCAAATCAGTCATCTGGCCTCAGAGTCCAGATCGATAATCATCTAGGAAATTCAGATGGAAACATCTCGAGCTCAGAAATTTCCACTTTCACCCAATTGATTATTGATGCTAGGTCATGGATTGACTCAGAAGTCGCTGGATGCTGCTTATTTGACTATAGCCAATTATCCCCTAAAGGCCCAATTAGCGTTACAGTATTTCCTCCATCTGTAGGGCCGGTATATCTGGAAGATGTCGGTATTTGGGGCTGGTCTGAATCAGTAGAGTTAGTGGCCATAAGTGATTTGAGGACTACCAGGCTTCTTGATCTGCCAAGAACAGGCTCTCTTATTGAGGAGATACCACTTGTTGTTTCTTTGGAAGATCCATGGGAGTTCAGATATAGTGCAATGCAGGAAATTATTTCCGGGGATCCCGGGAATTTCACAATCGAGAGATCAGAATCCCCTGTCTACTCAACTATTAGGATAGCAATAGGCAATAATGCCCCTCCTTCCCTAGCGGTCACCAGGTCTGGCGGGACCTCCATATCAGTCCCACTTGATAGCCCAATAAATTTCTATGCAGAATGTGAGGATAGCGCGTTGGAAACCCCCGAATTTGAATGGGAAATATCGAGTAATGGAACAATATTGAACTCGTCTGTCGGGGAGTTCGTCTCTCAGTCAGTGGTTGTTAACTCACTTATCCCAAGTGAGCAGGGATATTCTTCAGGGGATGTTCTGAGTGCTGTGATGACTTGTACGGACTCTTTCCAATCATCTTCATCATGGTATGATAACGTCATTATTGATGGAGAAAATCCAAGTTACGATATCCGTTTTACGGAGATCATGTCAGATGGAACACAGATTGAGCATAATGAATCAGAAGATACCCTCAGTATCAGGTCAGACAGTGAGCTGTTCGTGGACGTACTAGCTTCTGATAGCTCCAACTTACCAGTATCTATCCAGGTGGCTTCCAACAAGTCACAGGGATGGAGGCATTTCTCAAATGACGAATTGCACTTCTCAGACTCTTTTGCCCAGGGGGCCCAAGTGAATGGGATGCATTTGTCAATCGATGAGAGACATCAAGCGAAGCAAAATACCCAGTGGGGACTTTTGTTAAATGTAAGTGATGAGGCGGGAAACTCAATCAAACAAACATGGGATATTCTGGTGAAAGACTCTGCGGGACCAGTGGTAATCCCCTCGCTAATCTCCAACTCAAACCCTGTCACTCCCTCCAACCCCCCGCGTTTTGGAGATAGCCTTACTCTCATACTGACGGAATCCTTTGACGATTTAGATGGTATTGATAATACATCATGGACTGTAGCAGTCGATGGAAACGAGGTATTCACTAATTTGTCGTGGTCAGCGGCTGAAAAGATAGAGATTCCACCCCAAGAAATAGGATATCATGTGATGGCCATACGCGCCCAGGATTCACATGGGAATATCGGGGTTCTTTCATTTCAATTTTCTGTCGAGCCCCAAATTGGGTTTTCTCTTGATGTAATCGGAACACTTGTCTCAGGAGATCAGAAACCGGGCAATATCATCAATTTCGGAGTAACGATTCAGAATACGCAATCCTCAGTTGGTTCTGCAAGGACATGTCATGAAGAAATCTGTTCAGATTATGTCGTTATTCCGGGGGCTACCTCTTCTGCACCCGGAACCTTTGTCTCGAATCTGGAAATCGCCCTCGAAGAGGTCGGCCCATTGGATATACGCCTTGAGTGGATAGGAATAGAAGACGGAGAATCGGGTACCATCGACTTCCCAGAAGCAGTAATGGTCGTCAATCAGGATACTCAGTCCCTAAGTCCCCAAAACAAGTCTTTCTTAGCCGTTCTTTCAATATTGACTCTTCTGATACTACTGGCGAACCGCCTTTGGGGAATCGAGTCCATGAGACCTTAGGAAGATACATCCATCAGTGAAACTCATGAGAGATGATGCTTCCTCGAAGTACATGGTTCTGCTACCCGACTATCCCACTAGGGTTGTTAACGAACATAGAATAAGAGTGGAAAAAATAGCTCTGCTCGGACTTCTAACCATAATCATCGGAGGGGCGTGGTGGCTATGGCCAGCTGTCGAGGGAGAGGCCGATTTACTATCTCGATCTAGTCATGTTTTTGCACTATTTACTTCAGCTATCCTCCTCTCTGACCTAATTGACTACGGGCCAGTCGAGAAATCAAGGATCGGGACAGTGTCGAATGTTCTCTGGCCTAGTTTCATCGCAGTAGCAGCATCGGATTATTCATCCAATGATGCAAAGATTTCATCAGGATTAATGTTGATATTGGCAGTTTTCCTCTGGAAGAACTCACGATCTATTTTTGACCACTCTATAGCAGCTAGAAGACTTAGGGGGATGACAAGCATGGCCGGTCTAGCACTTGCCATCGCAACTATGGCCACGCTCGATCTAGATCCCCCAATATGGGCGATAGTAATTATCTCAGTATCTTTTACGCTGTTCCCTGATCTACTTTCAAAGGATGAGATGTATGACTTGAGGAAGCAATTCTCTTCAAGCTTAGAAAGAGCAGAAGAGTCCATGATGAAACTAAGATCCGAGAATACAGGATTAGAACAAGCTCATTCCATTCTTACAAATGCTAGGGAAGTAGGTTGGAGTAATCCTCAGAAGGGCCTTGAGATTATCGAGGAGGCCCAAAGTGAGGCACTGAGAATCATTGCAATATCTGAGGATCTTGGGGATATAGAGAATGACGCTCTTTCAGCAGTACTCTCAGCTGAGAAAATCTCAAAGGAGGCAAAATCACCAAGAAAAGCTTTCGAAATGGGACTTAGAGAGGCCGAGTTAGGGTCTCTTAGGGAGGCAGAGACTCTCTTCAGAGTTGCCAAAACAAAAGCTCTAGTCATCATAGAACACTGGCAGGAAGCCGTAGACAGCATTTCCGAGGCCGAGAGATTACTTTCAGATATATCGGGTTATTCAGCTGACAACATAAGGGGAATCCTGGAGTCTTCCAAGGAGGCCCTCCTAGCTGAAGATCCATTAGAAGCAAAACAAATCGCTTCGATGATTCCATCACACGTTGATAGCATAGTTGATCTAGTTACAGAATCATCCAAGTCCCTAGAAGACGCTCAGAAGGCAATAGAGACTCTTGAAAATGACGTTCTTCCAAAGCATCTCGAAAAGATTTCAGACTCCAGAAAGGCACATGAGGAAGGGAACTACTCACTCTCCAAGGGACTTTCTGAGAGCATAATCAGGGATACTAGGGAAATCTCTGAATCTTCGAATGAAGTCACTAGGGCACTTAGACAGAGGAAAAAGCTTGAGTCGAGGTTCCCACTATCTGGAGATTGGGTAGAAAGACTTGATCACATAAGCCACCTTTCCGACTCATCCAAATGGTCTGAGGCCGCTTCAGAGCTTCTATCGCTAACTTCAGACCTACGTGAAATCGAGGCCCAGATAAAGGATGCAAGGGAACTGATGGATTTCGTCAACTCAGAGTGGTCATCATTGAGTAAGAAAATTGACTCCAATGGGATCGATATTGGAGATAACGACAGAATTTCAGCACTAAGAGAGATATCAAATGCCGAGAAGAGCCTAGAGAAGGGAGAAGTCCAGTCTTGCTTAAGCTCACTAGGAAAGGCAGACTCCTCTATGGAGAATCTCCGAAGAAAGATATGAGTACACAAGCCTGCTATTCAATGGCCCCAACAGAGAACGTGAGGTATCTAGGTTCTCTATTTCTGGCGACCAATGAAAGGAACCACCAACCAAGCGATAGGATTGCAGTCGACACCATGATTATTGTTCCCAGCCACATCACTATGTTTCCTTCTGTTATCGGCCAAGCCCAGTAGGATACAGATAATATTACCACAACCAAAAGAATTCTAGAGGCTTCACTAGGGGTGTTCCATCCCCTGTGATCTTTCCTCGGTGCTAGGAGATAATCTAGGAAACCCATGCTTCTGCATCGAGCCACGACTTTTCAAGAAGTGTTTGCTTCCATCAAATCTCAGAGTAATATTCCTGAGCCGCTTCCTCGATTTCAAGAGCTACTTCATGCTCATCAATTGTGAGAGTCTTCCCATCTCTCCTTAGAGCCGTTCCATCTACAAAGACATCCATGCAACTAGTTCCAGAGTAGATTAGATTAGAAAGAATCCTCCTACCGTTTCTTCCCCTCGGACGCATTCGAATATCAGATAAATCCCATGTCACCCAATCTAAAGAGTCCTTAGTGGCAAGCTGCCATGTCTGAACAGGATCTAGTATACTGGCATCCCAATGGTCATGTTTCTGAACCATGCTAGCAGCCTTTGCCTCCGCACGCATATCAAGGCCGTTGTTACTAGCCGCCCCATCGGTTCCAAGTCTGACATCTACTCCTGCATCCATCATAGCAGGGTATGACATAGTTCCTCCACACGCCAGCTTCTGGTTAGAAACTGGGCAGTGAACAGCATGTGCCCCATGACTAGCTAGTATCCTCATCTCCTTCTTAGTCACCCATCCACAGTGAGCACAAACAGTCCCCTCAGTGAAGTAGTCAATTGAATCTAGGTATTCAATCGGGTACATTCCCGTTCTCTCGTGACACTGAGCAACTTCCTCTCGTGTCTCTGAGGTGTGTATGCTTAGCCTAGCACCTAGATCCCTCGACATCTCGCTAGCCTTTCTCAGGACCTCTTCCGAGCAGGTATAAACGGCATGAGTGGCAATACCTATCTCCACCCTACCAGAACCCAGTGGGCCTGAACGGATCAAGGCCTCTAGCTCCTTGAGTGCCCTGCCGCTGTCTGACTCTCCATCCTCTTTGGGCGGCCAGTCAGTAGTAGGGCCACAGATAACACCACGCATCCCTGATTCAGCTACAATAGGCGCTATCGAACCCGGGAAGTGGTACATGTCACAGGCGAAAGTAGTCCCACCAGCGATCATCTCTGCGACAGAAGCCCTAGTGCCCACTGAGGCCAATTCCGGAGTTAAGTTTCTCTCACTCGGGAATATGCTGCTCTGCAACCAATCCATCAGTGCAAGGCCTTCTCCCATACTCCTATTGAGGGTCATTGGCAAGTGAGTGTGCCAATTCTGCAGAGACCTAGTGATCAGCAGCTCCTTACCATCGATAGTTTCTATGACGTCCTCATCACCTGAACTCTTAGTATGAGTTCCATCCTCGTGAAGGAGAAAATCGCCTTCTGTAATAATGCCATCATGATCAATGAGACGAGTACTGGTAATCCTCCGAACGCCAGGTCCCATGCTCATCCCAGAGGATATTACACCTCAAGGTTCTCATGACTAGTTGCTTCTTGCAGTAGGTAGGAAAGGAATCATCCTAGTCGCTAAGCTCTCTAGGTTCCTAGTTTGGATCCAGACCTTACCGTTGCCGTTGAATTCCAGAACTATTCCTTCTCCTCCAAGAAGAGCTGAGCCCATTCCACCTACTTTGGTACCTCGATAACTGAGTCCTCCTGTAAATGCAACAACATGTCCATTATCGACGATTACTGGGTTATTCTGATCTACAGCAATCTCTTTGATAGCACCATATGATGTATAGAATACCTTTCCAGGAACTCCTCTCGGGCAGGAAGCTCTCAGAAAGAAAGCCCCCTCTCTTGAGAAAAGAGACTTTGCTCCTTGAAACTTGGTATCGGTGTCAACACTCGGTGTGCAGGCCATGAAAGAACCACCTTGCATGAAAAACTCATCTCCTGGAGACAGGTCAAATTCCATTATATCTCCAGGGGCAGAAGGGGCCAGAGAGATCCATCCCCCAAAAGAGCCAGCAGTGTAATTGTTTACGAAGAAAGACTCCCCACCAAACATAGATTTTGTCATACTCTTGAGAAATCCTCCGATTCCTCCGCCAGAGCCCATGCCTGTTTTCATATCCACCCCTCTTGACTGGGCTACCATGGCGCCCGGCTCGACTTTCAGAGACTCCCCCGGTCCTAGATTTGCGGTCATCAGCGTGAAGGCCGGTCTGAATTCATACTCTACATCCATGATTTTCCGATTATATCTAACCTTATCAATTAAACTACTGCTAAATTATACACACAGCACTGAGAGAACTTACTACCTCTCCTTCTAAATTTTTCATCCAAGCTTCTATTTTGTCTCCTACGATCATTGCCCCCACTCCCTCAGGGGTCCCCGTCCAAATCAAATCTCCCGGACTAAGCCCATACCAGTTTCCAAGGTGACTCATTATGGATTCAAATGAATGAACCATTAGATCAGTGGTAGCCAGTTGCTTGGTCTCACCATTCAAAGATAGACAGATCTCCATTATCCTTGGATCCCAAGGAGCCCAAGTCCCAAGAACTCCAGAGCCTTCGAAACCCTTGCCCTCCAGCCAAGGCCAACCCTTCTCCTTAGCCAGGGTCTGCCGAGTCCTGTTAGTGGTATCGCAACCTATGCACATCTCAACTGGTTCCAGATTCTCACCCAGTCTGATAACCATCTCAACTTCGTAGTCTACATGTTCGTCCGCACGCAATGAAATCACATTATTTCCATCTATATCAGACTCGACATGTGAAGTAGGGGGCATTAGAAAAAATCTGGGATAATCTGTGACGTCTCCCTTTATCTCCTTCGCGTGCCCAACATAGTTTCTGAATACGGCCCAACCCACTGCCATAGCTATCGCACAACCTACAATCACATTATCACATCGATAAATCACTCAGCAGGTTGAAGGCATACGTCACACCGACCTAGTCCGATGGCGGAGGATCCTTATCGAGCTCTCGGTGTCTCAAAGGATTCTTCCGATGCAGAAATCAAGAGGGCTTACAGAAAGCTCGCGAGACAGTATCATCCAGATAGAAATCCCAATGACACAGCCGCTGAAGAGAGATTCAAATCTATTCAAAATGCATATGAATTAATTGGTTCAATTGAGGCTAGAAGGGATTGGGATCAACAGAGAAGAATGGAAGATATGTTTAGAGGAAGGGGATCATTTCCAGGATCCTCCTCAAGCTTTGATTTAGGCGATATAATTTCTCAGTTCATGGGTGGCAGGGGAAATGCCGAGATGGATTTTGGCCCAAATAATGAACGATCCAGATCTGGGGGCCACCCCAATTCACAAGCTAAGGGGCACAAAACCCGTGGAACTGATATCGAGGCAGGTCTAGATGTCACTCTCGAACAAGCTACAAGCGGTACTGAAATCAATTTCTCACATCGGAGGATGAAGAGGTGTGAGAAGTGCAAAGGAGCCAGTTTTGGAACATCTAGGTCTTGCACCAAATGCAATGGCGCAGGAGTGGAGACCAGAGGTAGTAACATCAATGTCAAGGTCCCACCAAGAGCCGTACATGGTCAACAGTTGAGACTCCGGGGAATGGGTCATGAACATCCACAGGGAGAACCTGGAGATCTATTGATAACTCTCAGACTGGATGCTCAGGAAGGTAGAAGGTGGGAAGATGGTAGATTGATCCAAGAGGCCCCCGTACCAATCTCAACCCTTCTCCTGGGAGGCAATGTAAGGATTACCACGCCCATGGGAAAAAGAATTCAGATAGATGTACCAGAGAGAACTAAGATAGGAGATAGAAGGAGGATACAAGGGCATGGCCATCAAGGTTCTGATCTCGATATCGAATTCGTTCTCCAAGAAACTGACAAACTCTCTGAAAAACAGATAGATATCCTCAATCAGCTGAGAGACTGTGGGCTATGAGGCATCACAACCAGTCAAATATAAGCTCAGTAGGGAATCAACGTGCGTGACTTCTCCCGGGTCGCCGAGTATCTAATTCCCCGAAGAAAGAAAATACACGTTTCGGCTGTTATATTCTCAATCCTAATGGTTCCAGGCGTTATGGCAACGTTTGAGCCTATAGACATAGAATCGTATGATATGGAATCCCCTGAGCTAGACGCGAATCTAGTTTTCAGGGAGGAGTTTACCGCAGCTGGAAATATCTGGGGCTTCGGAGTTTTTGTCAGAGATGGGGCTGAATTTGGCAATCCAGATTCTGATGTCTCCATGATCGCCGATTATACTGGTAAGAACTCCGGATCAGAGACTCTGAAGGGTGGAATTCTGAATCTTACTGTATTGAGAGAAATAGACATCAACGCAGACACTCTCAGAAATCATAACGTTTCACAATTCTTTCTGCCCATCGCCTCTGAGATTTCAGGCGATCCTGCAATAGGGATGCTCGATCTCGCTTCAGACTTCAGGTCATTCATGTCTGGTAACTCATCTCTGACTCAGCCTAGAATAAATCCATACAAATTGGCTCTGACGCTAGATCTCGATGAGTCAATGGACCCAGCTCCGACAAACTGGACGGACTGCGGAATACTAGAATGCCTAACTTTCGATGATCCAACGGTCACTCAGGAACATATCGATCTAGCGGCACATAGGATGGCGAACAGTAGCAACGGCTCATTTTTGAGATTCTTATCCAACGATAGAGCGTTCACACCAGATCCCAGTAGCTCAGTCATAGGTCCCATAAATCACACCGTTGGAGAGAATGGTAACCTTGTGTCCGAGGAATGGGAGAAAGGCAGATGGTCAGCCTCTTCTGCTTGGCTGATAGTCAATCTAGATAGAGCAGAGATGCAGGAAAGAGGGTGGACCTTTTCATGGAAAAATGCAACAATAGAATTTGGATACCAAAGAGAGGGACTGACCTTAGTAACGGATCCAATCCGACACTCTTTCGAATACTGTGAGGAAAGGGAGCAGAACAATCAGTCACTTTGCTCGGTCGAATGGCTGTATTTGGCAATAGAGGAAGATTTGAGGGAGACAGATCAACACATAGTGACCCTAATGTTCGCCGAGGGAATAAATGTCGAAATCAATCGTGAACTTCTCTCTAGCGCATACCTGCTCGTAGCGATGTCAATTATCGTAGTGGCCCTGCTTTGGATAAATCTGAGGAGGATTTCTGATGTCGCTATCGTTTCCACAAGTCTCATGGTCTCACTGGTTTGGATGTACGGACTCATAGGATGGGCCATGATTTTCGGTCAGAAGACCGGATTTGAATTCATATTCAGATCCCAATTCTCAAATCTTCTTCCCATTCTTATTCTAGCTCTAGAGATTGATGACAGCCTCCACTCTCTTCATAGGTACAAGGAGGAGAGACGCTTAGGGAAATCCATAGAGGATTCATGTCATGTCTCAATAAGTAAAGTAGGACTTGCAGTTATGCTTACCTCGGTTACGACCATAGTTGCTTTCTCTGCCAATCTCACATCTAGCATAGCCGCACTCAGATCATTCGGTATCGAAGCTGGAATAGGCGTCATGTGTGCCTTTTTCCTAACTGGACTCTGGGTACCACTTGCTAGACTGGACATTGATAGCTGGTTGGAATCAAGAGGTAAACTCCTTGATGAAGATCCCGACAAGATTCACATGATTCCAAAATCTTGGCTTTCATCGATAACTACCAAATCATTCAAGATGTACCCCTTGGTCATCATCGCAGTCCTTCTAATAACCATGTCAGCTGTGCCAATGATGACATCCCTGGAAGGAGATTTCCAAGTCGAGGACTTTGTTGAGGAGGAGTCGGATCTAGCAGTCGGAGTGGGGCTAATCAATCAGAGATTCAGCGATGAGGGAGAACCTGCTTACATCCTTCTAGAAGGCAATATGACTAACCCAAGAATTCTGGGCTCGATAGAAGAATTAAGAGAAAATATGAATTCACACGGGCCAGAAGATCCCAACCAGTTAACCAGATCCCCAGATGGCGAAGTAGAGCTTCTGGCAGTAGATCAGATGCTATGGTATCTCAGAGCGGCTATGGCTTGGGACCAGACTCCCTTCGAGCAGGCTGGTTGGAATTTTAGTTCCAATGATGGAGGAATTGGCTGTGAGACCGTTGTCATTCCAAATAGGAACTTTGAATTCATATTCATACCCTCAACTAATGATAGTAAATCACTTGAGTTTCTTTATGGGTTCATGATGACTAGAGGAGTACCAGCTAGTGGTGGATACCCAGCTCTTTCAGCGAGCATAGTTGGAGAGTTTCTACAAGTGGAAGGAAAGCTGGACTATGATAAGCCGTGGTTGACTGAATCAGGAGAAGCTCCCCTATACCCCAGAGCAACACTAAGATTCGGAATATCTAGTCCAGAGCAATTCGCATTGGTAGAGCCAGCATTGGAGCAATTGCAGAATGATATGGAACCTCTACAGAATCTATCCACCAGTCTTCTCAGGGATAGAGGATCACTAGATAGCGCATTCATCAACGAAAGCTATCCTATATCATGGGCAATACCCACAGGTGAGCCAGTGGTCAGATTCGTTGCAGCCAATTCTATGCAGGATGACTTACAGGACACGATTATCCTCGGTGTGTTTCTTTGCTTCATCACACTATGGTGGGGATTCAGAGACAGCGGCACCACTATTCAGAGGATAAGAAGAAACATTTCTACCATTCGTGAAAAAGCCCCTCTAATACTTTTCAATATCATAATTTTCGCGATAATCTCACTAATATTACTAGGAGAGGGTTATCTCTTACACTTCGTCGCTTTAGCACTAATTATGTCTCTGACATTCGGCACCACATCATTCATTTATGCCGGAATAACCACTACTCCCATATTCATAATGATCATTTGGCTGTATGCATTAGTCGATTTGTTTGGATATGGGTTGAACATGGTCACCGTTTCAATTGCCGCGATCTCTTTGGGAGTAGGAGTAGACTACGTGATTCATCTTATCGAGAGATATCGAGAAGAGATAGAAGAAGGAAAGTCACAGTTAGATTCTATTGCGGTCGTTGGAGGTGCTTCGGGTCTAGCACTCTTTGGTTCAGCACTATCCGATTTTGCTGGCTTCATGGTAATCAACCAGTCCAAGATGGGTTTCTTCTCAACCTTCGGATTATTTTGCGCGATAATGATTGTCCTGTCATTGATTGCAAGCATGGTCATCGCACCAGCTCTAATTGGGATGTTCCATAGATCCAAAACCTACAACATGTAAGAAATCAAGGTAAGCAGCAAGCCTGATATCACGCTTTGGATAATTATCAAACCACTCTTTCTCCTACAGGCTTCTGATACAGCCACATCATCATGCTTCTTCATTCCCGAAGAAGATTCGTGAGTTCCTTGAAAACCATGATAGACGCATACCTGAGTTCTAGATTCCAACAGAGTCAGGGTACCTCCGGTGAATAGTCCAAAAAGAATACATATTCCCAATACTGACTGGCTGTCAAGAGGAAAGAAAATCACACAAAGAATGGCTATTAGAAATAGAAAAAGACCAATATTACGACGATTCTTCATTCCTGTTTGTGAAATATTTCTTATTTTTTCTACAGACGAGTCCACCGAACTACCTCCAAATACCAAGTGAGTCTCTAAGGGCGGACTCAAGGTCTTTGTGGAGGAATTCATAACCCGAACTCTGTAATCTACTTGGTAGAACTCTCTGCCCCTCTATTAGAAGCGGTCCAGCGAGCTCCCCAAATAGTATCTTCATGCTAATCCCGGGAATTGGAGCGAAAGCTGGTCTTCTGAGGACTCTTCCAAGAGTCTTGGAGAAAACCTTCTGCTTGCAAGGATTGGGAGCAGTAAGATTGTAGGCGCCCACACAATCCCGATTCATCATCAGGTGATGTATTGCGTAAATCTCATCATCCAGTGAGATCCATGACATCCATTGCTTTCCCCCTGCTAATGGGCCTCCCCCACCCATTTTCCATGGTAAGAGCATTCTTCCAAGTGCGCCACCTGCGGCAGATAGTACGATCCCATTACGAGTATTGACAACCCTAATTCCAGATTCCTTGGCTGAATCAGCATAAGACTCCCATTGAATTACAGTATCAGTTAGAAATCCACTCCCAGGTGAACTATCTTCCGTAAGCTCTTCATCACCACGATTTCCGTAGTAACCAATAGCACTAGCCACGATGAATGCCTCTGGCTTCTTATCCAGTTTAGACATCGTATCCGAAAGCAACAGGGTTGAATCTCTCCTAGAGTCGATAATCAAAGCCTTCCTTTTTTTACTCCATCTTTTATCGCCTATTCCTGCACCACCCAGATGAATAATAACGTCAAAGCCCTCAATATCTGAGGGATTAAGAATTCCTTCATCAGGCTTCCAGAACAACTCCTTAGTACCTTCCTTAACTGGTCTTCTCACTAATCTCCAAACGTCATGCCCACCGGTGTCCAAGAAGGCAACTAGCTGAGTACCTATCAGGCCAGATGACCCTGCAACCAGAATTTTCTTCCTCTCTTCATGTGAGAATTTTGAATGCTCCTTCATGTCCCTTTGTAGTCTAAGCTCCCTCGCCCTGAACATTTTTGAGATTCTACTCTTTACTAGCCATCCTCCAAGAATACTATCAGCTAGATTTCCCAAGGGCCCGAAGGGTACCTGATATGTCACCTCGTCTTTTACTGTAGTTTTTCCTCCGGATTCAATTAGATCATGATTATGATTCCAAGACCAAAACGGCCCCTTGACCATTGTGTCAGCAAAATGATGAGGTGGCCTGTAGGCGGTATGCTCAGCAACCCAAGTCATCTTCAGAAATGGCGCTCCCGGAGCGGGAAAACGAAAGACCCTCTGAGACCCAACCTCGAGAGAATCATCTGCTCTTACCTCTTCAGCTACTTCCCATGGAGGCATCAGTCTTCTGAATGACCCCTCGTGTTCGAACCACTCGAATGTCGAATCAATATCCGCATCTACTACAGTTTCGTGTGTGTATTTGTACATTCAATCACCTTGGCGGACTTTTTGGAATAGGCGCGTCTTCTGCCCATCTCGAAAGGTAACCATCTAGCTTGAGCTTCCGCTTGGTGTTAGCAGATGACATGTAGCGAATCTTTCCAAATATCGGTCTTTCTGGACCCCATGCCCTATCATGCCTCCCCAATACCCAGAATATGCCAGTGTAAGAGTTAGGATCTCTGCCATCTAGAGCCCATCTGTCATTGATTCTTATCATCCAGTCAGCAGCTGTCTCTGGATCAGGAGACCATTCCAGTATTCTCTTTCCCCAGAGCATTCTAAGGTAATTGTGCATGTGACCGGTTCTCAAGAGCTGTCTCTGTGCCGAGTTCCAAACTATATCATCAGTCTTGGCCCCTTCAATTTCTTCAAATGTATAATTTACTCTCTCATCGTCCCTGTGTTCATTCAACGTCTTCTTAGCCCATCGAGGAATTGAATCGAGGCTATCGTGGTCTCTTCTGAAGTGAGCAAAGTTGAATCCAAGCTCTCTCCAGGTGATGATCTGATCGAGGAATGACTCAGAAGACTCCGAAAGCCCCCACCAACCAGCTCTCGACCCTCTTCCTGTATCTTCTATGCACACTGAGTCATATGTCCAATTCCCTCTTTGTAGTACTGACTTTACGATTCTAAATGAAGAGATGTGTCCGAAATGCAACCAGGGAGATAGGCCGCTGACTGCTGGGTTATCAGCATCATTTCTTCCTTCAGAGTATTTCTCCAGTCTATTATCCAAGAAATTACCCAATCTCGATGCCGCATCGAAAAACCCTCCTCTTACTGACTCGACCGGGAAAACGTCATGATCTATCTCAAGCGGAGCCATAGCTTTCTTTCCGACACTCCCTCCTTCTGCTACTCTCCATATCCATTCTAGCGGCGGAAATTCTAATTCCAACTCTTTCACAATTTCCGAGAACCTAGACATGTCCATTTCTATGTCCACATCGATATCTTTCATGGGATCCTCGTTAGGGAACGTTGACAAAGCCGCATGGAGGCTTCTCTGAACGTGCTTCCTGAATGAGTAAGCAGTCTTGTGAGCATCATCAGCATAACTCATTGGAATAATTCCGTTTGAATCAACAGCCTCCACAGTGACTTTACAAGACCGACTAGCTCTTTCCATTACCCAACGTGGAAGATATGTGGGGTAGTCATCGATGATAACAGCACACGCCTTAGTTGACAACTTCTTCAACATTCCATCTCCCGAGTCAATGTGATTCTCAATCCAAGGAATGTAAGTTATCCCATTATCACCAAATATGGACTTGTTATCGACCATTCCCTGGACTACGAATGTAAGGATCCTCTCAGAGGACCACTCGTGCCGTGTCGAGATGCATTCAATGACCAATAATGGTTTATCTAGCTCTAAACTAATCTCTATTGCCCTGTCTAAGGCAGCATTGTAATGATATCTCCTTGTAGATGTCATCCAGTAAAGCACGAACTCTCCTGACGTGTTAACAAGCTCGTCATTGAGTTTACGAACTCGTGGGGAGATAACATCAACAGCTTCTCCGTACACATCAGCCACGCTCTGTTCAACGATGTTGTGCATATAAGGCGGTGTTTTCCAGCCTATTCGATTTCAAACACTCATTCATAACCTCTAGTTACAACCGAAGCACATGACTATCCAAGTCAACAAAGATGCTGAACCAATTGAAATTGAAGCAGATGCCTTCCTGCCCACGGAGTATGGAAACTTCAGGGTGAGTGTTACACTGGATGACAAAGGCAAGGAGCACTCACTCCTGTACACAGGTGATATTTCGCATGGTGAAGCCCCACTGGTCAGGATTCATTCAGAATGCTTGACTGGTGACGCATTCGGTTCGATGAAGTGTGATTGTGGTCCACAACTACAGGCTGCAATGAAAAAGATACAGGAAGAGGGGTGCGGCGCTATCGTGTACCTTAGACAAGAAGGAAGAGGAATCGGATTGCATTCCAAGATCCAGGCCTATGCTCTCCAAGACATAGGTTATGATACCCTTGATGCTAACTTAGCCCTAGGACTTCCCGCTGATGGAAGGGAGTACGGCATAGCTGCTAAGATGCTCAAGGATGCGGGCGTTGAGACAGTTCGTCTAATGACAAACAACCCATTGAAGATTCATGGCCTGCGAGAAAATGGTATTGAGGTCGTTAAGAGGGTCGAGCACATAACCGGAGTTTCCATTGAAAATTTGAACTATCTCTCAACCAAGGGAAAAAGAATGGGCCATATACTTGACATATAGGCAGCCGTCCGACCGACTGGAGAGAAAAACATGTCATCGATGATTGGACAGAAAGCGCCAGATTTCTCGCTAATTACGAGCGAGGGTGAAGAATTTAATTTCAGTGACTTGGAAGGCTCGTGGAAAGTACTTTTCTTCTACGCTAAAGCTGGTTCTCCAACTTGCAAAAGAGGATGTTTGAACTTCAAGCAACAATACGATTTATTCCGCTCTCTTGAGCCACCCGTGGAGATAATTGGCATAAGTCAGGATTCGGTCAAGCAACACAAGGCCTTCAAAGAAGAATTAGATCTTCCATTCACCCTTCTGTCTGATCCAGATAGGGTCGTCGCTGATATCTTCAAGGTTCCAGTGCACTTAGGCTCATTCCCTGCAAAATCCTCCTTCGTAATCGGCCCGGACAACACCATTCATCATGTCTATGATTGGCTTTTCAGGCCCAGGAGGCACGTTGCTAAAATTCTAGATTCTCTAAGCAAGATAACTGATGGGGGCGGATTCTCCTGACGTGGAACCAGATACTCACTGATGCAGGGTTATCTGAAAGGGAGATAAATGCCCTAACAGTACTCTCTAGAAAGTCAAACATAAAGGCCAGCGAATTAGCAAAGGAGCTAGATACTACCAGGCTTGATGCTTACAATTCACTAGAGAGATTACAGAGAATAGGACTTGTGACAACCACAGCAGATAGGCCTATGAGATTCTCTAGTCCACCTCTTGATCAAGCGGTGACACATCTGATAGAAATCAGGAAAGAACAGCTCAATCGGATCGAACAAGGACTTGGGGACATACAAAGCGGATCCAAGTACTCATCTGTAGTTGAAAAGAGTACATCTGACGACGAACCGAAGTTCGCTGTTCTCAAGGAAAGGGTCCACATCATGAAGAGAATGGAGAAGATTTCTGAAGGATCTAAGAATGACATCGTCCTCACTCTCGGGAAATTCGGGATTCTTCATCTATGTCGAAGTAGTGCTCTGCAGGCTGTCAACGAAGCGGCATCTAGGGGAGTTAGGGTAAGGGTTCTCTCACAACTTGAAAGAAGGACAATAAGGTTCTACAATGACCTCCATGATTCTATTGAAGTACGTCACTCTGATGACTTGGATGCCCAAGGAGCTCTTGTGGATAACTCCGAAGTGATTCAATATCTCAGTATGGAGGCGAACCCCGTAGGCAGAGGAAAAAACGACGCTGCCTTGATGGTTGAATCAGAGTCGTTCGCCGAATCTCAGAGAAATCTCTTGGATACAATATGGGAGGATGCCGTGCCTTACGAAACCGCCTCAAAAAGATTCACTGAGGAGAGAATCGTTGATCCTCTAAAACTAACTATTGACAGTGGGTCTTTCCTTGAAAAAATCAGAGAAGTCTTACAGATATCAGATGATGTACCCGAAGTCGATACCCCCTTCAACCCCGATGCTTTCTTAGCTTCCGGATTGGAGATAAGTGATGCTCGTAGAAGCCTCGAGTCAGGAGGAATCGAAGCACTATCGGATTTTGGTATCGATATCAAATCCCTCTTGAGGCAAGTAGGAAACAGAGTGGGACAGGAGCTCTCATTTTCTCTGAGAAATATCGAAGGCAATATCGAATTTCTAAATGAGATGATGGACTGGTGGGAATATGCAGGACTTGGACAGTTAAGCTACGATATAGACCCAGAGTTCCACATTCTAGTTGAGCATCCTCCCGAGAAACCAGGCAGTCTGCCTATTCACTCCTTAGATGACGGAATCATTGAGGGGGCATTAATGTCCAGATATCCGGATGAATCCGGCGTCAAAGTGATTAGAACTACATCCCAAGACAGTGAAATATCAGTAAGATATGAGATTAATTTCGATAATTAGTACTCAGAATGCATACATCACATTATATTGCTATCTCCCTGCCTAAGCATATGCGTCTCTTGAAGTTCATACTCTTCATGAGGCAGATTACTAGGAAGTCCCCTGCAAATCTAGATTGGATTCAAAGACAGGGACTACTTTCCGTGAAGCTTGCTCAGATTTTTGCCTTAAGGCCTGATATCATCAGTATAGAGAAGTGTAAACAGCTCCAAACCCTATACAGCCAGGCATCAACTATCCCTGTTGAGGATGTCTTCAAGATACTGAAGGAGAAGGCCCCAGATGCGTATCACGAGAGGATAGCGTGGTTTGATGTCGAGCCTCTGGCGGCCGCATCAGTAGGACAGGTTCACAGAGCTAGATTGAAGTCCGGTGAAGATGTAGTGGTGAAAATAATCAAAGATAATCACGAGAAGAGGTTCAAGAGAGACGTTAGAAGAATGAGTCGCTGGCTGAGAGTCGCAATGATATTCTCTCCGAAACTGAGAAGAGTTGGTAATCCGATAGCCCTCCTTGATCACGTTGAAGATTACACTCTTAGAGAATTAGATTTGAGGAACGAAATCAATGGTGCCGAGAAACTACGTGCAATCAAGGAAGACCTAGCAGATGATTTCCCCATGCCGAGACTCAGATTCCCAGAATACTATCCCGAGATATCTAACAGACACGTGTTGGTATCGGAATTAGTGAAAGGACAAACACTCGAACAAGGAATAGTTAATTCCTCTCTAAAATGGGAAGATCTCCTTGAGCTATTCAGAATTCACGGTGCATACATGTTTGGGATCGGAACGTTCCATGGAGATCTCCATCCAGGTAACTGCATACTAGACAATGATGGAAACTTTGTTTTCATTGACAATGGGGCAATCTGCGAGGCCCCGAGGAAAGTCAGTAAATCACTTTTCAACTTCTTTTTCCATCTCTCTGCGGATGACAAAGATCTAGCTTTCGAAGCGCTCATCTCTCTCGCCGAGAGAAGACCAAGGTCTCCTGATATCGAGAAGTTCAAGGAAGATATGCACGAGATATATCACAATTTCGAAATTTTGAGTGTTGGTGAGCAGAGTCTTACCGAGGTTATGATGAAAACAGTCAAGTCAGCTGTCGAGAATGCAGGGGCTGACTATGGGGAAGAAGGGTTCCCAATCATCCGCTCACTGATGTATATGGATGGCCTAGTTATTAGGACGTATCCAGAGGTCAAGTTGATTTCCGAGATGAGGGGCTCATTGGATGAGTTCAAATCCGGTTTAGATATGGGGAGTTAGAATGTCGGGACATAGTGATGTGGTAGTTGTTGGCGCGGGACCCGGTGGATTAGCATGTTCAATGCTCCTTGCTAAGGCTGGAATCAACGTCACAATTCTTGAGAAATCAGATGATGTAGGGGGCAGGACCCGAGTTTTCGAGAAAGACGGCTTCAAGTATGACAATGGCCCTACATTCTTTCACTACCCAGAGATTGCAGAGGAAATTTTCGACTCATTGGGACTTGATGCCAGAAAGGAATTAGGATTAATTGAACTGAATCCGAATTATAAGCTTGTATTTGGAGCAGGAGGGAGTATTAACGCCAGCACTGATCTAGAGGACATGGTTTCTCAGATTGGAGAACTCTGTGGCGAGGATAATGCAATTGGGTTCAAGAAGTACATTGAAGACAATAGAACTAAACTGAAACTATCCAAGAATTGCCTGAACACGCCTTGGAGCGGATGGACCGATTTACTGAGCCGCAGAGCTCTCAGGGTTTCCAGAGTTCTAAGGCCCTGGAGAAGCGTTTCTTCCGATCTTTCAACCATGTTCTCCGATGAGAGGATGCAGTTAGCGATGTCTTTCCAGACCAAGTACCTAGGAATGAGTCCATTCCAAGCACCAAGCTTGTTTACTATCTTAGCATATCTCGAATATGAGCATGGTGTATTCCATGTGGAAGGTGGACTAGGGACAATAACCCAAAAGATGGCTAACATAGCAAGAGAGCATGGGGTCAAGATAAAATTGAATGAGCCAGTTACTGAGTTTGTATTCGAGGGGAAAAAGGTCATCGGAGCTAGAACAGAAAATGGAGTATACACAGCTGACAGATTTGTAATGAATGCTGACTTCGCTACTGGGATGAAGGGACTAATTCCCGATAAATTACGTAAGCGATGGTCGAATAAGAAACTGGATGAAAAGACATACTCTTGCTCAACGTACATGCTTTATCTTGGAATTGACAAACTCTATGATACGCCCCATCATCAGATTTATGCAGCCAAAGACTATCAGAAAAACCTCAAGGAAGTCACTGAGAATAGAGTTACTTGGGATGACCCCTCAATTTACGTCCAGAATGCATGTGTTACTGATCCAACCATGGCTCCAGAAGGTCACTCGACAATCTACGTCCTAGTTCCCGCAAGCAATTCTCATGAAGGAATTAATTGGGAAGAGATTAAGGATGATTATATGGATGTCATACTAAATCAGATGGAGAATCTAGGGTTTGAAGGAATCAAGGATCACATAGTATCGCAGACGATAGTAACTCCCGATGACTGGGCATCTCGTGATATCTACAAGGGAGCAGTCTTCAATCTCGCACACGGTCTAGATCAGATGCTATGGAGAAGACCCCAGAATAAATTCGAGGAATTAGAACGTCTGTACCTTGTAGGGGGGGGAACTCATCCGGGGAGTGGTCTTCCAACTATACTTGAGAGTGGTAGAATATCCGCTAAGTTGATTTGTGCGGATATGGGGGTAGTTCCTGACTGGAACGGGACCGATACGTGGTTTGAAGGAATCAAGAAGCCACGAACTATCTCAAATAAGACAACTCAAACAAATTAAATAGACGGAAATGAGGCATTCAGATGGAACCAATAAACGGAGCGATGTTGCTCATAGCAACTATTTGGGTCGGGCCATTCTGGTTATACATGCTTCTAGAGCCTCATTCAGAAAGAACCAATGAATGGATGAGCGGACCATGGTTTTTACTGGGCCCCTTGCTAGCCTACCTGGTCATGGCAATCCTCAATCCAAATGGACTACTTGACTTGGTAATCGGCGAACCAGCTGAGATAGGCGACAGACTGGTGACTATGCTTGGAACCGAAGAAGGAACCGTTCTAGCCTGGACGCATATGGTTGCGGGAGATATCATAGTTACTAGATGGATGTGGAAGAGTGCCTTGGAAAACAACCTCTCTATGGCCAAGATTAGAGCAATTGTCGCATTGGGAGTCATGCTAATGCCAGTGGGTCTACTATTGCATGTTATCTGGACCCCCCTCGGTAAAACCGAATCTCTGGACGGTTAACAATGGGGGAAAAATCAGTTCTAATATCCCTAGAAAGAAAAGACAGCTATTGCATATTGTCATTCTCAGATGACACGTCCTTCGAGTTAGGATATCTAGACGTAAGGAAAAACTGTCAATGCGCCAAATGTAAGCCCAGGCAGATCAATGAGCAGATGAAGATTGAATTTGAGGAAGAAATTTCTAGGATGATGTTAGCGAAGCCAAAAGTCGAGCAAGTAGGTAACTATGCAGTCAGATTTGAGTGGCCTACGGGATGTTCAAGTGGAATTCACTCTTTCTCCCACCTTAGGAAAATATCTGAGTCATCCGGTAAGAAAATTTAATATTTTCATACGAAGATATCAAAACTCGGGAATCCCTCGGATATACAACGAAGATGCGGATGCCCTCCGACTTTCGTTGGTGATAATATGCAAGAAGACTCTTCGGAAAAAACCTCAGATAAATCCGAAGAAGACGATTGGCATCTTTATGCCAATGCAGATTATGGTGCAGCAGAATCATTAGAAAAAGAACCTGTAAAAGAAGACAATACAGTAGATGAAGAATGGTTTGATGGAGATGACTTCTACCACGAGGGTTCGTCAATAGACTGGGAGTCCCCGCCCTGTCCAGCCCCTCTGGGGATAGCTCATGTGATCAAAATTGGAGTATGTGATCACTGCCTGCATAGAATTGGTGGGAGGAGGACAGAATCTCTCGGTTTCGAAGGAGGGGCATCTCTACGCAAAGAGGCGTTCTCCAGGGATTCAGAACTTTCGAATTTCGAAGTCCCTGAACTATGCCCACTATGTGAGAATCTTTTCGATGATGTTGGAAATATCGCTGATAGGATAATTGAGACCCTAGAGGGAGTTCAGTTCAAATCGATGCAACTAGGAATACATCTGCCCAAAGATCTAGCCCAGAGTGAGGATTCGATAAGGACCAAACACGGCTCTCAAGGGTCAAAGCCCCTGAAGGCATCATTCGCTCTAGCAATTCAGTCAGAGATGTTGATTAGAATGCCAGAAATAGCCTTTGTCAAGGAGTATCCTGACATAATGGTGACAGTAGACGCCCTGACTCTCAGGGTAGATACCGATGTTAGGCCAGTCTTCATCTATGGGAGATATGAAAAGCTGGTCCGTGGAATACCGCAAACACGCTGGCCTTGCAGGTCATGCAGGGGAAGAGGAGATGGGTGTGAAAGCTGCGAGGGAACGGGCCTACAGTACAGAGAATCCGTTCAGGACATCATTGGGGACCCAGTAAAAGAGACTCTTATTGCTTCTGATACTTCATTTCATGGAATGGGCAGGGAAGATATTGATGTGAGATGCCTTGGCTCGGGAAGGCCATTTGTCTTGGAGATTAAGAACCCAAAAATCAGAAATGAAGAACTTTCTGTCATAGAGGGAAAAATAAATTCGAATAATCCTGACAAAGTGAGAGTTAACTCACTAAGATGGTGTCAGAAGAAAGAAGTCAGTAGAGTGAAAGAGACACGTTCCGAGAAATCGTACACTATCAGATTCAAGATCGAGAACCCCCCTTCAGAGAAAGAAATTACCGAGGCCATCCATAGCCTCTCAGGAATAATTCTCGATCAAGAAACCCCTAAGAGGGTATCACATAGAAGAGCCGCAAAGACACGTAAGCGAAAAATCACCTCTATAGCAGATATTCTCATTGAGGGGTCAGAAATACAATTCTCCCTCAGGTGCGAAGCGGGAACATATGTCAAAGAATTAGTTCACTCCGACGAAGGAAGAACTACTCCCTCTGTCAAATCGGTAATTGATAGGGAATGTGAGGTATTGTGGCTAGATGTCAATGAAATCCACGCTGATTGAATTTCAAATAACAATCCGACGCACTTAATAGCGGGCCTCAGGTCGAGCGTTTCCACGACCTATGGTCGAGGTGATAAAATGGCAACGCGAACCCATGGCACTAGACAGGGAACTAGGTCTATCCTCAAGAAGAAGAAGACCCAGAAAGGAAGGCTCTTCATTAGTCGTGTCCTCCACCCTTACAAGGAAGGTGACAAGGTTTCCATCGTCCTAGATGGTGCTCAACAGAGAGGAATGCCACACAGGAGATTCCATGGACTAACTGGGACTATTGTTAAGGCACAGGGTAATGCATTTGTCGTGAATGTGGTACAAGGAAACATGGCTAAGACTGTTGTAGCTAGGCCAGAGCACTTGAGACCAGCGTAGAGGTGATTTGATGGCAAACCGTGAGTTCATAGATTTTGCAACAGTAAGAGACCTCTTAGAAGCCGCAAATGAGAGAAGAGGGGAACTGTCATACGAGCAGATGATGGCTCTACAGCACTCTACATGGGCCGCCAGCACCAATAGGGGCGGAATAAAGACCGACCCGGAAGTATTTGTCGCACTATTCTCCAAGCTAATGGAAAATGAAAAATTAGCTGAGAATCCAGATATATGTGCCAAAATAGCTGAATTGGCACCTATGGAAGTTTCTGGTGTTAGGGTGATAATAGCTAGCAAGAGAGTCGCTATGGACACATCAGAGATAGAGGAAATAATAGAAATCGTAAGACAGAACGTCCTCTGATCAGTATTTCTCATTATTTCTTCTAACTAAACAATTGATGAGGGGTACCCCCCCTCCAGCATTTGAGAAATATGTGTGCGCAAGCTCCAACCGACTCGGGAAACAGAGAAGATGGCCCATTGGCCAACGAGTCTGCAGTCATAGTTCTGGATATTCTCGATAGGCTTCCTTCCGGTTATGAGCTACAAGGCCTCTCCTCTCCTTCGATGTATCTTGTAAGAGCTAGAATCGAGGATAAATCCATAGATTCGCCAGGAGCTATTGTAGAGACCTCCTCAGATTCTATAGGTGCCCTCTCTGAAATAAGATACAGGGACTTGACAGCAGAGTCTTCTAGCTCCCTCAATGAGGCAATAATAGATTCAATAAATAAAGATCCAGAAAGGCATCTGGGCTTTTACAACAGAGCTAACAACTTATCCTTGAAGTATCACGCCTTTCAGCTTCTACCAGGAATAGGCAACTCAAAGGCACTACAGATGGTCAAAGAGAGAGGGGCTTCTGGCTGGTCCTCATTCGAAGAAGTTGACAAGTCCTGTGGGATAGAATCAGCTAATCTTCTCGCAGAGAGATATGTCGGAGAGATGGAGGATCCCTCGGAGTCTCCAAGCCTCCTAGAACTTCTCGTCCGCTCCGGAATTTAGTCGGAGGTGTTAGTTTGGAAGATTTAGACCCTAGGATGCTAGTGGATCTCCTTCGGGACAGAATCAATCCCGATAAAAGTCTAGGCCAACATTTCATTCTAGATGAGAATATCATTTCTGACGCGGTCAACATGCCTGGGCGCATTGGTCATGATGTCACAGAAGAATCTCATGTTCTAGAAATTGGGCCCGGGCCGGGATCACTAACTCTTGAAATCCTGAAAAAAGGAGCCAGAGTTACTGCCTTTGAGATAGACGAAGAAGCAGTAATGCATTTGGCTCGAGTCTTCAAGGGTTTAGAAGATCAACTTTCAGTAATACATGCTGATGCACTAACAGTAGACTGGCCTGAAGATACTACTCATATTATTGCAAATATTCCATATAGCATTTCAAGCCCTGTCCTAGATAGGATTCAGGACCATCACATCTCTAACCCACTCAAGGCAGTAGTTCTATTGGTCCAAGATGAATTTTCAGAGAGGATGGCTATGAACAGGGGTCCCCGTAGTATGGGTCCATTGGGCCTCTCTCTTTGGCTAGATTTTGAGATTCATACGGGAAAAAAGGTACCTCCAGGATCATTTTCGCCGCCCCCCAGAGTCAATTCCAGGTTAATCATGCTAGAGCCAAAGGAAAGCGAGATCATACTCGAACATAGAAAAATGTTCAAACTTATCTCCCAGCATTGTTTCGCTAATAGGAGAAGGAAAATGAGCACTCTTGTGTCGAAGCCACCTAAGAGGGTAAGTAGAGTTAGGGGATGGCATAAATCTAGATGGAATGATGCTCTTTCTCACATAAAGTCAGAATCTCCCGAAGGACTAAGAGATGGATGGTTGAATATGAGGCCAGATGATATGATAATATCGGAATGGTTAGTTTTGTGTAACTACTTTTCTTCCTTTGAGCCCGAAAAATGATGCTCCAGTCATCGCCTTGATAGGTCCCCCCCCTCTCGGCGTGGCACGGCCGGACACCCTGTCCGCAGACAAATGGAGTTGAAGTCATGGCAAAGAAAGACACTTATCTGGCTCTCCTAAGGAGAGGCATTGATGAGAATACCGCCCAAATCCTATCTGATGGGGGAATCAAGGTTGGCGATCTCAAGAAGATGGATGAAGAGACCCTAGTCAATAATTACGGTCTAAAGAAGGATATTGCAACTTCAGTGATTGATGCAGTGAAGTCAGGCCCTCGCACATCCAGCAAGCAGAGGTTCCTAGCTGACGTCTTATCCAAGGATGGTAAGCCCAAGGTCGATAAAATCGAGGAACAGAGGTTCAAGCGTGAGCAGAAAGATCTACTTGCAGAGCTACTGGAGAAGAAAGAGCAGCTAAGGATGGCTAGAGTGGAGTCTTTTAGGAATAAGAAGCTAGTGATGAATAGGTTGGGCAAAACAGTCGAGCTCATCGTCAAACTCGAAAATACCTTCGACGACGAGTCAAAGGACGAACAGCGTTCTAAAATTAGAGACCAACTGGAGACTAGGGGATTAGAGGCCGCTAGAGATCACGAGATGCTAGAGCTTGTTGGAACCCCGCAAGATATTGTTGACTTCAGAAGGAAGATTGCTCCAACTCTATGTCTCTACGCATGTCCTCACTGTGGCGAGGAGATGGATCCAAGAGGTGGGAACCTGATGGATGATATGTCTGACTATGTTTTCATTTGCTGGGAGTGCGAGAAAGAATTCAGATCTCCTATGGCAGAATCAGTCGAAGAACAACTCTCCAATGGCTCTAGAATCTCCATTAATCCAAACATAAAGCCCAGACTCCCAGTCGTCAAGCCTCCGAAGAAAGTGGATAAGTCATCAGTCGTGGAGCTTATGATGAAGGATCTAGAATCAACTGGTGCATCTGCAGAAGAGCTCGAAGCCGCTGTCGAGTCCAGCAAACTTTCAGGTGGCTTGATGGATATCGATGATTGGATAGACCAGACTCTAGCAGCTAAGGGATACATACAGGCCCAAGAAGATCGAGAGGACTTCATTATTGCCACTGGGGCTGGAGCTACAAAGTTCAACAAGTGGATGAAGAAGGCTGGTTTACGCTTCAATAAGCAGACCGGAAGGTGGTCTAGAGGCGACTTCTGAGGATTCGCATGACCAAAGATAATGTTACAATACGCTTCTTCAGAGGAGATTCTGAAATTGGAGAGGCCACCCTAATCGAAGGTCAGACTATTCTCGAGGTAGCCGAGGATGCTGGAGTGGAAATTCCAAGAAACTGTACATCTGGAACATGTGGGACTTGTCTTGTAACTCTAATCAGCGGGGATGTTCCAATACCTGACGAGATCCCTCCTGGATTGGATGAATACTTGCTTGGAGAGGGTGGAATCTTGACATGCTGTCTTTCGCCCATATCATCTTGTGAAATTGATGTGAGGCCCCCTTTGTAGGTGAGATTATGGCGGATTTTAGTGATACTAGATTCGTAGCCTTCCTAATCTTCGATGTCATAGCAATCTCCCTAGCTGTCTGGTGGATATCGAGAAAACTAAAATCCAAGCTAGAAGAAGTGGAAAATCGAAAAAAGAGCAAAAAATAGTATGCTTCCATCACTCGTTTACAGCAGCTGTCCACCTATCAGAGTGAGGTATTCCAACAACTTCGATGTGGCATGCTAGCACTCCGCTTTGACTGCTAATTAGATTTCTGAGAGAGATAAGATCATCTATGCAACAGGGACAATGAGGGTGTGTTGGCTGAATCCACAACTGGACTATTCCCGAATCATCAACATCCACACCCCTCAAAATCGACTCATCCGTCAAATCCTTTCCATGTGGCTCCTTCCTTCCTCGGAGGGCCCTTGCCAGCCTCTTCTGAGCGATCTCCCTTGCTCTGGTCATCTTACCACTCCGTGTGTATCGGGAATGACGATCCCGCAGTTAGACACTCCATGCCATCGGACGTCCTGTACCATGTATCCTCATTTCCAATCGAGCCATCATAATGTATCACCTTAGGCTCCACAGCCATCGTTCCATGAACTGGCAATGGTCGATCAAAACCCCTTGCAACCACAGGGGTCTCATCTAGCTCCAGTCCTACAGAGTGGCCCAGGAAGTTTGACTGATCTGGAGCCATGCCCATCAGATGCTCTGAATGCCCCATCTCCTCTGATATCGATCTTCCAATCTCCCATGACTGAGAGCAATCATCTCCTCTTCCCAGTGAAGAAACTACTGCATCCCTTATCTCAGTCATATCCTCAAGTCTCGACAGCCATTCCCCTCTCATCGAACCCGCACTAAACATTCGGGTGCAGTCTGAAACGTAGCCTCTGTGGAGATGCACTATGTCGACTAATACAGGCTCACCCTTCTTTACTTTCCTGAAACCAGCACCCAGTGAAGAAATAGGGCTTGCTCCAAGGCCCCCTATTGCCGAGTCGAAGTAAGAAGGTACAGAACCAGAGGGCCCTGATGCTATCACGACTCTGTCACAGTCCATCGGCCACTTCCTCATCCTTATCCTGCCCCCGAACCCCAACTCTCTGCTGACTCTATCAGCCACTGAGGCAATCTCTAGCTCTGTTCTACCGATTTCCCCAAATTCTTGGACAGCCTCAAACATCTTCTTGTTGATCTCACCGCTTTCTTTGTGCATCTGAATCTCCCAATCAGACTTCACTTCTCTAAGTCTGTAGAGTATTTCCGTACAGTTTCTTATCTCCCCTGGGATGGAGGACATCTTGGAGTTAATGAACGAAAATCTTTCCATTGGTATTTTTCCACTCAGCATTGCCGGTTTAACAGTGCAACCACAGTTCTGAAGAGAACTCCCAAGTTGCCCCATCCTCGGCTGTGAGTAAGTGTGATGTGGCGAATCAGTCCCCCCTGACTCGAATTTAGCACGTTGGAGCGATCTCCTTACCCAATGAGTTGTATCGACTCCAGATTCTTCCGCTCCTATCAATAGCATCCCATTCTGCCTCCCTCCAGTCAACCAATAAAGCTCCACAGGATCATCAATTAGGGCACTCTCAATACCATTATTTGCGAGGTATTCGGAAAGCCTCCTTTGACGTTCAAGTAACTCTGAGGCCGGGACTCTCCAGTCTTCGCCGTCTGGTCCGGAGATCAGTCCAACGTCCCAATCCATGCACCTCTTCTAGGCCACCTCATCAAAGGCATTTGGGAAGATGAATGTCAAGTGGAACCCCAATGGCCATAGGTGAGAGTATGCTGGGCCCCTTTGTGACAGGAGTTCTGTCGCTTGATGACGTTTCCCTAGAAGGGAAGACAGTTCTCCTAAGAGTCGACGTCAATTCACCTATTAACCCCGAAAATATGGAGTTCATGGACGATAGGAGATTCACGGAGTTTCTACCCACTTTAGATGATCTCTCATCTTCTAAGGTAGTGATAATTTCTCATCAATCTAGACCAGGTAAGCTTGATTTCACATCTACAGAGCCACATTCTAAGTTACTTTCAAAGTTAATAGGAAGGAAAGTCGATTTCGTCCCAGATGTATGTGGCCAATTAGCGATTGAAGCAATAAAGTCGATGAGTGATGGAGAAATTCTTTTCCTCGATAATGTCAGAATGGTAGATGAAGAGAACACAATGAAAAAATCCAGCCAAGAGATCCTAGCAACTTCACAGATAGTCAGAAACCTCTCATCAGCCATAGATGCTTATGTCACTGATGCATTCGCCACCGCTCATAGGAGCTCGCCATCTCTCGCAGGCTTCACAAATGAGGTTCCTTGCATTGCAGGCAGGCTGATGAAGAGGGAGATTAACGCATTAAGAACAGCCGTCTATGACCCTCCAAGACCGTATGTTGCCATACTTGGAGGAGTAAAGTGCGACGACTCACTCAAAGTAGCGATAAATCTTATCGAAAACGGAGCAGTAGACAAAATAGCCATGGTCGGAGTTGTTGGCAACCTAATGCTCTGGGCCTCAGGAAATGATATCGGCGAGACTAACAGGCAATTCATCAGGAAGTCACTTGGGGATGCCTTCGATGAGACTTGGAAAGACTCAGAGATGCTCGTCTCTCAACATCATAAGATACTCTTCCTCCCCTCGGATGTGGCAATCGATGAAGACGGCGTGAGGAGGAATATCGGGATTGATGATCTGCCAACCAATTATCCGATATATGACATAGGAATCGATACTATGATGAGAATGAGGCCACTAATCATGGAAGCTAATTGCCTACTCTGGAATGGACCTGCTTCATACTTTGAGAAGTCGGACTTCGCATATGGCACAGTCGAGATCATGAATATGTTTACTGAGGCGCCAGGAATTACCATTGTAGGGGGCGGGCATACCAGTGCATTGTTCAATCAGAGGGGCAAGGCAGGTGAAGTCAGCCACAATAGTACGGGAGGTGGCTCAGTCCTGCGTATGCTTTCTGGAGGAAGGATGCCGGTCTTCGAGTCTCTTGAGCAGTCTTCAGAAAAGTTCAGGCCACTACTAGGATCTCTGGGAATGAGCGCTGAATGAATTTCTGGAGCCACTGGGGAGATTTGAACTCCCGATCTTCTGATTACGAATCAGACGCTATACCGAGCTAAGCTACAGTGGCGGTAGGCATTCCAGATGACAGACTAGGATAAGAGAATCGGTCAGATAAATCCATACAAATGCCGTAGGCAAGTCTAAGCTTGGAACCGTGATGGATAGCTATGGATGAAGACAGTCAGGACGATAGCTCCTCTGCAGGGACCCTTGAGGGTTCTCCGAATATTGATGGCACACAACAGAATGCAAATGCATACCAGCAACCCATGGCCTATGCTCCAGTGAAGTCCCAAGTCCCGAAGGTTTTCGGTGTTTTCATGATGATTTATGGGGTAATTGTTGGATTGTTTGCAATCTTAGGAATCTTTGGAACTGGATCAGTAATCAATGACTACGAACAGGCAGGAATCAATATCTCCGGACTTCAGACTGCCTGGTTCTACATCTCTGCAATAAGTGCTCTCGCCATAAACGGCGCAGTGGCATTCGGGGGTTATGAGACCTACAACTACAAGAGAAGAGGGGTTATGATAGGACTAGGAGCAGTCGCTCTTGGGTTTCTCATATCACTTGGAGATACGGCCATCACAGGAGATATAGTGCAGCAAATGCTGGATTCATCCGGTGAAGTCGAAGCAGAAGGATTTGGGGCATTAATTGCAGGCGTAGGGGTCGTCATGTCCATAGTATGCTCAGCGATTTGTGGCCTCCTAGTAGCCATTCCTCTACTTGCAGCTGGAAACGACCTAGAGTGATCACTACATTGTGTCTTATTTGGAAGAGGGGTAAAAATACCTCTTTCACTAAGATATTTTGAGTCCGCTGAGTAGGTTAAGGAAGCAAGATTCTACTTGACTTAGCTAGTGTGATCCTCACAGGACTTGGTTTCGTATTGACAGGATTGGTACATCAAAGAGTTAGCAGTCAGGAAAATTTACTGAGATCCAGAATCTGACCAATTCTTGAATTTACATCCCCCAGTATTGATCTCAGAGCTTCCTCGTCTCTCCCCTCCGCCCTCATTACCAAAATAGGCTCGGTGTTGGAGGGCCTGCATAGATACCATCCATCTGGATATCGTACCCTGATCCCATCAACTGACGAGGATTCCATGTCAGAGAATGCATTATTCACTGATTCCATCACCTCATCACGCCCACCCTCAAGGGGAATCTTCACTTCATCTGTAGACGGGTAGTCGGGAAGACCGGAGAATCTCTCTGAGAAATGGATACCCCCCTCATTCGGCGAGGGGTCCCTTCCCACTATCTCGAGTAATCTAGCGGCGTTGTAGATGGAGTCATCAAATCCGGGCCACCTGTCATTCAGGAAGAAATGTCCCGACATCTCTCCAGCCATCGGTGAACTTGGATTCTCTCTGAGAATCTTCTTCATGAAAGAATGCCCAGTCCTGACCATCACCGGAATCCCCCCGGACTCTTTGATACATTCCTCAAGTGCCATACTGCATTTGACATCATAGAATATCTTCCTACGCTCCTCATCCGAGTCATCCCCTACATCTGAAAGCAGGTCTTGTACAAATAGTGCCATCAATCTGTCTGGATGTATGAATTTACCATTCTCGTCTACTACCCCTATCCTGTCTCCATCCCCGTCCATGCCAATCCCAAACTCACATCCAGTCTCTACCACCACTGAGGACAAGTCCAGCATATTCTCTTTTCTGGTGGGGTCGGGAGGGTGATTGGGGAACTCATTGTCCCAAGTGCAATGGATAGCCACAACATCTACCCCGATTCTTTCCATTACTTCTATTGCTAACGGTCCAGGAACAGCATTCCCACAGTCGATAGCTATCCTTACTCTCCTACCTGGCTTTCCAGCGTTTCTAACCACGGTCTCTATGTACTCATTTTGAAACTCATCGGCAGATAGTATCTTTCCTTGCCCAACTCTGAACTCACCCCTCTCCATGGTTCTTCTGAGATCTTGAATCTCCTCCCCTGCCATCGGCAGAGTACCCCTACAAATCTTGAAACCATTGTATTCAGGGGGATTATGACTGGCAGTAATCATTACTGAAGCATCCACATCAAGATCCTTCGATGCTCGATAAAGAACTCCGGTCGTCGTCACTCCAAGATCCATGACGTCTGTTCCAGAATCGATCACTCCCTTGATGAAAGAAGCGTGTAAAGAGGGTCCTGATTCACGGATGTCTCTAGCTACTGCGATACATTTTGCACCCAAGTGAGCAACTATTGATTTCCCTAGTGCCTCTGCGAATTGTGGCGTTAGTTCCTCTCCCGCAATACCACGGATGTCGTACGCCTTGAACACGCTCACATGCATGGCTACGTGATTGTACACCTAAGTATTGCCAATACTAGTTAGAAACGACCTTCAGTCTAGGCTCCTCTCTAACTGGAATGTGGATTAAGGATGAGAATACCCCTACAGCTATTCCTATCCACCAAACAGTAGTGTAGCTTCCATACATATCGTACAATACCCCTCCTAGGTAGACTCCGACAAAACTCCCCATCTGGTGGGAGAAGAAAACTATTCCATACAGTGTCGCCATGTACCTGACCCCGTAGATGTGAGCCACAAGGCCACTCGTGAGGGGAACCGTAGCTAACCACAGGAAACCCATTGAGAATGAGAAAATTAGAACTGAATTAGCAGTGATAGGCGTTAGAATGAACCAAGCGGCGGCAATCGACCTTCCAGCATATATCCCAGATAGCAACCACTTCTTCCCAAACCTCTTGCCCGCCCAACCGGCTGCCAATGTTCCGAATATATTGGCCGCACCGATAACTGAGATTGCAAAACCCCCTAGGGCCGCAGTTGTCTCTATTCCCAAGTCCCCGCACCAGCCATAAGGATCGATAGGGGCACTCATCTCAGTAATTAGAGCTGGGAAGTGAGCAGTGATGAAGGCTAGCTGGTAGCCACAGGAGAAGAAACCAACGAATATCATCATGTATGAAGGATCTCTCAATGCCAGACGAAGAATTTCTCCGAGACTCTCCTCCATCTCCTCTTTTGTCGCTCTATCTGGAGCTCTCATGAATGGAAGTAGCAGTAGAACTAGCAGTATTGATACTGCGAATATCATGAATACGGATTGCCAGCTCATTGACTCAAGTAGGAGTACTGCCACCGTTGGTCCAACTATTTGTCCAGCAGAACCCGATGCTGTTGCTATGGCAAGACTCATTGCCCGATGTTCAGGGGCACTCGCTCTCCCTACGACTGCAAGTATTACTCCAAATCCGGTTCCTGCTACTCCGAAGCCGACAAGAATCTCATAGAATTGAATGGCCGCAGCTGTATTAGCCCCCGTTGTCAAAACTAGACCTAGTGAATAGAGTACAGCCCCCAGAACTATCGCCCTCCTGTCTCCTAGCTTCTCAGCAAATGCGCCAAAGAACGGTGATCCGAATCCCCAAGCTAGATTCTGTATCGCAATCGCTAGACTGAACTCCGATCTAGGCCATCCAAACTCATCTTGAATTGGTATTTGGAAAACTCCGAATGAGGCCCTAATAGCGAATCCTACGAGTACAATTACGCATCCAACAAGCAAAACAGGTGTGAATAAAGAGGGTTCTTTGGAACGGAACTCTTCAGTCACTTACTCCACTTCCACGGAAAGCCTCACAGACTATCTCGACTAGCGCCCCAAGAGGCAGGTCTCTTACTGCGTAAGCGGCCCTGGAAGGAGGAAGTGAGTCTCCAAGCCAGTCTCCATAAATCTCATTAATTTTCGAGTAGAAACTAATGTCAGACATAAGAACAGTTACTCTGACCAAATCCTTCTTTGAGCTGTTAGCAGCCTCTAGTAGATCATCTATCTTCGCCAGAGTCCCTCTGGTTTGGGTTTCTATGTCGCTTCCAGTGATATCTATCTGTCCGGATAACCAGATGTGGTCCCTTACGCTAATCCCAGGGCTGTATGGTGCGAAACTTTTACTCCCCGCATCTATCCTCAGCTTCCTCTCCATAGTCCTCGGATTACATGGCGAGTCATAGAACTATTCTCTGAGCTTATCAATTATCAGAATGTGATCTCCAGCGATATTTTCCTTCGTAACTTCCTCCAAGGGGACCCAGTATGCCTCAGAGGCGTCGTCCCCGGCAACTGGCACTGAATCAGGAGGGACATCGACTAGATAGAACAGAGCGATGACGTGTTTTCTTGGATCCCTGGTGGGCTCCCCATGAATTGCAATAGGTACCGGGTTAGTGCCGATGACTCCTGTCTCCTCCTCTAGCTCTCTTATCACAGCATCCTCGGGATCTTCGCCATAGTCTACGAATCCCCCTGGGAAAGCTAACATGCCCTTGCATGGCTCATGCCCCCTCCTTATCAGAAGGACTTCCCTGCTACCCCCAACATCTCTTGTCGCCACAGCATCAACAACTACCGAGGGACTGCGGTAACTATCCCTCCCACAGTGGTGACATGCATCAGCCACCGTATCTCCTCCTCCTGTATTGGTACGACTCAATTGCCTCGTAAAGATCAGCCTTGGAGAATGAAGGCCAGAAAACATCTGTGAAGTGAAGCTCTGAGTAGGCGATTTGCCAGAGTAGGAAATTAGAAATCCTCTCTTCACCACTAGTTCTTATCACTAAGTCAGGATCAGGCAATTCAGAGGCATACATCCTCTTGGTAATCTCTGAAGAATTAATCGATTCTATATCTAACTCCCCAGAAGCATGGTCCACAGCCACAGATTTCACAGCATCCACAATTTCTTCTCTCCCCCCGTAGGCCAGACAGATCGTGAATGTGAAATTAGAGTACTCAGAAGTTACCTCCTCTGCATTTTCTATGGCTACCCTGACCTCCTGAGGGAGCATGTCCAGCCTGCCAACAACCTGAACCCTGACCCCCCTCTCATGAATTCGGGGGTCCTCTGCAATTTCGTTAAGTCCTGAAATGTAGAGATTGTAAAGGATATCCAGCTCGTCATCCTCTCTTTCCAATATGTTTTCCGTGGATAGGGCATAGACAGTGAAAAAGGGTATTCCGAGGTCCAAAACCCAATCCATCACTTCCTTCAGCTTCTCCTTTCCCTCGGAATGACCTATCATTGTCTTGGAGTTTTTACTCCATGCGAACCTTCGATTACCATCCATTATTATTGAAACATGTCGGGGGACTTCACCTGATGTTAGCCGATCTCGAAGCCTGTTTGTTCGTATTCTATCAGATCTTGAGATAAGGCTCCAAGCAAATCTGGAGTTCGCAATTGACTTAGCTGGAATTGATACCAATCTGAATTTCAGCAACCATTTAGCCATTGAATCCAAGGCCCTTCCAACCCCACTCCGCTGGTTGCCCATGCTTCAACCAAAAGCCACTAGTGCTAAAGTACGTCGCTTTGCCAACAATTACTCAAACACGATGTCTACAGAGTTTCCAACCCTATCAAGAACACCCGCATCTGGATTCACAACAACAACCTGAGAGGCCCTCTCCCAAACTGCAACATCATGATGGCTATTTCCAGCATAACCATATCCACCATCCCCAAATCTAGCTACAAGTGCCTCAGCTTTCTTACGATCTCGGAGATTGTAATCGTTATCTGAGGCCATAACATCTGAGAACATCCCGACATGAGCCGCTACCTGCTCAGCCACAATCCTATCCGAAGCTGTAGCGAGAATTATCATTCTGCCTCTAGCATGTTCCCCAGTCAACCACTCCAAGAAACCCTCATGATAGTCAAGCTCAGACGGATTGAAAATCAATAGCCTACCCAAGTCCCTCTTCCATTCCGCCCTTCTTCCCGTGAGCTCCTTTAGCAAGACAAAGGGTATGAGCCAAGGCTTCCTAGATAGGACCCTCTTCGCACTTATTCTGGACATATCTGAGAGTATCAGAGTCCCATCCATGTCAACGGCCAGGGGCAAGTCAGAAACCTCGTTCGCCATGATGACCGCTCGCCGTACCCCGAATCAAGCCTTCGCATACCGATTCTATGAATACAACCACCCTCTCCTGAGGACGATAATAATGTCCGGCGACATACCCCTTTGGAGGCCTCGCTACCTGAGACAGGTAAGTCCCGACTTCGAAGCACCCCCCAGATTCTCCCCCATCAAGGTCGTTGGAATGAAAGGTCTGATTGGCTTCAAGGCAGATATTATCGAACCAATATCGGCGAGCTCCCCAGATGACTGGGTCGCTATTGTCAAAGATCTCCAAGAATGGGGGGAAGTGCCGAATCCGAGCAAAGTCTCAAAATTGATTTCAGAGCAGACCGACAGGGGTCTTGTAGCAACACTTAGTGCCGAGGAGGAATGGGTCGCTGAGTTCCTTCCTTGGGGGTCAGATGGCCTACTGAGAGCAAGGTCCAGAAATTCACCAAACGACTCCGACTCCCCCGTGGGGGGTTACACCTGGAAAGACAGGGATGTCCTGATACTAAGGAGAAAGGTTGCCACCAAGGAAAGCTCAGAAACCAAGTTAGTAAGGCACCTTCAAGAAAACGACTTAGAATCCTGCATGACGATTCTCAGAGAGTCTGGAATGTGCCTTGGCAGGTTCCATTCGTCAATGATGCCCCTGAGGGAATTGCCACCCGATCAGAAGAGATGGAACAAAAGAAATGAGAAAATGGAACGCCTCCTTAGGGCTCAATACATCTGGAGGGCACCCTACACCAAAGAGCAACCCTGTACTGTCACTCTACTTGATGTTAGATTTTCTGACTTGAGTAAAGACTCCATCCGAGTCGGGCCCCCGCGACTATCCGATGCGTTGATTCCTCACGAGTCAGAGAAGCCCGCTATGAGGGACCTAGCTTCTTTGGTTCACGATCTTTCTAGAATTCACCATCGCGTAGAAACCGAACTTCAGCTCGAAAAACTCAGATTGGCCTTGATAGACGGTTGGAGGGAAACAGCTCCCGAGGTTTGGGCCTCTGAAGGCGCATTCTATTCTCACAAGGGTGGAATGGCCATATGGGAGTATGAACAGTGCTTGATGGATATCATGGAAGCAACCTCAAATCAATCAGGAGCCCCTCAGCCTGCCGTTGAAATGCTACGATATGTCAAGATGTATCAGAAGAAAATGTTCAACAATAGGACCCTTGCAGCACTATCATTCATGGCTTTCTTCTTCGGAGCGGCTTCGCTAGCCAATCAATTCCCCCCCTCCCCTGCCGTGATGATTCCTTCTCTTGCAAGCTTTGCTGTAGGGTATTTCTGCTTTAGGACATACAGGAGAATGTCCCCCTCCCCAGAAAAGCCCTTCACGGAGATATAGGCCACAAATGAACAAATAATTCGGGGCAAACTTTAACATCATTTTTTATATCAATATATGACCCCAAGGTCATGGGACTAAACAAGCCCAATCTGAATGCAACAAGAACGAAAGTAGCTCTCAGTGCATTGTTGGCTCTGCTAGTGGTCGGAACACAGAC
>DALI01000063.1:11375-12091 GCA_002496725.1 Euryarchaeota archaeon UBA181 | reverse complement strand
TCTTTGCCGATAGGATAGGGGGAATAGAGCTAACAGACCAGGAGGCCGAAATTGCTTTCTCTGCGATTTCTGATTGCACAGTAATCGTCCCATTGGATTTTATGGAATTCTGGACGCCTCTCAGAGAATTGGTAAACTCCACGGGATGGACAGTAATCCCCTACAGTACCTTATGGAGTTCGATAGGGCATGATCTTGGAGCAGATCCAGTTGCCGATGTCATCCTCAGGCTGGAAGAAGCACTCACTCAGGGTCTCCCAGCTGATGAATTGCCAATCCATCCAAGCCACAGTGAGTTCCCAGGGGAAGTCCCCCACAATGCGACTAGAATCTCTCGAACTATTTCTATTGACGGCAATCAATCTGGCCTGCCTTCGAATTTCGGTTATTCGGGCGCACGAAGCAGTCTTCGGATGTCTACTGGACTCTATGCCTCCCCTGGTGAGGTCATTACAGTATCAGTTAGTCAGAATGTTTCCGAATTGGGATTCTGGATTCTTATTGGTGCTCACACCGATGGGCTCTGGGGAAAAGATGTGATCAAGAGGCACCCAAAGATTCACAGATTTTGGTGGATAGACAATACAAGTGCAGAGATTGGAAATGCATTTGGCGGACCCATATATGCCGCTATACCAGCTGGATCAGAATTCGGAGAATTCGATATCACGATATCTGGAGCAATACCGGCCCCAATGTTCGTCCTCAATGAGACA
>DALI01000063.1:0-11053 GCA_002496725.1 Euryarchaeota archaeon UBA181 | reverse complement strand
ATCCGACTTTGAGTGGATATACTCCGAGAGGGATCACCCAGCTCCATGGACAGAGTTGGCCTCTGACAATTTCATAATGACTGTCCCTAGTTACGAGATTAGAGAGCTAAATAGCCCAACTGAATTGATGGAATGGTGGGACGAAGCTCTCTCAATGGAACATGAGTTGTATGGTTTTGAGCCATGGCCAAGAGTAGAGAGGGCGGTTTTCGATGTCCAGATTTCTGCAGGGTGGATGCATTCTGGATATCCTTTCATGGCCCATGATCTGAGTGTCAATGACGTGGTCAATGCATCTCACATGCGCGAGAATGGCGACTGGGGAATGTTCCATGAGTTGGGCCATAACCACCAATGGATGCCATCGACTCTCCCTGGTACTACTGAAACCGGATGCAACTTTGCAAGCGTATACCTGATGGAGGATTTGGTCGGTATAGAGGGCCATAGCGCAGTAGATCCAGAACAGAGGGAAGCCAGAATGGAATCTTACTTTGACGATGGCTCGAATATATCAAATTGGTCTGTCTGGACGGCTCTGGATACTTATCTCCTGATTAAGGAAGAATGGGGTTGGGGCCCTATAACCGAAGCACTGTCTGTTTACTACACACTGCCTTCCGCAGAGGTGCCATCTACGGATTTGGAGGAATTCAATGCATGGGTAATGCATCTCTCGAACAGCACTGGCTACAACTTGGCCCCTTATCACGCCGCTTGGGGATTCCCTCTCACACGAAATACCCATGAAGCCCTCTCCCATCTCCCCGTATGGGTCGATGACCCACTAAGAGGGGAATATTTTGTTTATGACGCCATTCTTCGTAATCTCTCATCTCCCGACCCATCTAGTTCCACATCAACCATCATATCTTGGGAGACTTATGACAATGGGACAGATGCAGACCTTGTGTTCTACTATGGATTGACGGATATGGGGAACCAGACCTCCGGCTGGAGTGGTAGTAGTAGCTTTGGTAGTGCGACAGTCGGCAATCATTCTCAGACTGTGTCTGGATTGATATGTTGTGGAACTACTTATCACGGCAGGATTCAAGCTTCAAACAACGATGGTTCTGTCTGGTTCGGACCAATTTCATGGACTACTAATTAACTAAACGACTGACCTTTCCTCAATAATCCCTCAATAGAAAAATTAGGAATATTATTTTGGTGCCATATTGCAAGAGGGATCCATATCAGTGTATGTGCTATTGTGGCCAAAAAAGCAGGAATAATGTCCAATCTAGAATTTCCTTGCATCAAGTAGGCAACAGCTCCAAGGACAGCAAAGTGTGCTACATAAATAGTAAGTGTGATTTTCCCTGCAGGCTCTAAGAAAGATAGTACTTCTCCCCCCCTGGGATGGCCTCCCTCAGACTCATCACCCTCGAGGAACCACTGAGTAAGTATCACAAACGTCCCAGATACTAACAAGAACGGAAAACTAGCTGGAAAGAAGGTCAGTATCGCTTCTCCTTCAGTAAGTGCCCATGGGATTGATGAATGAAATGAGTAGGCTACAGAGAATACGATGGATAGAATGCCCAATGATGCCAATCTTGATCTGGTATTCTCATTGTCTTTAAAATCATGAATTAGTGTCCCTAGGATTACGAAGAAAATCCAAGGCAAAACAGGATATGTGCCATTGAGAATAAGTCTCTGGAGCCATTCCATCGTACCATTAGAGTGAACCCTCTCCCACCATGTCCAGTCAGTACCGCTATATTCTCCCAATACCAATGGTAAGATAGCTATTAACATAAGTAGAAAGCCTCTGAAACGGAATGAGATAATTGAGAAGATCGGAGCAACTAGGGTTGCAACGGCGAGCAGAGTCAACACTCCTGGAGTGTCCCATTCAAATCTCCCTCCTCTGTCTGATATTAGCAGAATATTGACTATAATCTGACAAAGCACCAGGGTTAATGCCCTTGGGATGGACCACTTAGCCAATCGGCCAAGAGTAAAATCTGTATCACTCAATAGTCGCTTGGAACTAATGTGTATCCCCCAACCTGAAATTGTAACGAATAAGGGGGCGGCCATTCCTCCGAAAGCGGCTGCTATGAATGCTGCTGGGTGCCCTACTGTGATCCCTTCTGGAGGTATTATCGCAGCAGTGTGGACTTCCACCATACATAGTACGGCTATTGCCCTCATGCGGTCAATGTGTCTAATCCTCATCTAACAACCCCAACCATCAGCATTTGTCATTACTTCATTGATACACACCGAATCGCAAAGTAGCAAATCCTCGGAGTCATCATCCCCTAATGCAATCAATCCACCCGTGGAGCACAGTACTAGAGACGCCAGTACGAGGATGGAGGGCCTTCTCCGCCCTGCAAGCATAGCACGCCGTCCACATTGAGGGGTTCAAACCCTTCGTGGAAAAGCTGTCTGATTGGTGCTACCACTATTCTTCTGAATCATCTTCAGCACGAGGAGTCATCAGTCCGTATCCAAGTAGTCCAATTCCCGCTACGTAGAATAGAGCCTGTGCGAGGGAAATAACCAGTAGGATACCGCCGACACTTCCGCCAAAGTTGGTCCATCCGAAGGGGCCCATGTTATTCGTGACTTGATCTTTGAAATCAGTGGCCTCCTGATCTCCTATCGCGCTATAGGTGTGTATCTCAAAGACAGGCATAGTATCAACGCCAATTACTGGATCAGAGGAACCAGTTCCTCTCATATCTAGGTGGAATGTTACTTTCACCTTGCCATACATCACCGCGTTTGAGATTGGATCGACCTTCATGTCAATATCAGCTCCAAGATAAACAGGAAGCGCCCCAGGAAGTGCATCTACCCAATTAGAAGCTCCCAGAATCTTCCCCTGTATCTGAGTCTGAGCAGGATCCAGGCTGATCGAGTGATCAACCATCGGGATTCCCTTGAAGGTAGTATCATCGCCTACTGTCGAGGTTGCTATGGCATATCCTGCCACGTTGACCAAGAAAGGCTCATCAGGTGTTGCTAGCGGAGGATCTCCTCCGATAGTTCCCATTAGGGAGGTATCAGTGTTACCTGCATGATCTGAGAGTAGCCCTAGGGACGCATCCTCCCTGTGAGGGGCCCTCCAAGTCAGGTGCTCTGTCATACCGTATATTTGCCCCTCTTCACAAGGAAGGTCGTACCCAATGAAATTCTCATCTGAGTCATAGTCATAGTCACAAAGGCCATCTCCATCAGAGTTGATGTACCCCTGGGCAAGCCTTTGCCCCTGGGTATCCCCAGCAGTACTCATCTTGTAGACTGAGAAGTCACCAGTACCGATTCCGTCTGATCCGTAGAAAGTCAGATTAGTCTCCAAGCTGACCCACGGGAAGAATCCGAAGGAAGCGCTCGCTGCATCGCTGAAGCCGAACAACCAGTGCGTTATTGGCATTGAGTAATATTCGGTGTTTCCGCTGAGGAAGGTAATCAGGACAGGCATTACAACTTCAAAGACGAAGTCCCCAACCCATGATCTTAGGGCCGCCGCTGAGTCCTCATCGATATCGTATAGATTTGCAACATATGCATCATCCCAAACGGACTGAACCCCGTTCTCATCGGGAAGTGACATTCCAGCTAGCTCACCATATACGAACTCTCTTGAAAAAGTGGTCTTCAATCCGATATTCTCATCATTAAGGATGAAGTCTGCTTTCTCAGCGGATAGTGCCGCCATCCCGACATAATCTCCAATATTTAGGCCGACCTCGATATAAGTTCCAGCTAATGGATCTAAACCTCCGAAAGCACCCATCCACCATTCTCCAGCTGTGAGAGTTCCCTGTCCCCCTAGTAGGATCCTCTCGAACTGAGTCGGTGAACCAAGTAGGCCCAAACCGACCCATGTCTCGGCATAGCTAGCGATATCGACTACGGTAAGTAGGCCGACATTGTACGTCTCCATTGCAGTGAAGTAGTCCCCACTCTGAAGGGGCAGGAGAAGTCCCACTACCATTCCTGGAAGGGTGACACCAGATAGTGTGAAGGTCCCTAGCAGTCCATTGAAGTCATCGAAAAGAAGGAAATCTAGTGTTTCCGGATTGATTATATTGACACCGCTTACCTCTTGGAACCTCTCTCTTAGTTGAGGGGTCTCATTGTTGATATCGTCACCTCCGCCTCTGGCTACGAAGGCGTTGGCCGCCAAGGCATAGACTCCTAGGTCAATAGCCGACAGTTCTGGCTCGGTTTTATCGCCATATCCGTATAGTGCTGCTCTTGTTTGAGTCACCTCTCCTCCATCTGGAGCTCCCATGCCAGCGACCAGAACCGGTCCGAGGTCACAAGTCAAAGCGATGCAAATTTCCGTCGATGGGTCAATAGCATCATACATTACAGATTGCTCAATATTTTGGAAAGCCGAGACCTGGTCGCTAGACCCTCCAGCTGCCAGATATGCACCAGCTAAGACCGCATCCCCGGTTATGGTATCGCTCATCATAGCACTGATGTCCTCAGATGCCCAGATGCTAGGGGCCCTGTTGGCGAGATCGAACTCGATCATCTGTGCCGCGAACATGCCCTGGGCGAAAATCTCAAGATACTCGATTCCGGTATTCATTCCGGCGACTCTCTGGGTATTCCAAAGAATGTTCACTTGGTTGGTGAGTGTGTCCCCTGTGACGGAAGCATGCTCGACCCCGTCATCATCCATCCATGTGCAATCCTCGCACCATTCGTATATTTCGTAGCCGGAGTATGTTATGGTGCCCCCCTCATAATCGAAGTCCAGAATCTCTCGCGTAGTATTCTCGTAGTAGATGAATGGGCCGATTTTCTCATACATTGGGTCAGAGCCGTTATTCTCTACGTCAACTAGGTTAGAAATCGAATTTGCGAAGTATGCCTTCTGAGAGGATACGTTTATCCAATCCTCGCCATAATCATACGTATAATCCTGGTTTCCGTCTTCATCTAGTCCATCTGCTCCATCAGCAAGTGTTGTTCCAACCGTACTCTCGATTTGCCCATCAACGAATCCAGTTACGATCAGTCCCAAATTTACTAGCAACATCAAAGCTCCAATTCCAATCGCCATAGTCCGTTTGTCTGTCATTATCGCCACTCTCCTTTCGGCGGAGTCATGTATTAGACATAAGCGTTGCAGTAGTCCTGATTTCAAAAAAACGCATACCTCTGGATAAAACCGAAGCTATCAAAGGTCTGCGGGAAGGTATACAGCAAGTAGCAGGCTTTTCTTCGGCAAGGTTCTTGACTCCATGGCCGGCCACAGGAGACAGGACCCGTAGCTCAGTTGGTTAGAGCGCTCGGCTCATAACCGAGTGGCCATCGGTTCAAATCCGGTCGGGTCCACCACCATATTCTCAACTCAATGTTTTGGCCATTTTAGCATACGACTGGGGCGAAGTCTAAAATACGGTCTTGACGGCCATCGCTATGATGTCAAGCCGAAGCTCTGTGAGAACTAGCATGCTGATTCTCATGGTGTACTTCCTAAGTACGTGGGCAGGGGCGGCAGCTGTACATGCTCAGACTAACCCTACTCCTGACATAACCTTGACCTGTGACAACCCACAACCGATTGAGGTTTACCCGGGTGCAACAAGAACTTCTATCGTGTATTGCACTCTGCAGAACCCCACTGTACACAGTGAGAAAGTAGATCTTCAGATCCAGTCTGGAGCACTCATCTCAGCAGGACCTGCATCGATGTCTGTCGGATCCGGTGCCGATGTTAGCTTCCAGGTCATACTCAGGGCGGATTTGAGAATGCCAGAGGGCCAGCATCAGATTTCTATCACAGCACAGGTGGTCCAAGCTGACGGCATCACATGGCCAAATGGGGCACCTACGACTTACAAGGTTCTGGCCGTCATAAAGCAATTCAGTAGACTAAGGGTCGCTTCCGATGTTGCCTTCATGCAGCTTCGACCTAGGGTTGATGTTCTGATGTCCTTCGATGTTTACAATGACGGTAACGCAATGGACAGGTTCAATGTGGAGATAGTCAACTATGATGAGTTGAATGATGAGGGATTCCAGATCAGTCTACCATTGGTTTCTGTTGAAATCGAGTCCTCTGCCCCTGCAGAGAAGGTAAGGGTCCAGATTAGGACTCCGAAAAATCAGGGATGGACTGACAAGTTCTTCAATTTACAGTTCAAAGCAACTTCTGAGTATTCTGTGAGGACGGAAGGGATTCCCAATTATATGGTCCAATCTATGACGATCTATATTCGTGGAGTTTACCTGCCTGGATTCGAAGTGATGGGCTCGATGATGATGACTGCTTTGGCCGCAGCCGCTTTTGTCGGTGGTAGGAGAGAGGAAGAGATTCTCGAAGTTAATGAAGATGGGACATTAGAGCCCATGGACTCTAGAATCTTCTAACGATTCTATTCTCTTTTGCTTCTACTCGGCAACGGGTTGATAACCAAGCCTCCCTCCTAATTGCCAGAGGCATCGTAATGAGCGGCGGCGGACTATTGGAGAAAGCGATGGGACAGCAGATGCCATCAGACGATGAGTCAATGGTGGATGAAGTCGTTGCGGAGGCCCTCCCACAACCTCTAAAGTCAAAGAAACTTGAGTTTTCGCCGATGGCAAAAGCAGGTGCTGTTATTGGTCTTCTGGCATTTGTTCTGATGTGGTTCTTGGATAGTTATACCCTACAGGATTTAGTCGATCCTTTGCCCTTCGGATTGATTCCCCTAGCTCTCTTCGGAGGATCTTTCTATCTAGTTTGGAACGGTATTGGCAAACAGAAGACGATTGTTTTGGTCGTATGCTACATCATGCTGGCTGGTGTCCCTTACATCGCAGGTATGTCATTCTCAGAATCAATCACAATAGCAGAAAGCGAACTTTCGGACGACTCCTCTGAAATAACCTTGAAAATCAGAGGTTCTTCTTCTTCGGATCTTGTTGATGTCATGATAACCTATGGGGGTGAACCGGTATATGATGAGCAGGTACCATTTTCCATCAATAGGGCGGACGGATATGGTGATTACGGGGAATTAAACCTACAGGTCTCAGAGTGGTATTCAGGAAATTCGGATGACAATAGCGAATATGAGGTCACAGTATCGACAGGTGCTTCATCATCCTCTTTCATTCTCCAATCTATTCATCTTCAGAGGACTGTGGATGATGTGTTGAGTGCTACAGCGGCTTCTATTGGTGAAAATGCAGATTGTGATAGCTCGAAGGATTCGTGTGTCGTGGGCGTAGGGTTAACTGCTTGGGCAGGTCTCGATGCATTAGGATCAAACCCTCCTGGGGGGCTTCCATTCGCCGATTATAGCTTGGTTGCGACCCTAACTCACGAAAGCGGTACGGTAGCAATATCATATCCCATGGTCACTGTGGTCAATGGGGTTGCTCAGTGGGAATCTGGAAATGGTCAATATGGTGGCGGTTCAGCTAATGTCGGTTTAGAGGGTTCGCAGCTCCCACTAGAGGGTTCTGTGGACGACTTCGATCTTAATACCCGGTACATTCCCATCGAAGACTGGGGAACGGATGATTACGGATGCTACGAATTCACGGTATCTGTGACGCAGACTTCTCCATGGTCAGATGGTACTGAGGTATCATACACCTCATACTATGATTATGAGGAACAGGGAGGGGATGAAGGAGATGATCCAGCTAACACTAACCCCGAGGATACTGAGGAGTCATGGACTGCCACTAGTAGCTGCTCTTAGTTTTCACAGTGAATTAACACTTGATCGCCTTACCGTATTGGCCTCTGATTGCCATATTTGACTGAACTTAAAGCATGATAGATAGGGAGTATCACTTTTGAACAGGTTATACTACTTTTGAATATTCAGACTCGTGATCTTCAGGATCCAAGGAACTTCTCCTGACTAGCCAGAATCCGGTTATCACTGCAGCGACTACAATTGCAACTAATATCGATATCATAGGAAGTCCCTCCTCATCCGCCCCTTCGATCCATGAAACTGATTCAGTGGTCATTTTACCGCCCCCAAAAGAATCGTCTACCACTAGCTGAGTAGGTGTTAGAACCTCACACTCCAATGATAGATCTCCAGTATCTCCCCCTCTCCATCCAAAGGTAATCTCATCTGTATCTCCCCCACTTAGGACAAGTCCCTGGTATCCCCCTATGTCTGCATCTAGCCCTGTCTGTAATATGTCACAGGAAATATAGAAGCTTGCCGTTGCCGTACCGCTGTTAGTGAAAGACGCCTTCACTTGTACAGAATCCCCCATATGCCCAACCAGGTCAGATTCCTCGGATTCATGAATAATTTCTAAAGAAGCCCACTCTATAAATGGCGTATTCTGTCTAATTGATTGCTCCGTGTTCCAAGACAAGGCTATTGAGGATCCGCCATAATTGCCTATTCCTGAGCTATCGGGATTCCATCCGGTCCTGTATGACAAGATTTCTACTGTCGCGGTCTCGTTCCATACGGTCCCATTAGACCATCCTATCTGAACGACTCTCTCTCCTCCGCCGTTGACAAGGCCCCCTCCCGAATCATCACTGAAAGACTCGAATGACGAGCCCCCCTCGATACCTAAACCATTGACTCTGAAGACTACTCCCTTTGCATCAAATATTATGTTCTGATCGACTACCCTTCTTTCCCATCTGTCAGTGAATCCCCCGCTACCAGAGGCCTCCTCGCCCCAAACGATCTCGCTGAACGCCGTTCCTCTGATGTCATGGTCATCTAGACTATCCGAAAACGTAGAGTTTCCAAGGATATGGATACTCGAACTATCGCTCGCTAAAACAATGGGTCCGACGCCCCCGAATACACTAGAGTTAGCCACCACTTCTCCTTCACTACCAACCGAAACCTTCACGCCCCTCAATGAGGAGCTGTCTAATTGCATCTGCCCATTCACAAGAATCTCAAACTCGTGACTTCCAGCACCCATCATATTTGTTCTCTCTAGATGAATCCCCTCAAAGATAATTTCCTCAGTCCCTGTTTCAATAAGTATTCTTGAGACAGATACCGGAGCCTGACCATAGCCAATCAGCCCAATCCATATTCCCTCATCATTAGCATCAGAGAACTCAAATGTATGCTCGGTACCGTTCAGGGAAATTGCCTCTGAATCACCAACGAACGCCTGTCCGCCGTAATAGCTAGCGCCTCCTACTGAGTACATCGTAACTGTGAAATCTCCACCAATTCCCTCTGTTGGAACCATGAATGAAGATCTACTGTCCTCATCCCAATACCCATAGCCCATAATTCCAGAAGGACAATCGGAATTTGAAGGAGAGCCTACCTGATCAGTCAATCCGCATGAAACAATAGAATTATGGAGATGCAAGATTCCCCCATTATCTACGGTAATGTCACATCCAATATCTACAAACGAATCCCTAATTGTAAGCGACCCGCCATCCGAAATTCTCAATTTCCCCTCACAGGGGTAGTAATCATCAAAATCATAGCTATCCCATATGACATCCGTGTCAATAACAGTCTCGTCGGATTGACCAGAAACATTCCCGGTGGTAATGAGAATTGATGAAATGATTACTAGTGCCTGTATGGTTGCTAATCTCTTGCTCATGCCATTAGCGGAGACAGGGAGCAAATCAATGATTTCCCTGCAACCGCCAATATGGATAAGTTATCCAATAGAACCAAATCACTCATACGCCGTCATCCATTGGACCATTCATGGACACCATTCAGACGCTTTCAAATTCGTTTAATGATACGTCTTGGGGTTTTGCCCTCAATATTTTGACGGTACTGATGATGTATGGGCCATTTTACTTGGCTAACACAGGAGCGATGCTTTTTGGAAAGTGGATTCCTGATAAGTTCGGATTCGTCAGTGTGGCTATTGATGGTGGAAGGACACTCAAAGATGGATTCAGGATTCTTGGCGATGGCAAGACCTGGAATGGCTTCCTAGGAGGCGCTTTTTTCAGTGGCCTTCTGACTCTCCTAACACACCACCTTTGGAGAGGGAGGGATGAGGTAGGGTCCAGGCCATTCATCGATCCCACGCTATGGGCGTCTTCAGAAGATTGGTTCTGGTTTGGAAATGAGTGGGGTGCCGCATTCGTTATGGGATTCGTCCTTGGGATGGCTTGCATGACTGGCGATATGATAGGGTCATTCTTCAAGAGGAGAAAGGGGCACAAGAGAGAGGGTTCAGAAAGCTCACAGGCCCCACTTCTAGATACATTGACATTCGCAATAACAATTTTCGCAGTATCCTTTATTCTTTTCGAGGGGCAAATAATTACCAGTCCAGATCTAGTAAATGAGATTGTGGTTTTACTTTTGTTAACTCCAGTGATTCACAGGGCTACAAATATTTTAGGATTCAGACTAGGATTGAAGTCAGTTCCATACTAATCCGAATCAGTAGAGTTATGCCCAGTATTCGACACGGAAGCTTATGGATGGCATGGTGATTCTGCTCGTCGGTTCCGGAGGTAGGGAACATGCCCTTTCAATCGGACTTTCCCAGAGTCTTTCCGTTGGTTCCATACACACCGCCCCGGGCAATGCAGGAACCGCCATGACGGGTAGAAATCACCAGATAGATGTCACAGACATAGATGCTCTCGTTTCTTTGGCCACTGAAATATCAGCTGATTTGGTCGTTATAGGCCCGGAAGGACCTCTAGTCGCCGGCATCTCTGATAGACTTAGGGAAATAGGCATTCCGTGTTTTGGCCCCCATGCAGATGGGGCAATGCTTGAAGGCTCCAAACTGCACGCTAAGAATCTGATGAATCAACTCAATATTCCCACAGGGGGGGTCGTAAAATTAGGTCCCGGAGACGATATCAGTAATTTCCTCAATTCCCAAGATCCGCCATGGGTCATCAAAAGAGATGTTTTAGCCGCTGGTAAGGGTGTAGTAGTGACTTCTGAAATGGAGCTAGCACGAAATTTCATATCCAGCTCTATTGAATCCGATGGCTTTGTAATTGCTGAGGAGTTCTTGGAAGGAGAGGAAGCCTCAATGTTAGTCTTGATGGACGAGAGCGGTTACATTTGCCTACCCCCAAGTCAAGATCATAAGAGGGCATGGGACGGAGATGAAGGGCCGAATACAG
>DALI01000028.1 GCA_002496725.1 Euryarchaeota archaeon UBA181 | reverse complement strand
GCTGGCCTTCTGGCTGGTGGTTCCTTCGGTGTCTTCGAAGGCTGGTCGGGATGGTGTGTTGCTAGGGCGATGGGTATTTGGACCCCGATTTGATTCGACATACTACGAAACTAGATGGTCAGAGATTTGTAATTCAAGAGATTCTATCTGATTTCTAAAATCATTGTCTCTTGGTGTTTCTCCCTGTTTCAATAAGTACCAAAGATCTCCCTGAGAATGAATATTAAGCATCTCATCTTTGATGGTTTGAATTAGTATTTCTATGTCACAAGCATGAGTTCCAAAGGAGTCGTGAACTGCCCAGAATGATGTATATTCATGCTTCTCCCCTAATTTACGATCGAATTCACGGATTACAGCTCTCATATGGGCCCCATCAATGGAGTGGATAAAATTTGCAGCCAGTGCGGATTGCATCTTAGCAAAATCTTTCTCCTCGGTAATTTCCGGAAATTCGCATTTAATGGAGATAGAGCTATTCATTAGCCATCCTTGTTCGAAATCGTTATGATTCTCTGAAAGATTCCTGTGTACATGTTGGAAGACTGCTCTAAGGAAATTATTGGTCCCTCTCTTGGGTCGATTAGTACAGATAGCATCCCAATCAGTGAATTCAGTTGAGTATTGATCCGTTGAGAGCTTTGCCTTCCAACCGTTTAGGGTCTGCTTCATGCTCTCTTCTTTGAGTTGATTGTCATCACAGAAGTCTCTTATTGCATCTTCAATCAGTTTATTGTCTAGCTTTATCTCGGACTCTTCTGAGGTTTCAAGAGCTTTGAGAAAATGGTAATATGAGTGAGACTGAACCCTCACATCGCTCATCATTTTATTCAAGTGGAGTCCTGAAGCTTGAAGTAAAAAGTTCTCTTTTTTGTTGTAGACGTGGTTTACCTTGAGTCCATCATTTAGTTCCCACGAGAGGTCTCCGTTACCTCCTGATGCACTCCCTAAAGTTTTCACTAGTGTGTCCATGGCTCCGTCAGTGGAATCGCTGATCGCTTTCAGGTAGTCTCTTTTGAGATGGCGAGCGAAGATCTGCTGTCTTGTTTGTTCAGTGTCCTGTCCTTTTAGTTCGTGATGGAGGATACCCGATTTTGAAATTAGTTCCTTGTCTTTGAATGCCTTGTAGAGAGGTGATTCTTCATGCCAACAAACGAATCTGCTATTCTTATCGTAAAGATGGTCACATCTGCTAGAACTGCATCCTTTTGCGCAGATAAACCTCGGTTTACCTTTCCCGTTCTTGCCCATGAACGTTCTTTCCAACCGCTTTGCGCCATAGAATATAGTCATCGTTGGAGGTTTTGCGATCTTTCTGGTAAACACCGTATCTCGTACTAGGTCCAATGTCACATTGTCAGCACCTAGTGATGAAAGAAAGCCCTTTAGATCACTTTCATTGTTATCCCAAGATCTCTTCGCTGATTCACAAACATACTCGTAAATATCCATCTTTTTATTTGATGGATTTTGGATAACATTAACTTTCTCAGCTAAATCTCTGTTGTTTAGCAGGAGAGAGAGATGCTGAAGTCCATTTGAGGAAGCATCGAAATGTACCGGATGTCCGGACGTAACTTTTGACCAATCGCCAGTCTCCTCAAATTTGGTAAGAAGTCTATCATACTCTACCACTGCCGCTATTCGCTGCCATGTTACCGACTTCGCTCCCACTGGGTCTTCTAGTTCCAGTAATCTGGCATTCTGAGAATTATCGCCATACCAATTGCCAACTAGACCTCTGATTATGTCTTTATGATTGTCCACCCAGTCGGCCCTCTCTTCCAAAGAGAAAGATTTTAACGGATTTACTGAGAACCTAGAGTCTTCCTTTTGTTCAAAGAATCCGAATAGGAAAATTTTGAACCATCTCCAACCATCTTTCCCTATTATTTTCCAATGTTTGAATCTTATCATGGCTCTGTCGATATCGGATTGCTGTGGGCTGAGCATTGGTGCCTTTGGAGAAAGTCTGCCTCTCCAGTCCAGAGACCATGCATGCCAGAAGACGTTTCCTAGAATATCGATTATCTTTCTTACATAATTCAGCCTTAAGAGGGCTTCTTTAGCTCTGTCGTTATCGATTAGCCGTTCGTTGTAGAATATCCTTAGGAATTCATCTCTGGGTTCGATACTGTGTATAAGCATAGACTTCTTTTTGATTGTGTCGTCATTGAGGGAAACACCTTCGGAATCGCGAAATCTAAAAACTGTATCCATGAAATCGAGATTGATCTCCCATTGAGTTGCTTGTAAAATATTCAAAGCCTTCAGAGATTTTTCACTAGTTTCACATCTTGAAACTCTTCTCCAACCCATGAATCTGTCACCAGATACAGATCTTCTAAGTTGCGAATATGGCATTGAAACGAGGTATCCTCCATCGTGTTGGTAATTTCCGTAGGACGAGTCTCTGTGAGTTTTTTTGAGGTGATTTTCCGGTAGACAGTTCATGTACCTCCTTCTATCTTTTTCGAGGGTTCTGAATATAGGATGAGGGTCATTATGGTCAAAATCCTCGGATTCCGATTTCCCTATCCATTCTAACAATGTGTCTGAAAACTGTATCATGTTGGGGTACATGAACTTTGATTTCCTATCAACTTCCTCATCGTCATCAATGTGGAGTTGCATGTCATCGTAGTTCCCAGTCTTTCTGATTATCAATGATTTTGAGGAGAGGCAGGATAAGACAAATATCGAAAAGACTCTGGTTGCTCTCTTGAGGGTTCTGAAGCTAATTTCCTCACCTTCATCTAGCATCACTCCAATATTCGCATGTCCATCTAGAAAATCTACTCTGCTTAGATCTATGACTTCTCCCTCGTGTATGCCATTGTCTTCTAGATATGCATACCACAGCCCAGAAAATCTCATGATGGACTTCTCATGTTCATTGTATAGGTACTCTGACAAACTGACGTAAAAGTCCCTCTCAAGTAGAGTTATTCTGGGGCGAGCAAGTAGTTCTGCAGAGGGATCTTCTCGATTATAAAATCTAACTTTGCACTCCTGGAAGAGCAATAAGATGCACTTATTTGCGACAGATTCCAAGAAGCTCCATGAGCGTTTGTCATTTTTGGCTGGGTCCTTTTCAAATAAGAATCTGAGGTCTGAGATTGATAAGTTAAGTACGGGCCCTCCTTTGTTTTTGTTGTTGGCCTTAACTATCCTTTCATCCATTCCATCGCCTATTTTATCGATGGTATTCTGTAATATCTTCACAAGCTCTTCCCTGAGTTCCGACATTAGATCATCGGTTTCTTTCTGTTCGCTCTCTCTCTGTACCTTGTCTAATATCCTGATCGACCTCTTTCCATTCATCATGTCCTCCACACTCCTTTGCAAGAAGACCTTCCAAAGGTAATCATGATCATCCCGGATGGTTATACGTAGGTCACCCGGTATCTCCTCAACTCTATGATCGATTGGGATCTCGAGTGAAGAAGCGGTGTCTTTCATCCACTTCAGCCATGGCTCGGGCTCCTGAGTCATATCGACTCCCAACTCTGGAATTACGTACCTCTGGCCCTCAACATAAGTGTCGGTAAAATAGCTGTTTATAGCATTCTTATTTAGATCTGAAATTATATCTGTTTGTGCATTTGTGACATAATTCATATTCAATACGGTGGGGTTTTGGGATATAAATTTTCTATTATATTGTATAGAGATACATGAGTAAAGTAGAGTCAGATGGTATTTGTAGTCAGGAGCATTCGATATATCGAACAAGGCGTTTCAGCCAGATAGCGGAGAATTTCGGGTGGAGCATAGGCGGGTATGCATTGGCATACAGTGTCGAAGGTGGCCCGGGGATTGTATATCTCGCATTATCGATGATAGTAGCGGCGATGATTTCCTCGGGGATTGTATACCATGGTAGGGTCGTCTTGCATCCATCTCTCATCAGGTGGTCGCTAGTTTGCAGGGGCATATCATTCACAATTATGCTCCTTGGTGGTTTTTATGATAGCATTTGGCTAGTAGCTTTTGGAGGATTCATGTCCGGATTATTTGTTGGTACCTTCTGGCCGACATACTACAGAGTCCAATCCATCTGCGGCTTAAGTTTCTCAAAATGGAACCTTCGAGATAAGCTAGCTGGCGCATTGATCGTTGCACTGTCTGGATTAGTAATTGACATGCTTGGCCATATCCATGTCCTGGTAGTATCCCTTATCGCTATCTTGGGATCTTATTGGTTTTCACGGAATCTAAATGGGGGCGGAGACTGTGATGCAGCATCAGAATACTCGTCTGTCCGTACCGATATAGGGGCAATTTACTCTCTGCCTTCTTTGATAGCAATGGCGGAGGGCGCCTTCAATTGGATGACTAATCTGGCCCGTCTGTTGGTTATACTAACGGGTTTAGTGGCATGGGGAGGCGTTTCCTCTTCGGTTGGCTTGGGGCTTCTTCTTGCCACGACCACCAGTATTGGTGCGACAATAAGCTGGGGACTGGGAGCTTTTCCTAATAGGAAAGGTAACAGGAGCTTTCAGTTGGTTGTAAGCGGACTTAGCCTGTCTCTAGTAGCGTGTATTTTACTGAGTAATAAGAGTGGGTGGATCTATGGGATGATTGTATTATCTGTTGGGAGTTCAATGATCTTCCCGGTACTAAAGGATCATGTAGATGCCCAAATTGAAAGCAATGGTTTAGCAGGTAGGGGATTGAGAGAATATAGTCGAAATATTGGAAGGTTTCTGGGGACTCTGATTATTGCTGGTATATGGTATCTTAGCCCTGTTTTATTCCTTCTGACAATTCCTATAGTGGCATCTATTCTGGTTATTGGAATTTTATATTTCGAATCATCAGAATATTCTATTATATTGTATAGAGAATCATCAATGAAAAAGGAGGTGAGAAACTAATGGGTTTGTTTAGAGCGCTAATTACTATAGCGACGTTGGGAGCTTTGGCTCCGAATGACTGGAACGGCATAGACGGATACGATGGTGGATGTGACGAGTGATCGTCCTCCAACTCGTATGAAGACTGACTTTCTGGATGAATAGGAATCCAGATCCTGTGACCTCGGGAACAGAGGCAAAAAACACAAGGAGTGTGATAACAATGGGTCTTCTAAAGGCCATAGTAGGCGGGACGATTGGTCTCGCAGTAGGGGTGGCTACTTGCCAGCCGATCAGCGGAATGGTCGGTGGGGCATTCGTCGCCCAAGATTGGGGCAAGTGATTGCCAGAAGCGTGTAGGTGTCGGCGCTTGAAGGACATCGGGAAGGGTGCGAGCCCCATCAGATTCAACCGGTAAAAACCGGATGAGAAAGGAGGTACCGAAATGGAAGAAGA
>DALI01000027.1:10619-22333 GCA_002496725.1 Euryarchaeota archaeon UBA181 | reverse complement strand
GATCAACATGCCAGGAACGGAGCATACCGATCGATATCTCGAGATGGTGAATCGCCTCGACAAGCAACTACCCTTCTGATTCGGAGTTGCGACCACCAATGTTGAAGAGCGTCTCTTTCAGCAGGGGGCATGGAGCCCGAACTCAGTGAGAGAGGTCTTCTGGTCATATCCACCATGAGTGGGATAAGTGGAATCTCGCACCTACCCGTGGACGAGCTGGACGGGATACCCCTCGGTCTGCTGAGGAGGAGTGCGACGCGTCTCCATGCGGTTTGCAGATACAGGAGGGGAGTTCGCAAGTCCGAGGGGGTGACGCCCGCGGACGTTCGCTGTATAGACGTCCACCCCTACGCCCTGACGGACGAGTGGTCGAGGTATGCCGACTTCCTGCTGTACCACGAGTACCTCCACGCCCTCGGTCTCTCCGACCACGGCAGGGAGTTCAGGGAGCTCGAGTCCCTGTGGCCCGATATCGAGGCCAGGTCGATGGGCGAGGACTTCGGCAGGTATCTCCGTGAGAGGTCATCCAAGTGGCTATGGGTGTGCCCATCCTGTGGGAATAGTCATCCTAGGTCAAGAAGGGCGAACGGTCGCTACAGGTGCAGGGATTGCAAGGTCGTCCTTGAAGATCGAGAGAGTCCCAGGTGACTCTCACCCTTCTTTCTCCTGATCCTCGGGAATAGTCAGATCGATTCCAAAGGCCGCGGCCTCCTCCTCCTCCGATATCCGACCATCCCCATCGGTGTCCAGTACCACCGCTTTTCCAAGCTTTTTCCTCCGGTAGGCTGTGAGGGCGGCCATCAGAAATACCACAAAGAAGAGGAATGCTAATGCCGACCCCTCAGCCTCGTTTCGGGAGAGTCCGAACACGTTCATTAGTACCTGAACGGCCAACTCGAACACTATGTGCAGAAGCGCTAGAAGAATCATGTCGAAGCAGATTTCACCCAATAAATCTCCGACAACCATAACAAATCGTTGTGCTAAGCCCATTTAGGGATGATGCCTAATTTACGTCTTTCATGCCACTATTCCCAGAGTTCCACCGTCTTCAGCTCACGAGCGTGTATAGGTTAGAGTCAGGTTCACGATGAATAAGTCATATTAATTTGTGAAAGTCCTTTCAGCGTGCTATGGGAACATCCGGATCAACGCCCCCAATGCATTGGACGGCCTCTCTTGTACTGTCAGAATTATCAGAGGTAGGGGAATAATGCCGGAGATAGAGGTGGATGGACATGACTTCCATTACTTGGAGATAGAGGGGGAAGGGCCCACAATACTGATGCTATGCAGCACTGGACTAGACTCAAGGCAGTGGAGGGACATGCTCCCATTGGTCAAAGGAAGGAGGATTGTCTGCCCTCACTACCTCTGCTACCCGAAGTCGGACCAGTGGAAGGGTGAGGGCGAAATCGACTCGTGGTTGGACTACCTCGCCGCAGAGAGACTTCTACTCGCCGAGGAAGGCTCGGTGGATATCCTGGGGCACTCATATGGGGGGTTCATAGGGCTCATGCTGGCTAGAAATCACCCAGATAAGATCAGGAGGATGTCATTCCATGAGCCCACTGTCTGGGGGTGCCTGCAATCTACGGACAGGGAGGACCTCAAGAACGAGTTTGGGGAAGTAGTCGAGACATTCTTCACTGAGGGCCTGGAGCCTGAGGACTTCCTGAGGGACTTCGTTGACTACTGGAACGTTCCAGGGGCATGGGACTCCATGCTGGACGCTAGGAGGGATATGTGGAGGGTGCTACAGCCCAAGATACTCAGTGAGGTCAGGATGCTGTGCTATGACAAGACGCCTCCATCATTCTACGAGACGATCCCCCATCCCATACTCATCACCCTCAGTGAAGAAACACCCCCTCACCAGTTCGAGGCCTGTACATTACTATCAAGAGTGCTTTCAGATGTCAGAGTGAAGCATGTCCCCGGTGGCCATATGGGAGTTATCACCAAGTCAACAGATGTGATGCCGCACTTGTCCGGATGGCTAGTAGACTAGGGAATCAGACGCCCTTCCATCCCACCAGCTACCTCGATGACCTGTCCTGTGACATGTCCGGATAACTCATCCGAAGAGAGCACAACAACGATTCTAGCGACGTCTTCTGGAGTTGCGAGCTTCTTCAGAGACATCGTGGCTGTAGCCCTCTCGACCATCTCGTCATCAACACCCTGCTCAACCTTCTTTGGTGTCACGGTCCATCCCGGGGCCACGGCATTCACTCTTACGCCCCCTATCCTCGAGACGTCGTTCTTCAGCGACATCAGCAGTCCAGATGTTATTGCCCCCTTGGCAGCCGCGTAATCCGAGTGACCAGATTCGCCGTATATGCCAGCGGTCGAGCCGATCATGACCAGGGATCCACTCCCTGACCCTGAGGCATGAGATAGGAAAGATCGAGCGGTGTTGACAGTTACGTCCAAGTTCGATGCGAGGGTCTCAGACCATCTCTCTGCGCTAATTTCCCAGAGTGGTTTTGAGACAGGTGGGTAGCTACCCGCGTTAGCCACGCAGATATCCAGGGATCCGAGCTTTGAGGTCACATTGCTAATTAGCTCATTGGCCGAGATTGGATCCCTGAGATCGGCATACATGGCCACCGCGCCTAGCTCGTTGGCAAGCGATTGCGCAGACTCAGAAGACTGATGATAGTGGATGACTACCCTAGCTCCCTCTGAGGAGAATGCCCTGCAAATAGCCCGACCTATGCCACCAGCACCGCCAGTGACCAGCACTACTTTACCGGCCATTCCCGTTTCCATGTGCAACGGAGGCAGTCATGATACTTACCTGCATCCGAAAAACAGGCATTATTCTCCTGAGAGTCTCAGGAACATACCTCTGGAAGAGGGTTCAGTTGGCCTGAATCCCCATTTCTCGTAGAATCCATCGACATCGGCCATGAGATTGATGTACGATTGAGGGGTTGCCTCTCGGGTGATGTACTCCATCAGGGAATCCATTATGATAGAACCCCCTCCTCTCCCCTGCCAGCGCTTCTCAACAGCCATGTCACAGATGTGGAAGACGGTCCCACCGTCTCCGACCACTCTCCCCATCCCTATCGCCTCGCCAGACTCCTCTATCCGAAGAATGACTGAGAAAAGTTCGGACCCAAGGCCCTTGGAAGCCCCTTGGGATGTTCTCGACCTCATACCAGCGCCCTCTCGTAGACGAAGGTAGGTCTCCACATCGGGGACTCCCGCTTCTATGGAAAACAGAATATCACTTCCGACCGAACTTCTTCTTCCTCTGCCCACTGGGCTTCTGCCTGAATGATTTCCTCTGGGCCCTCTGTTGCTTGTTACCTCGGGACGGGGAGACTGATTCCTTCCTGCCCTCTTCCCTAGATTTCTTCATCTCTGCGCGCATCATCACGCCGATCTCTCGCATTACGCCCTCCTTGCTATTCATCCCAGTAGCATTCATAGCATCAGTTGAGTCCATGACTAGCCTCCCTTCCTGAGCGAATGGCCTAGAGGGGTGACTCGCCTCAGGTTGCTTCTTCATCTTCCTGACTCCCACTTTGTTGGCGGCCCACGCAACAGCGTCAAGGGTTGGTTGCGGAATACTAGCCTCCTTGCTCACCCTGCGTCCAGCTGTCCTGGATAATCTGGAGTCGAAGTAGCCTGTCCAGACAGTCAGCTTGCTTGGGTCTCCTGCCATGCTATCGTACCTCTCTCATGGGCCGTGTGACTTGAGGGCTTCGTGCACTCAGTCCTCTAGGAGGATTCCGGATATGACTCCGTGCATCCCCGGACGACTGGTGATCTTCACCCTTCCCATGCTGGTATCGACTATCGATCCCTTGGTAACGATGTTTCTCCTGATGAAGTTAGGATCAGCGTCATTCTCGATAACACTGTTGATAGTGGCCTTGGATGTCTTTCCCTCTTTGGGCATGCTGACATTCACGGTATTAGCTGAAAGCAACCTAGAAGTCTGGGAACCAGCGTTCTTTCTGTACACCTTTCGCTCGTCCTTTTCACCGATGTAAGCGTACTGGGCCTCACTGGAAACCTCAGTCCTGCGCTTGCCTCTGTAACGGTTGGGGCGCTTCAAGCGTCCGCCTGACGGCTTGCGTCGGGAGATACCGTGCCACTTCGCCATGCGTCCCGCCGACCGACCCACCTTATTTCAATAGATTGGAGGGATGAAATTCCCTTGGATGGGGCATCACTACGTTCTTGGAGGACCGTCCTCAGGCTGGGACATGGCCGAGGCGAGGGTTAGGAAGAGGAAACCCGTAAGGCACAAGCAGATGAGGGATGTCGAGAGAGATCTAGGAGAAACAATGGGGCTAGAGGTGGATATGTCATCAGGATTCATCGAGCTAGCACACTTCGATGGCAGGGATATACTGATCCTGAATCGTGAAATCGTCGCTATGAAGATGGATGTGACCGGGTCCAATAAGTGGGTTCCTACTTTGAGGGGAATAATGCTCTGGGGCCCAGAAAGGAGCTGGGCGGCGGTTGACAAGGGAGCTATCCCGTTCCTGATGAATGGGGCCGACTGCATGGGAGCTGGGATCCACATAGCTGACCCCTCTATCGATCCGGGAGGATTCGTTTGGATAAGGGATCAGGAGTCTGGGACCCCTTTAGCCTCAGGAGTTGCTATTGTGGACGGTGAAGAGATGATGCATATGACCAAGGGAAAAGCCATATCGACGATTCACTGGATTGGAGACGAACTCTGGAATATCGAGGCTTGAACCCTAATCCTTGATGAGGGGGGGCTCTCACGCAATCTCATGCGGAACACATCCATGATCCTGGTTCTGCTCCTTCTGATGCCAACTCTCACGGCGGTCGCTGAGGGAGGTGTCAACGAGGCTTCCTCCTTGGAAGGAACCGACATAAGTATCCTCCATATCTCTCCTCAAGAACCCCAAGCCAATGTTGCATACCCTATTTGGCTGAATCTCTCTGAAGAAGCCGACCAGAATGGTACGATAGTCGAATGGGTGACTCAGATTTGCATCAATTCCGGTGTTTGCTACCCTCCCTCTACCCAATCTCTGGAAAGGGATGAATCAGGTAATTGGTACGGAGAAATCATTCCAGACGACTCGGCCTCATACATCAACTGGAGGTTCGTATTGCATTATGAGGACCAATCAGAGGTCATCATCCCAGAGACTGGATGGGGGTGGAAGGTTTGGTCGTCTTGCTGGTACGACAATGGGACTTGGGGGGGCTCAACGTGGAATGACAATGGAGACGATTGCCAGTCAGATGAAGATGGACTGCCTGGGCCCACAGCTCCTCTAGCCACTCTCTCTCTTGCCATGGCAGCCTTGATGGCTAGACGCGACTGAGGACCCATGTGCCCAAAGCCGAGGATGAGCCGAGCTTCATCACTCTAGAGTTCTTCGAGCTCGACCAAGATGCGATGGCCAGAAGAGCTGACGAGTTCTTTGAGAAGATGAAAAAGAGACGCACTACTAGGCATTTCTCTAATCGAGGAGTTCCGAGAAAGCTCATTGAGAGGGCAATTCAGACAGCTGGAACAGCCCCTTCGGGAGCTCACCTGCAACCATGGACTTTCGTCGCAGTCTCAAACCCAGATATCAAATCAAGCATCAGGGAAGCAGCTGAGAGGGAGGAGATGAGGACATACTCAGACAGAATGCCTGAATCTTGGGCAGAGGTACTGAGGCCTCTGGGAACCGACCATGTCAAGGAGCACCTGACAGAGGCTCCGTGGGTGGTAGTCCTCTTCAGACAGACCAAGAGGATGAGGGATGGTGGCGAGTGGGGTCCGACATATTACTCACAGGAGTCATGCGGTATCGCTGCAGGACTCTTTATCACAGCGATTCACAATATGGGACTGACCACACTCACCCACACCCCCTCTCCAATGGGGTTCCTCAGGGAGATCCTAAATCGTCCTGATCACGAGCATCCCGTTCTAGTTATGCCAGTCGGCTTTCCTGCAGAGGGGGCCATGGTTCCAGACATATCACGCAAGAATCTCGAAGAGATTTCAGAGTTCTTCGAATGAACCATCTCCCTAAACGATTAAGAGGGCTTCTTGAAGCGCCCGCCCCATGACTAAGTGGATTAACGCAATGACAGAGATAGGAATGACACGTATCAGAATGGACTCCATTTGCGCGTATCAATCGATAAGGGATGCTGGAGGAGACTCTAGCTCACTGTTGATTTATACGGCGGATAACACACTGTTCGAGATAATTGAGAATAGTGAGGAGATAGCTAGTCTTCTCGATTCCAGTTTCGATTTCCAGAACTAGCACTAAGAATCGCTAGATGGCGCCATGAAAACCAGTGCTATCCCCGATCCTACGATTAGTATCCCCCCAATCCAGTCAGATACGTCCAGTGTCTCGTTGAACAGTGTCAACCCGTAGAATGTGGCCACAATTACAGTCAGGTAAGAGAAAGCACTGACCCATGCGGCGTTCGCTCTGTGGTAAGCCATCGTGATACCAACCTGGCCCCCGCCCGCCCCTATCCCTATTCCAATCAATGCGGCCAGTGTTTCCCACTCCAAGCCTACGATATCGGGAAGAGCCTGGAAAATACTTCCAGCTACTGAGAAGGCAGCGAACCAGAAAACCACTGAAGATGCCGAGTCTGTATTCCGCAGCTCCCTGACATACATGTATGCCATAGCCGCGAAGAACCCGGAACCAAGGGCCAGCATCGCATCTGAGTCGATACTGGAAAGATCAGGGGATACGATTAGGGCGATTCCAACGAATGCAGTCCCCACCAGTAGAGCCACAACAGGCTCTACCCTTTCTCTAATCACCCTCCCTGAAAGAAGTGCGACGAAAAGAGGTGCAGTGTACTGGAGAGTCACAGCCTGGCCAATGGGTATTCTTCCCAATGCCGTAAAGTATAGGATCATAGCTGTTAGTCCGACAACGCATCTCAGCAGCATTTTCCTCTTATCGTTGACCCTCAGAGAGAGCCCCTGGCTTCCAGCGAATATGGCTACTGCGAATGCGATTACAGCAGATCTCACCATAATTATCATCCATACATCGGCATGGAAGCTCGTCCACTTAACGAGAGCGTTCATGGTGCCGAAGCACACACTTCCAAATATCATCCAGAGAACGGCAACTCTGGGTGAGTCAGCTGGTGCTATGTAGGAAGAAGCCCCCTCATTCCCCCCCTCGGTCATCTCTCCAGGCCCCACCGTCTCTCGAGAACAGAGACAACGTCCCTGTAGTCCTGTCCCCCTGCACTGTTTGGCTCATGCAGGTGAATCGGGATTCCATGACTGGGTGCCTCCGCCAGTCTGATGTTTCTCCTTATGGCAGGCTCAACCACAAGTCTGGGAAAGGCCTCTCTGAGTTCTGTAGCTACTTGCTGGTTGAGGGTGGTGGGGGCATGCATCGTCATCAGGACCCCATCGACTCCCAAGGAGGGGTTTAGTAGTGCTCTGACTTCCCTTATTGTTCCGGATAGAAGCGCTAATCCCTCAAGAGCGAAGTATTCTGTCTGCACGGGGACTACCAGGCCATCGCTAGCCACTAGGGCATTAACTGAGACTATGCCCAATGATGGAGGAGTATCAATCAGAATCAGGTCATAATGCGGAAGCAGAGGAGCGAGGGCGTCATTCAACCTTCTTTCCCTGCCCAGCTGTCGAAGCATCTCCTGCTCGAGGCCGATTAGGGTCTTATCCCCCACGATCATGTGTACATTGTCTACAGCTGTCGCGTGTCTCGCATTCACTGCAGATTCTGGATTTAGAATCAGGTCCCTTGTGGTAGTTCTGACTCTGCTTTTATCTACTCCCAGGCCAGTGGCGCAGTTTCCTTGTGAATCAGCGTCAACGACCAGCACTCTGTATCCCCTAAGTCCCAACTGAGATGCTACGTTGATCACTGTAGTTGTCTTGCCCACTCCTCCTTTCTGGTTGATCACCGTGACGACCCTTCCTCTGCCTTCGGGCGTGGGAAGTGATGGCGGAAGGTCCATGGGATTGGAAGGTTTCTCCGTGACTACTCTCTCTGCCGAATCTAAGATCGGAGAACCCGCTATTTCCTCGGTCTCAGTGAACTCGGCATCTACTATGAGAGGTGCTTCGGTCGCCTCAGGGAGGGACTCTCTACTATCGTTCATGAGCGCCTTCGGCGCTCAGGAGGACATTCAAGGTGCCGATTAAAAAAAAGCCAAAGAATCGATTTCAAGCCTAGCTAGAGGAGCTCGAGGTCAGAATCCAGCCTGCCATTCTGGAAGATTCAGCATCCATTCCAAATCGGAGAGAGTGATCACTCCCACTACCATCGCTCCAAGACCTCTTGCCAAGTATGGCGACCCTATCCTTGCCAATATCTAGGGGGAGCGAGGATAGAAAATCGTCCTGAGGGGAAGTTACCAAATATCCCAACTCGACATCATCGTACCAAGACCCATCAGCTCCCTCAATCATGGCGTTCAGGTCAGTATACCGCAGATCATCGAGAAACCTCCCTTCGAGAAGAGAAAGAGTATGGGTATCCGGTACAGATTCCCTGTCCCACTCTGCTGTTCCAGAATCATATTGCCCATCCTCAATTAGATCACAGGAGTCACCAGATTGCTTTACTAGCGTCCATCCTGAAGCATCATTCTCCATCACCCATGACATATTCCACTCAGGGACTTCAGTTGGCTGTGACCAGTACGCCTGCCAAATATATCCAGTAGTTTCCAGGGCGTTGGACACCCCGCTACTTGGATGATTCTCAAGTGTGCACTGCACAGCATCCTCAAGATTGAAATCTCTTATCTCGGACTCATCGGGCAGAGCCGAAACCCACTGTCTCTGGGAAGAGCTACTTGGCTTGTCCTGGCCGGGTCCGGGACGACTATCGTAGATCGAGTACCACTCTACGTCCTTGTTCCCCGAGGAGCTAGTCAGCTCTGACATCGTCATAGTAATCTCTATCCTTCCCTCAGGGAGCGACATCGCAGCCGTTCCTGCAATCAAACCGCAGTCCCCAGTTTCCAAGCTCTTGTCTAATCGAAGATCCACAGTCTGCTGGACTGGCCAAGGATTCCCACTCTTAACTAGAAGATTTAGTCTAGCGTGCCCTAGGCAGTCTTGGATATCCTGGTTCCACATTTCAATCTCATGAACATGACCGAAGTCTTCGGTTTTCTTCTCTGGTCCAACTGTCCATCTCCATTCGGAGTTCCATCCGTCGTCATCCGTCCAACTGCTCCCCTCTCTCAGGACCCTATCTCCAAAGACCTCATGTAACTCAATTGGAGTCAGAGGAAGTAACAATGGAGATATCCCACTAATGCCTGAAAGCTCTTCCAAGTCGTAAATTATAGATTTGGCCGTAGAAGACTCTTGATTGTTATCAGTGAACTCAATCTGTAAATCAGTCCTAATTCCCTCTTTGGATGTTATCTCAACCCATTTCTTAGAGGTTATCTCTGCCGTATTGTCAGGGAGGCTGACTCTCCCGCCACAATCCCCCCCACTGGTGAATCTCCTGAATGTTAGGTCCATGTCTAGGTCATAGTCAAGAGTCTGCTCTGCAGCTAGGTGATCCCTCCCATAAGCGTCAGGGGATGAAACAGCGCCAACAAAGGAAAGATCAGAAGAGTGCTGTATGTCCTCAAGAGAACCCCTCCTCATCACTGAAGATCCGGATCCTGATACGATCTCTACAGATATCTCATCACAAATTTCATCCAAAGCGCTTGGAGAAGCAGCATCTCGAATCAGAGAAACCATCTCATCGCCTGTGATGCTAATCGCACCATCATCAATTGAGAAGGTCATCTGATCCCCATAGCGCAGCTGCCTAGCTTGGAAAGAAGAATCAGCCCCAAGTAGGTAGAAAGCTCCAGCTCCAGCGATCATTATGGCGACAATGACGGCAGATATTGGCTTCCAGTTTTCGAATAGAGAATCGAACGAGGGCAGGATGATGACCATCGAAGAACTGTCTTGGTCGCTACTATCCTTTGGGTCAACTGGCGAGTCTCCGGGAATCCCCCAAGTGTCCTCATCATCATTTTCGGCCGCCGAATCATCCTCGACGATGTCTGCGACCATTATGTCTGACTCTTTGGGCGAGGGGACAATTCCTTGCTCCTTCCTTTCTATCCATTCTCTTCCATAGTGAGCCCATTGTTCCACAGTCCAACCCTCTGGAAGTCCATCCTCTGGAATGTCAGGAACATCTTCCTGAGGACTCAGTACAATCTCTTCCCCTTCATTTTCGGATGATTCGCCCTCATCCTGGCCCCCAGATTCTCCATTACCCTCGAATCTTGCGAGTAGACGGTCAACTGCATCTCCAATATTGTCGTTAGACTTGGGTGTCAGAGTATCTGATACCACCTCAGAATCGACTATTTCTCCCTCCAAAGATTCAGATTGATCCAGTATTCTTTGGATTAGGTCAGCCTTCTTTCCAGATACTGTGAGCCCTAGTTCACTACACCTCTCTCGGAGCTCATCGACCTTCATCGAGGAGAGCTCACTCCAAGTCGGTTTTTCGCTCCCTGACATCCTTATCGTACTCCAGCCGACTGCCGGGCCTTTCAATTCCTTCGCCATTATGAACACTAATTACATCGCTATGGCCCGTTACGAGACATACCGCAAGACAATATACTCAAGAAGTCACCTCGGGGCGCGAGAATCATGGAACCCCGCCTAATCATACTGTCTAGGGCACCAAGCCTGTACAGTACGAGGAGGATTTTGGAGGAAGCAGAGGCAGCCGGTTGGGATGTAGAGATTATGGATCCAGTGAAACTTGATGTTGAAGTTGGCGATAGAGGGGTCAAGATATCTCGCAAGGGCTGGCCTGTGGAATGTGATGCAGTAATACCTAGGATTGGCCACTCGATAACTAAGATAGGGGTACCAGTCGTCAGGGCATTTCAGAGAGTGGGTGTAATAGTTTTGAATGAAGGCAGTGGAATTGAGAGTAGTAGAGACAAACTCCGTGCATCCCAAATCATGAACGAGGTAGGGATCCCGATGCCGATTACCGCTTCTGTTGCTACATGGCAAGGTACCAGGAGAGCTATCGCAAGAGTAGGAGGTGCACCTTGTGTCATCAAGACCCATGAGGGTACTCACGGTTCTGGTGTATTCCTAGCTCATACGGAACAACAGGCTAAACAGCTGGTCTATCAGATGCTAGAGAGGGGTCTAAGACCTCTCGTCCAGGAATATATCAGAGAGTCGCACGGACAGGACATTCGTGCTTTCGTAGTCGGTGGGAAGGTAGTAGCATCAATGAGGAGGAAGGCCAAGGGTAGTGAATTTAGATCTAATTTCCATTTGGGAGGGGAGGTCGAGCGTTTGGATATATCAGAAAAATATGCAGAGATAGCATGTAAGGCGGCCAATGTTCTGGGACTCGAGATAGCAGGAGTGGATATGCTAGAGTCAGATAGAGGCCCTCTCGTTCTAGAGGTAAATTCTAGTCCCGGGCTCGAGGGTATAGAGGCCGCTTCAGGCGTCAATGTTGCAAGCAGGATTATTGACAATCTGACGAGACTGCATGAGTCCAAGATGCTGTTGAATGAAAATCCTCATTCTACCATCAATGGAATCAGTAACGAAGAAACCCCAGAGAAGGCTTAACGGCTATTCTTCTATTGTCCAACAATCATACCTTTTTGATCGAGACCCAGAGAAGCATTCAATACCTCGATAGCTAGCTTGACACCGTCCAAAGGGACAGGGATGCACG
>DALI01000027.1:0-10279 GCA_002496725.1 Euryarchaeota archaeon UBA181 | reverse complement strand
AACATGACTTACCGAGAGGGGGATGAAAAGGAACACGCCCTCATCGTCGACGCACGTAGAACAGCCATACTGCCGATGAGGCTTCAGAGGCTCTCATCGCTCCCTTGGTACGACTGCTGGGTCCAGCAATTGAGAATTGAGAAGAAGAGTAAGCACACGATTCGAGCATATACCCTATCTGCCAAAACATTCAGTTCAACCAAACTTCCCGGAGAGAGTGACCTTCTATGGGGTGACCTATCTCAGATTTCAGTTGATGATTTCCATAGTAGGGCCAATCCAGAGATGGGTAGAATGGATGCATGGATGAATACCCTGGGAAGCCTCAGCCCATCATCCCTTAATGCTAGAATAGCCGCTGTCTCTCATCTCTTGAAGTGGCTTGGACACGGTGTCCCTGACTGGATACAGAGGCCATCGAAGAGGAAATCACTTCCAAGAACCCTTGGAAGATCAGAGCTTTCTAGATTGAGGGACGCATCTGGAAATTCGGAGGATCCACTATCCTCGCCGATTGTCACTATTCTTCTGGACACTGGCCTGAGGGTATCAGAACTTTGTGGCCTCGATATAGAGGATGTGGATCTTGAGGATCTTTCGGCATTGGTAATTGGCGGCAAAGGAGAGAAAGATCGAACGGTTCTGTTCACTGAGGCTACAGTGAGGGCCGTAGAGTCATGGCTTCCCATAAGGAAATCTAGAGTACGACTCACAGGAGCCGGTGATGAAGAAAGGGCACTACTCCTATCTAGTAGGGGGAGGAGAATGAATCCACGCTCAGTCCAGAAGCTAATCGATCGTTTGGCAGACGCTTCTGACATCCCCCGCTCTAGACTAAGTCCACATACACTGAGGCATACCTTCGCCACCGGACTACTCGAGAGGGGGGCCGATCTCGTAACAATACAGAGACTACTGGGACATTCAAGTATAGCGACAACCAGAGTCTATCTGGAAATAGGTGACCAGACGCTCAGGGAGATTTATCACAGAGCTCAGAGAACCCCAGTTAGGACTAGGGCAGTAGTAGAAAGAGAACCTCTGGAGCTTGACCGCCAACCAGTATCGGGAATAGCCACTAGTATCGAGTGACTATTTCTTCGCAGGATTCTTCTTATTCATCCTCTTGTCTACTGATTCAGGTCCTTTCCACAGCCTATCGGCCCCAGAATCATTACCTTGATGGCCAGGTATTGGACAATGCTTCCCAGATCTACATCTGCTGCAGTTATCCCGAGGCGGATTATCGACAACCTTCTGCAGACGACCATATTTCCTGCGAGGCATGATTCGGCTGACATCAGGAGGGACTTAGAAATTACGAAGCCAGTAACCTTGAATCAGAACCCCCTCATCAGGAACCGTGGACTCGGACCTAAGGGGGTTATCAGGCTCGATGAAATCTATTTTATTTGCTCAAGTAATGGACGGAGATCCAAGGATGAAAATTGATCGAGAAGGTTACCTAAGGCCCGAGTCATGGCAAGGAGATGGCCGATACATGTTCTTGGGCGATGTAGCTAAAGCTGTCCTGAGGTACATAGGCCCCCATGACCCACCAGAATTTGATTCACAACCCGGATATGATGAACAAAGATGGGAATTGAAGTCTACCTCGGGAGAAGTTACTGTAAAGATAACTAGTGAATCATATTGGGGATTTGGATTATTTGCAAGATGCTTCTACAATAGGATTGAGATTCACGGCCCACTTCCAATTAGGGCCCGTTGCATACATGATGTCGTCGCATCATTGGGGAGAAACCCATGGGAGCCATTCTGGCTCAAGAGGTTTGAGAGGATTACAGGGGCAGAGTCGGAAGAACATCAGAGAAATTGGATGGAACTAGTTCGGTGGGCCTCTGAGGATATGAGGTCGCAGATAGACGAGCTCGAACAGAGAAAGGCCCAATTAAAATCATCAGGCGGAGATGAAGAAGCACTGAGAAACGCCTCCCTCGCACTAGAGGAAGCAGTAGCGGCACTAGAGGATAGAAACGCTCCCGCCGTAGAAAGGGCGTTAGGGAGGGCTAATAGCGCCCTTATAGAAGCAGATCCAAGCACAGAGGTCCTGTCATCTAACTACGCTTCAATAGTTTTGAAGCAGAATAACGCCACAGAAGATGAGATACCCTTTGTTGATCTCTCAGAAGAATAGTTCCTAGAGTCCAATGGTATTACCGAGCCATGAAAGTACATTGTGGTTAGCTAGGTATATTGTAATTGAGAAAACGAAACAAGCAACATAAATCATGGTCTTGGAAATCTGTATTGCGTCCTCAGACTCCTCATCGAAGTAACGGATTAGACCAGCGGCTTGCTGGATTCCACTGCCCTTCTTCTCCTTCGCCATCGAACTGCCGGACCTGCCTACAGTATTTCAAGCCCGCTAAGGCTCCAATCATGGCTCAAGCGTCTCGATAAGTACACATCCACCATCTAGCTCCACTATCTTCGAAGCCGCACTAACTGCAGTCTCTAGCCCAGCTGTCATCAGTATCTCCCTTCTCGAACCAATATCACTCTGGAAGACAAGTCGGTGACTCAGCATCTCCAGGACTTCATGATCAACGATTTGCCAAACCCAATCTTCACCCTCAATGGTGACTAACGCTTCAACTGGCGAAAGAGGCGCCTGCTCCAAGCCATTTGCCTGAGCTCTCTCGACCAGTTCAACCAGTTTTCTGGCCGATTTACCTTGATCTAAACTCACTCGTTCTCCCGCATTGCTAGAAATTCTTCTCCTTAGTGTCCTCATAAGCATCCCATCTGCGGCAAGCCGCATGTCGCGAGCAACTCACCTGATGTTTAACAGTTTACGGAGTTCACAATGCCAACCAACGTTTCAGAAGACCAAACAAGACCGCCACTAGATACGAGCCATTGATTCGACAAACCCTTGTCGCAGGCTCGTGGCAGACTCGCACAAGACATGGTCAGAGCTAGCCTCATCGAGCTTACTACTCAAAGCGGTAGGTAACTGGAGGGACGACCCAGAGGCTTGGCTGGAGGGGTCCTTCAACAGGTTGCCAGAGACAGTTAGGGTCAACCCACTGAGGGCTGATAGCGAGTGGGTTGAAAAATGGCTATCTGATTTAGGTTCACTCAGAGTTCCATGGTTTAGTGGTCCGGGAAGTGCTTGGGAAATGCCCTTTGAAAGAGGCTCTGCCGATGGAGAAATTAGAGAGGTTCTGAAAGCCCTACATGAGACGGGTAGATTAACTCGCCAAGAGATAGTTTCCATGATTCCAGTGCTAGCTATGGAGCTAAGTCCCGGTGAGATAGTCTTAGACATGTGTGCATCCCCTGGTTCCAAAACAACTCAAATCGCAGAGTGCCTCGGAGAAAGTGGAGTAGTATTCGCCAATGAGATTTCCAACTCTAGGGCGAATACTCTGGTATCCAATGTACAGAGGCACGCTTCCAGATCAGTAATTGTGATCAATCATGATGGAAGGCATCTTCCAATAATTCCCAAGGACGGGTTTCACAAGATACTAGTGGATGCTCCATGTACAGGATCAGCAACAACCAGAAAGAATCCAGAGATTTGGGGGAAGTGGACTCCTCAAGGGGGAAGATCTCTCCATAACCTACAGATCAGCCTACTTAGGAAAGCAGTTAGATTAGTAAGGCCTGGGGGCCGTATAGTATACTCTACTTGCTCTTTAGATCCAGTTGAAAACGAGGCCGTTGTAGCTGAGATATTACGAACAGAGAACAACTTGAAACTGATTCCAGCTTCGGAGATTCTTTCGGACCTTCCTGGGAGGGAAGGCTTCTCGTCATGGGAAATCATGGGTGATGATGCCGAACCATCAGAAGAATTCACTTTGGAATCATCAATGAAATCTCCAGAAGATCATACTATCTCAAGATCCCTGAAGAACTGCATGAGGATATGGAATGACGATATAGGAGGAGGAGGATTCTTTATTTCCATAATGGAAAGATTGGAAAGCGAATCGATTGAAAGTTCCGAACCAGAGTTTTACAAATCTCCTGAAGATGTAAAAGAAGACATCCCTAGCTCTCCCCAACCAATTGGAAAAGATCTGATGGATAGGATTACAGATAGATGGGGAGAGGTACCAGAAGATCTTTGGGTGAGAGGGAAAAAGGTCCTCTGGGCAAATCCAGAGGCAAAGGAGATTTGGTCTTCAGAGAGGACGATTAAGAATGGAAGAACATCCATTCCTGGGGGAAGATGGAGGCCTCTGAAGGTAATCCATCTCGGAAGAGATGTAGCTAAGATTAGGAAGGGGGAACTAGACAGAGTGGTTGGAAAGGCGTGCGTAGAACTTTCTTCGTTTCTGACTAAGGGGATTACAGTGGTCGAGGAGGATGTCATCGACTCAATTCTTCAGTCTCAGTTCCTGGATAAGGACGAAATCGATTTACCCGAGCAAATTAGAGGGGGGCACATAATAGCTTCAAAATCTGATAGTATACCTATCTGGGTTGGCGGTAAAGTTACTTTGATGCTCAATCAATCAGAGATTTTAATCAAACTAAGGCAGAGGGGCCTAGAAAGGGAAGATTACGATTAGATTTTTGAACGGACGAGCATACTTTGATTCAAATCTATTGCATATGTTCATTAGCCTATCGCCTTCAATGAGAACTCCCGGTGATTAGATGATGGACGATACCGATCGAAAAATAATTAGTGTTTTACAGAGAGATGGAAGGGCATCTCTGAGGAAGATTTCCGAGGAGGTCGGCGTGGCATTGGGAACTGTAAGTAATAGAGTAAACAGGATGGAAGAAAGTGGAACAATCAAAGGATACTCAGTCATACTTGACCCTGATAAGATAGGTTGGAACTTGAATGTGGTAATAGGTTTGAGAATAGAAAAGGGAAGACTAATTGAGATTCAGGAGAAGATTTCTAGAGACCACAGGGTATCTGGTGTGTACGATGTTACAGGGGACTACGACTCAATGATTATTGCTAGGGCGAAGGATAGGGAAGATCTGGACAATCTAATCAAGAATGTCATGTCCATCGATGGAATAGAAAGATCACTCACGCACCTCGTTCTCAACACCGTTAAGGAATCAATTACAGTTGCACCCGAGTAGTTAGTATTGTGAAATCAACGGCAGAAGGGATGGGACATGTGGCCTGATAGACTCTACCGTCCTCCCCTCTGGTTTCATAGCTTTCATTAGCTCCTCTCTAAGATCTTCATCAATTTTGACATCTAGTGACTCCAGGCGTTCTCTGAGAGATTTCTGTAGTCTTCCGCCTGTCCTGTCCCAGTCCATCAGTAGAATTACCGACCCCCTATTATCGATAATATTTCTAATGCCATATGTGTCATGTAAATATGCTACGAGTCTGGAGATAGGCCAACCTCTATTCACTTTCTCTATGTCACCAGTAAATCCCAGATCCCTGAGTGTTTTGACATCATTGAGCCCCTCTACCAATACAGGGCAACTACTGCCTCCATTCTCATAAGAGGCGTTTCTCTGAATGGAATTGTGAAAAGCCTTGGCCGCCCTCTTGAATCGAGAAACTCTATCATGCGGTCCGGGACCATGATTTCCTGAACCGGCGCCTTTAGAGTTCATCAAAGCCCGATATGGCTGGTTTTGCTTAGTAGTTATCCCATTCAATTGAAACAATATCTCAGGCCAGTCATCCGTATCCCTTATGAGGGGAATTCGTATCCGTCGATACGGGTAGTGTCTTGACCATTCAGAGCACTCTTTTCGAAGGACTATGGGACTACTACATTGTGATATCCATATTGGTCTCGGTTTTTACCTTCAGTTGGCTCTATCATCACTCCTTCTGGTATCGCTCTGAAGACGCTGATAATTACGATAATCCAGATGAGATTGCTGTAGGGGTGTTCCCCAAACACAATGATGACATGCGACTCGAAGTAGCTTGGACTATCGCACCGTTTATCCTTATCGTCTGGTTGACATATGTTTCTTGGGTACCCTTGGATGCCGTTTGGTCCGAGATTGGCGAGGATGGATATCACGGCGACGAATGTGAGGATGGAGAATTTTCAAACAACCATCTGGATAATCAGGGAATTGTCACATCAGAATGCTATCATGTAATCGAGATAACCGGAAAACAGTGGGTATGGCAGTTTGACTGTCTTGACTTATCTACGGAAATATGTGATACTGGGAGTGACAACATAGAGGTCTACGGAACAGTCCCTCTTCTGTCATTGAAGACAGGTGAGACATATCTTGCAAGGATGATGTCCGAGGACGTCACTCATGCCCCGTGGTTCCTTGGGTTAGGAGTCAAAGAGGATGTTCACTATAGTCCGGAAACCACACTCTGGCTCCCTATCAGTGAGAATGTGGACGATCAAATCATCCTATGCACAGAGTACTGCGGTGATGCCCACTCTGTAATGGCAGGAAAGCTGGTAGTTCATCAATAGGGGTCGAGCAAATGAATGCGAAGTCTGCAAGAGCCATTCTAGTCCTATCCGCCATTGCAATGGCTATGGTAATCTCTCCTGCCGTAGTCTCATATCCAACTGGAATACAGGGAGTGAAAGAGTCTGGATGCAACTGTCACGGAGCGACTACTAGCTCCGATGTTGTCCCATCGATCGCTGGACTCCCTGATCAGTATAACTACTCAGAGACTTATGAGATTACAGTTTCTTTTGTAGGCGGTCCCGCTAATCCATCCAATGCTAATCAAGGGGGATTCAACCTCTGGGTCAGTGATGGAGAATTGAGTCCTGCTGATGCCACAGTACAGTCATACGGTGCTAATGAGGTAAGCCACACAGAAGCAGGTAACGATCAGACCTCTTGGACTCTAACATGGGTATCGCCTTCCTCAGACAGGAATGTTGAGTTCGTTCTACATACCAACTCAGTCAATGGCAACGCAGATGGTGCGAACGGGGGAAGCTCCGGAGATATGTGGAATAGGCTTACTGCGAAAGTCTCCCCTCCCGTACTTGTATTGGAAGAAGCCGATCCGTTTGTCGTTCTCTCTACTCTAATCGTAGTTTCTGCGATTCTTCTTGCTTTCACCTTAGCCTATGTTTTCTACCGAACCAACCCAGAATCATTCACATGGGACTACTTCGCTCCTTGGATAGCAGATTGGCTCACTACTACTGATCACAAGAAGGTCGGTACCTTGTATTTCGTAGCTGGACTATTCTTCCTCGGAGTCGGGGGAATCATGGCCATGATGATTAGAATTCAACTAGCTGTCCCTGGTAATGACTTCCTTACACAAGATCAGTACAATCAGTTCTTCACCCTTCATGGTACAACTATGATATTCTTAGCCGCAATGCCACTGATTAATGGTTTTGCGAATTGGATGGTCCCTCTTCAGATTGGTGCTCCTGACTTGGCTCTCCCGAGACTGAACGCAATGTCATTCTGGCTTCAACCGGTCGGAGCTTTGCTGATTTTCACTGGGGTCTTCTCTGGTTCTGGAGCAGATACCGGATGGACTGGATACGCTCCCTATGTTGTCAGTGAGACCGCACACATGGGTACAACCATGTGGGTCGCTGGTCAGATCATGCTCGTGGCATCTTCCACGCTCACAGGAATAAATTTCCTCACAACGATAGCTGTCATGAGGGCTCCAGGAATGGGGTGGTTGCAGATGCCACTATTCACATGGTCAATTTTAATCGCCAACTTGATGCTATTCTTGTCAATACCAGCTTTTGGGATTGGTCTTATTCAAGTATACTTGGACAGGGTCATTGGTACAGCTTTCTACGATGTTTCAGCTGGAGGTGATCCTCTACTCTGGAGTCACCTGTTCTGGTACTTCGGACATCCAGAGGTGTATGTGGTCATCGTACCAGCCTTCGGAGTAATTTCGGAAGTAATCGCCACTAGCGCTAGGAGGTCGATTTTTGGATACCGATCTATGGTATATGCAATGGCAGGTATTGGTGTTGTCTCATTCATTGTCTATGGCCACCATATGTTCACTAGTGGGATGAGCCCAACTCTAAGGTTCGTCACCATGCTCACAACTATGCTGGTGGCGGTTCCTACTGGAATCAAGATTTTCAATTGGCTGAAGACTATGCATGGCGGGTCATTGGTTTACAGAACTCACACGCTCTGGACGCTGGGCTTCTTAGTTACGTTTACACTGGGTGGGATATCAGGCATGTTCTTCCCATCCATAGCCATGGATCTCCATCTTCATGAATCGTATTTCGTAGTAGCCCACTTCCACTATGTGCTCGTAGGGGGAACTGTCTTCGGGTTCTATGCAGCCATATACTACTGGTTCCCAAAGATGTCAGGTAGGATGATGGACGAAAGATTAGGGGTCTTACATTTCTTGGTCGGCTTTATCTCATACAATGCGCTTTTCTGGCCAATGCACAGACTTGGCGTTTGGGGAATGGCGCGAAGGCATCACACTTACTTCGTGACTACTGAGGAGGCTATGGGGGCCTTGCCAATAGAGGCTACAGGATGGAACATGTTCATTTCAGTCGCTGCATTCATATTCTTCTTTTCCAACTTCATTATGGTCGCTAACATGATCAAGACACTGATACGAGGAGAGAAAGCCCCTCCAGATCCATGGGGAGGATGGTCCTTCGAGTGGATGACGACATCCCCTCCTCCCACTCCTAGCTTTGATCCTCACAACCTCCCGATTCTCTCAGATGCAAATGAACACGTTGCAAATGAGCCAGGCACCCTCAGTAAGTTATTCAATAGGCTAATGGTAAGCGAGGAAGAGGCAGAGGAGGCGTCCCATTGAGTACTCATGATGATCACCATCCGAGTGCCTGGGGCCCCCATGACTGGAGTCATGGAGCCCCTCACAACTCTTGGTCTCCTCTGATTATGAGCATCGGGATAGGCATTTTCCTTTTCTCCCTAGCTGGTGTCTACAGATGGGGGGAGATGATAGATGCTGGCTCGATAGCCATAGTTTTCGCAGGGCTGGCAATAGTAATGTTCGGGCTCTCGATATTCTGGCGGCAGGATATGTCATTCGACGGAACCTATGAGCCAAAGGCAACAGGTACTCCCTTCAGAGGAATTGATATCAGAAAAGTTGCTGTATGGGTATTCTTGATGTCTGAGATGATGGTATTCACATCCCTGTTCAGCACTTACATGCGTTATAGATTCGGTATCGAGTCATGTAAGTCGGTGTTCGAGTCTGGGGATTGGGTGGAAGGGACCTCAGTTACTTGCTTCGAACCAGCAGGTCATCTAATCTCTTCTTCGTGGTTCCACATAGCTCCAGGGGCAATCAACACCTTCGCTCTGATAGTCTCCTCATTCACTGTGGTGCAAGCTTTGAGATACGCTAAGAAGGTCGATTTGGACCAAAAGAGGAGGACCAAGCTAGTAACCAGATATCTTGGCGCAACCACGTTATTGGCAATGTTATTCCTCACTTTGAAGATGATTGAGTGGTTCATAGGATTCCCCTTGCCAGACTTCCTAGTCGAGTATAATCACGGAGATGACATGATCAAGTCCCTCTATGCAGAGGGCTACCTAATCAATGCAGAGAGCTATCAGCACCATTCATACGATACTGTTTACCTAGCAGATCACGGTCATGGGATTTCACATGATACCGAGCTCTACGCATTGATGGATGCCGGAAATCACTCCGGTGGCCAGATGATGGCAAATATCAGAGTCAGTGCATCTACCTTCTACGTAACTACTGGAACTCATGGTGTACACGTACTTGGAGGAATAATTGGACTCATGTACATGACTTTCAAGGCAAGTAGAGGGGGATACACACCAGAGAATGCTGTTTCTATAGAATACTTTGGGCTTTACTGGCACTTTGTTGACCTTATTTGGGTCATAGTGTTCCCCTTCTTCTATCTATATTGAGGTGAAAAAATGGCACATTATACTATACTCGGAAAAGACCCTTACTGGATGAACTTCATCGGACTGATGGTACTAACCTTGATTGAGGTCGTAGCCGTAGGTTTTGATTTGCCCGAAGAAAGAATATTCGTTTTCAGTAATTATACACTGATGATTCTAACTGTGGTAGCTATACCAAAATTCCTTATGATTGCAATGATATTCATGCATCTATATGGTGAGAAAGACTCCGGTATTCTAACAGTGACCGCCCTGTTCCCCGCGTTCTTCATAATCATCATGATTCTATTCATCGGTCTCACCCACCCTGAGGCTACTACTGGCCTTCCAGCTTGGTGTAGGCCAGGAACCTACTGATGGAAAGGTTTCATGGCCAGTACCTATTCGCATACTCGCTGCAGACGTCGCTTAGCCTGGT
>DALI01000036.1 GCA_002496725.1 Euryarchaeota archaeon UBA181 | reverse complement strand
TCTCCCTGTTCCCATTCCTTAGGTCCATGCAGTCCCCCCCTGTCAGGACGGCGCTATTTGATTCACATCTGCAATCGAATGCAAATATAGTAGATTTCCATGGTTTTGAGCTTCCTATATGGTATTCCTCGATAAAGGAAGAACACTTAGCGACAAGATTCGCTGCAGGACTATTCGATGTTTCCCACATGGGCCTATTTAGATTTCAGGGAGAGGGAGTAAGGGAATGGCTATCCGGAATCGGTACTCAGAATTTTAATAAATTCAATCCGGGAAGTTGCGGATATACGCATTTTCTAGATTACGATGGGAATCTAATCGATGATATGATTTTCGCGATTAGATCTGATAAGGAGGTACTAGGGGTCCCGAATGCCTCCATGGTAGAAACCATGCTCACGTGGCTCACAGATTTACTTCCCAAAGATGGTTCTGTAAAAATCGTCAATGATTCAACAGATACCAGTATAATAGCCATCCAAGGACCAAAATCAAGACAAATTATTGCTGATGTACTAGGCGAACAAAACAATGTTGGGAGGTTCAAGTGTCATGATATTGCCCATAATGATTTAGGTATTACTGGATGGATACAAGGTACGGGATATACGGGGGAGGCCGGAGCGGAGATTTTCATACCAAATGAGCAGGCAAACAAGCTATGGGGGGAACTAATTTCAATAGGTCAGGATTCGGGACTAGCTCCAGTGGGGCTCGGTGCGAGAGACACCCTCAGACTCGAGAAGGGATATCTCTTATCAGGGCAAGATTTTCAATGGCCCGGACTTAATATTCCAGAACTAAACACTCTCCCTCCGGGCTTCCTTTCACGTAATTCCGCAGAAACCGCCGTACCTTATGGACTTAGCATGGATCATAATTTCATAGGAAAAGAAAGTGTCAGTAATTCACTGAAGGGCTCACAAAAATGGTCGGCCTTGAAGTGTATGGGAAGGGGTCCTTCCCCTAGGCCGGGTCATCCGGTAACCATTTCTGAATCAGAGGATTCTGAAATCATAGGATATGTAACCAGTGGGGCCCCCTCGCCTAGCTTAGGGGGCATCGGCATAGCAATGGCCTATCTCTCTGAAGCTAAACTTGGAAAACAAGTCTGGATTAGGTCTAGTCCAAGAAGGGCGATCAAAGCAGAAGTTGTCGAGGCGCCCTTCCTGTAGTGCTTGCAGTGACAAGACTCATTGCTGGGTCGCCCTTGTCATAGCCCGGAGTTGATGACATGAATGGCGGCATAGAAGCTATAGCTATCAAGAATCTACAAACAATATTGAAGTCTAGGGGCATTTCCTCAGAAGCCCTTTTTTCGAAATATGACATAAATGACGACGGTAGCTTGGATAAGACAGAATTTGAAGCCGCTCTATCTTCCATAACTGGTCAGAAAGCGCCAGATTCGATAGTAAATGCTATATTTTCAGCTCTGGATTCCGATGGAGATGGCAGAATAGACCTGCAAGAGATCCTCGTGCTGATTGAGAGAGGATCGTCTCCATCATACGCCGAGGGCACTTCTCTGGATATTTCTGATCACCCAAACATGAATTACAACGGTAGATACAATCCTGGGGGAGAAATTAATGGGAAACCACTCTTTGTAAACGATGCAGGATCTAGGTTGTACTACTACAATGCCGGATCCGGAGGAGCTCCTTCGTGGAGTTTAGACGACAGAGAACAAGACGGCACCAATGATTACTACAGAGGAGGTTGGACTAGGCCGCCTTCTTCTGGCGAACTTCCCTTGGGTACTAGAAGATGGGTCGGCGTTGGTAAGATTTCGATTCAAACGTCTCCTGCCGCAGAGGTTCTTGCAGAGATTAGTAATGAGGTAACCGAGATAGAGGTTGTTGAGGAGATCAAATCCGAGAGTCCAAGCGATCTAATGGATTCTGTTTCAGGCCACTTCTCAGAGATAATAGAGAATACGCAGTTCACACCATCATCAGACGCCGAGGTATTGATGTATAGGGGGAAGATGGATGAACAGGCCGAATTAAAAATCTCCAAGCTTCCGAGCTTCCTACAACCTTCTGCGAGGGAATTGTGGAGAGTCAAAGCAGATTCGTATCAGCAGATTATTCTTCAAAGCCTAACGAGTGCCGAAGGGGCCGCTGTGGGATTATCAGTAGCAGCAGTAGGAGCTTCTGTCTTGAAGTCTAAAGTAGAAGACACCGAGTCAATCGAACAAGATATTTCCGTACCTATGTCAGAAAATAATGATGCGTCCGAGGGTGTCGTGGAAAAACAGATTGAATCCCCTAAAGGCCTAGTATCGCCCGTCACAAATGAATTGGTCGATGAGCCCGCCTCCACACAAGTAAACACAATCCTCTCTATCATCGAGTCATTTTCAGGGGCCCGAATGCTATCTGAACAGAATTCATTGAAAGAGGAGCTCTCAGGTACTCAAGTTGATATTTCAATGAAGGTTTTGTCAATCGAGAGAACTTTCGGAATCGGCATCTCTGAGACATACAGGGGAGGAAATACAGTGATCGCCTCGCTAATTGGCCAAGGTGATGCTCTCTCAGGACATTCAGTCGAGATAAGAATTCCTTCGGATGTAGATAATTCTGCTTTCAAGGTAGGTTACGAATTAAATATTACAGGAAAGGTCTCTGGTTGGAATTCAATTAGGAAGAGGGTCATCTTGGATTCTCAGTAGCCCGAGGCACCCAGAGATTCATCAATCATTTCCTCAAGACTAATTGTTGGCTTGAAGCCACATCTGTGATCTAGGAACCAAGCATCAACTATTCCCCAAACCTCTCCTTCGGAATTTTGATTTAGCTCTATCGAAGCTCCTGTTTTAGCATTGTATATCTGTGCCAATTCGGACATTGTTATCCCTTTTCCAGACCCTACGGCAAAGCTCTCTCTAGTAAGCGGAGGGTCGCCAAGAACTGACAATATGACTTGGACTAGATCTTCTACATGGATGAGATCCTTGATGTCATCTCCAGAACCCGGCACATTTATCCATCCAATCTGACTCTCATTTGCCCATCGATGAAGTAACCCATTGCCAGGGGGGCCATCCATCGGTACCCCTTGGACATTCGAAGCTCTGATGACGCTAACCGGCCTACTAGACTCCGCCCTCTCCAATGCATTCTCCTCAATCCAGAGTTGTCCCTCTGCAGCAGTATCTCTGGGGGATAGTGAAGACTCCGGGCCATAGTAGTCATCACCAGGGGACCAAGGGGGGTGCACCCTGAGCGTTCCAACAATAATCATGTGCAGCTCTCCATGCCTGTTTACTGCATCTAAGACCGGTCTAGCGGCCTCACGCATCAAAATCTTAGTTTCTCTATCATTCCTAGTAACACTAGTATCCACCGGCCTCGAATTAATATGAATGAGAGCTTTACAGGGCGTCAACATAATATCCAAGGCCATATTATCACTCAGAATCTCATCAGGGACTATGACAGCTGAGTCCCCAAGGGCCTCTATTATGTAAGGCGCGACGAATGCGTCTGAAGCAGTTATCGCGACCTTCATAGTGTACTGACTAACTTGGGAGTAATAAGAGTGTGTCGGTGCCCATTCACAGAATCCCCACCAAAGATAATCATAAACTCCCTCTGTCTCCAAGCCACGAGGGGAAACCATGGATCAATTGCCAAACCTTGGAAGGGAGCAAGAAATGCTCGATATTATCGGACTTTCCTCAATGGATGAGTTGTTCGCAGATATTCCTGAGGATATAAGATTCGAGGGCCCATTACCCCTTCCTCCCCCCCAGTCAGAGGAAGAAATACTCCGGGACGCAGACAGGCTTCTAGGTGCCAATGTCAATCTCGATAGTCGCCCCTCATTCCTTTCTGCAGGACTAGCTCGGAATTTCGTTCCGGCAATGGTGCCGATGATTGCAACACGTGGTGAGTTTCTGACTTCCTACACGCCATATCAGCCCGAGGTCAGCCAAGGTATGCTACAGGCTATGTGGGAGTTCCAGACCATGATTTCTGAATTAGTCGGACTTCCAATTTCTAACGTCTCAATGTATGATGCCAGTACTGCGGCCGCTGAGGCGATAACATGTGCAGTGAGGGTGAGGTCGAAGAAAGCAGATATGCCAAACACGGTGTATATTTCTGATTTCGTTCCTCCTCACAGGATGTCTGTGATTGAAAACTATACCCAAGGGGTTGGTATAGAAATAAGGAAAATTCCCCATCGGGAAGACGGTCTTCTCGATCTTGAAGCCGCATCCTCGGCCCATGGATCTTGTGCTATATATGTCGAACAACCAAATGCATTTGGGATTCTCGATGAGGGGCTTATGGAGCTGAGGAATGTAGTTGGTGAAAAAACAGCAATTATTGTGGGCGTAGATGTCACTTCATTGGGAATAATAGAACCTCCTGGGGAGTGGGGGGCTGACATAGTTGTCGGAGAGGGGCAACCATTCGGAATAGGCCCTACGGCAGGAGGTCCAATTTACGGAATTTTTGCATGTTCGAAGGACTTTCTTCGTCTGATGCCAGGTAGGATCGTGGGTCAGAGTATAGACAGTGATGGGAAGACCGCCTACACACTCACACTATCCACTAGGGAGCAGCATATCCGAAGGCACAGGGCCACGTCAAATATTTGCTCCAATGAGACTCTAATCGCCCTTATGGGGGCTATGCATATGGCTCTTCTTGGGCCCGTAGGACTTGAAACTCTCTCGACTAGAGTTTTAGCCTCCACTAGGATGACGATAGAAGCATTGTCCACAATTGAAGGGCTAAAATTTGCTTATCCAAATTCTCCCGTCTTCAGGGAGTTTGCAGTCAAAGTTCCCGGTAAATCATCTGATGCCATAAATCATATGGACAGACTCGGAGTAATTGGTGGTTTTGATTTAGGAAGATGGTGGCCCGATAAGCCATCATGGATCTTAATCGGCTGCGACGAGAGGACATCTGAGTCAGATATATCTTCTCTGTGCGATGCACTTTCATCTTGGATGGAGGAATCTCCTTGACAGATACTATCTTCCACTTCAATGGGGCAGAAAATGCTGGTTGGTCACAACCTCCGCCAAGTATGGATGAAGCGATTAAACACGTCCCTGAAAACATGAGGCGAAGGAACTTGCCCTCATGGCCCAGGGCAAGTGAGCCGGAGCTTGTACGACATTACACAAAATTATCTCAGAAAAATTTTGGTATTGATACTGGATTTTATCCACTTGGGTCGTGTACTATGAAGCATAACCCTAGGCTAAATGAGAAGATTGTTCAGAATCCTGGAATAGATAGAATTCATCCATTACAACCAGAATCCCAGGTACAGGGACTCCTGGCGATATACTATGAGATGCAGGAAATGCTGGCAATATGTTCAGGTATGGACTCAGTAACTCTCCAACCAGTAGCAGGGGCTCAAGGTGAGTTCACCGCGATTAGGTGTATTCAAGAATACCACAGGGAACGGGGTGAGGGGTATCGAGACAAGGTAATAGTTCCAGATTCTGCTCATGGTACGAATCCAGCATCTGCATCAATGTGCGGGTATCAGATTATCGAGATTCCAAGTGGGGACGATGGCCGCATAGATTTAGAAGCATTACGTTCAGCAGTTGGAGACGATACAGCGGCTATGATGATCACCAATCCAAGTACTCTAGGTGTATTCGAGCCAGAAATAGCCAAAGCGACCGAGATAGTCCACTCAGCCGGGGGACAGATGTACTATGATGGTGCCAACTTCAATGCCATACTGGGCAAGACCGACCCCGGGAGAATGGGATTCGATGCCGTTCACTACAATCTGCACAAGACATTCAGTCAGCCCCATGGCGGAGGCGGGCCAGGAAGTGGCCCTATAGGAGTCAAGGGGCATCTCTCGAAGTTCCTGCCAACGCCTTTGGTCGAACGTCGAGAATTGAGTGATGTTGATCCAGGAGGGGTCGGTGATGGCTTCTGGTATCATTGGACTTCACCAGAGTGCTCCATAGGGAAAGTCCAGCAGTGGAACGGTAATGCAGGAGCTGTGGTTAGGGCGTGGGCGTTCTACCGTAGATATGGTCGCGATCTGGAGAGGATGAGTGAACATGCGGTACTCAATGCAAACTATCTACGATTTAAGATAATGAACCCCGATCCAAAACTGAGTATTCATGCTATGCCCGTTGAAGGCTGTCCCGCAGATGTAGTCAAACACGAATTTACATTGTCAATGTCGCCACTAAAAGAGGCAACCGGAGTTACTGGCAAAGATGTGGCGAAGAGGCTATTGGATTTCGGATATATGTCCCCAACTCTGTATTTCCCCCAGATAGTTCCAGAGTGCCTGATGTTCGAACCTACTGAGACAGAGTCCAAGGAAGTATTGGATAAGTTCGCAGACGATTTCCACACAATCTTGACTGAAGACCCAGAAGTTGTCCTCTCCGCCCCACACACCACGCCAGTAGGCAGAGTTGATGAGGTATGGGCCGCACGAAACCTTATTCTAAGATTTCCAAAAGGCGAAGGCTCATCCTAATTCATATGCCACACTTGCCCCTCCCGATTCCATGGAGGCGCATGGGGACAGGAACTGGCTCAGGGGAGATCCCGAATGGTGGGGCTTATCCAGTTCATCCGATATCCCGTCTTTGAGGGGCTTAGAAACTTCAATTCCAGTTCAATTTACCATACCATCAAAAGTTTCTAGATTCGGTTGGGCGAGACAGAGGATGAGGCCATTGGCATGGCCTATTTTGAAACCAGTCGCATGGTCTCCCTTTTTTTTGATTTCAAGTATTTTTCCTCTGATTTTCACTGGCAGAACCCCCGATGATCAGATCGTATCCGGGGCATTATTCGTATTTGCATGGATTCTGCTAATCATCCCAGTTGCAAATGCAAGGAATGCCCAGCCAACCTCCAGTGATGATCTCTTGAAACTTCCAGTGGATTGGTCATCCCTATTTCTGGGCACGGTACTTTTCTTTATGCATATTCTATACTCGCCAATAATTGGTTGGGCCTCTTATGCAGTTTTCTGGGTCGCCTTCATAAGATCAATAATGATGATTTCAGAGGTATTCTCGATTCCGCCAGCTAGACTCATTCTCCCTGTGGACAGAACCTCCTGGAGCTCAGAACAACTCAATGACGATTGGAACATATTTTCTAAAAGATGGCAAAGGGGGGAAATAGCTTCATTGGCATTGGGGGATGAAAAGATGGTACTTCATGGTTTATCCAGGGGAAATGATGATTTCATATCACTATCCTGTCTCTGTAGATTTGGTTTCGTGCAAGACCTCCTTTTCGAAGGTCGCCCTCATTCGGAGAGGATTTTGACGGCTCTCGATAATCTCCCCTTCAGTGACTCAGGTGTAGAGTGGCCAAATGATCTTGTCATCTTCGAGGAGGAAGAATAGAACGGCAGGCATTTGAACCTCCTTACTTCCGGAGTGCCATGGACATATGTGTTGTACTCGGCTCGAAATCAGATTTGCCTATCGCTGAGAAATGCCGCTCCGTGCTGGAGAAGTTCGATGTGTCATTCGAAATCAGAGTTGCCTCGGCACATAGGGCTCCTAAATATCTAGAGGGAATAATAACCGCTGCCGAGGATTCAGGGTGTCAGGTTTTCATAGGAATGGCAGGTGTCTCGGCCGCTCTCCCTGGAGTCATAGCCTCGATGACGAGCAAACCAGTTATCGGAGTGCCAGTAGGGGGAAAAGTTCCACTAGACTCATTACTTTCAATCGTCCAAATGCCACCTGGTATGCCAGTAGCTACAGTAGGAGTAGATCGCGGTGACAATGCAGGCGCACTAGCAGTACAGATCCTCGCTACTTCCAATGACTCCCTCGCATCATCATATGCAGATTACAGGTTGGCAATGACTGCCAAAGTAATATCGGACGATGAGTCAATCCAGGGGTGAATTCATCTATGGATACCCAGATGCTGGTGGATGAGGCCATTCAAGAACTGGAGGCCAATGTAGACGATATAGCAATCATCGCATGTTCAGGCGGCATCGACAGTACTGTTTCCGCAGTACTTGCACATCGCGCCGTCGGGAGTCTTCTCCACTGCGTTTATGTCGATACTGGTTTCATGCGTAAGGGCGAGACAGAAGAAGTCCGTGAAATGTTCAAGGAAATGGACATCAATTTGGAAGTAGTAGACGCATCTGAAAGATTCTTCGAGAAGCTTCAGGGCGTGACTGACCCTGAGGAAAAGCGAATGGTAATCGGCGAGCAATTCATCCGCGTCTTCGAGGAAGAACAAATCAAATGTGGCGCAAAATACCTGGTTCAGGGAACCATAGCGCCAGATTGGATTGAATCTGGAGGGGGAGAACGTGATGTCATCAAGAGCCATCATAATGTAGGTGGACTTCCAGAAGATGTCGATCTGATAATCGTCGAACCGCTTCGTGAATTCTACAAAGATGAGGTCAGGCAAATAGCTCGAGTACTTGGAATCAAATCAAGTGAGAGGCAACCATTCCCCGGTCCCGGCCTAGCAGTTCGGGTTTTAGGAGAACTATCGAGAACTAGGGTCGAGGCCTGCCGTGAAGCCTGCCATATTGTCGAGACTAGACTTATAGAGGCCGCAGCAGAGGGGAAATGCGATCTTCCGTGGCAATACTTTGCCGCGTTGCTTCCAGTTAGAAGTGTTGGAGTCCATGGCGATACCAGAGTTCATGGAGAGACTATCGTAGTTAGGGCTGTAGCCAGTTTAGATGGCATGAGCGCTAGGTTTTCTGAGATTCCACATGATGTATTGGCTTCTATCAGTACCGAGATTACCAACTCCCTGAAAGGGCAAGTTAACCGAGTAGTGTATGATATCACACACAAGCCACCAGGGACTATTGAGTGGGAA
>DALI01000017.1 GCA_002496725.1 Euryarchaeota archaeon UBA181 | reverse complement strand
CATCATTGCAATCATCTTGTTGTTGTTCATTAGAAACTCACGTTCCAGTGCCCGCACGACGACGTATATATGTTATAGAGATTCTCAAAAAAAAGTCAAAAAAAGGCGTTTTTTGAGAAAACGGTTCTTAATCTTGATTTTTTGTTTAGGTGTATCCCGGGGGACGCTTGAATCGCACATGCGTGAATATCATGTGGGTGAACATCTGCGGGGAGTCATGAGTGGGGCGCCCATGGACTATGCTAGTAGCGGGGTAGACATAGATTCTGAAGCTGAGGCGGTCTCGAGCCTGATAGGGTCCCTGAGTAATTCAATGAGGAGGAAAGGGCAGAAGGGAGCTCCTGTACCCCTCCCAGGGGGATTTGGAGGGATAGTGGAATTCGGAGATTCTTGCCTAGCTCTGGCTACTGATGGCGTTGGCTCTAAACTACAAATTGCTAATGAGCTCGGGAGACTCGAAGGGGTTGGTATAGACTGCATTGCAATGAATGTGAATGACTTGATCTGTGTGGGTGCCGAGCCATTGGCTTTCGTTGACTACATCGCCACTCCTGAGACCGATGCCTCAGTTCATGCGATACTGGGTGCTTCTCTCTCTGAGGGATGCAATAGGGCCAGGGTTACTCTGGCTGGAGGAGAGACTGCTACTCTCCCTGGCATAGTTAGAGAGCTGGATCTGTCAGGGACGGCACTTGGGTGGTTTCCACAGGGGGAAGCCATAACCGGGGAGAATTTGGAAGTGGGAGATTTACTAATTGGGTTACCTAGCAGTGGGATACATTCGAACGGATACACTTTGGTGAGGGCTATCCTATCCAAAATAGGTGCATCCTTATGGGAACCGGCGCCTTTCGATACTTACCATCCGAATAGGGACGTAGAGCGCTTTCCAGAGGCAGAGGGGGAGATCGGCCTAGGAGAAGTTTTGCTTAACCCCACTAGGATTTATGTTGATCCTATGATTGACTTGATTTCCCAATGCAGGGAGGGAGATGGGCCCTGTCAGCTCTCTGACATCAGGGCAATCGCTCACATCACAGGTGGAGGTTTGTCCAATCTGCTACGTCTACACGAGTCTCTGGGCTGGCACATAGACTCCCCCCTCCCTGTTCATCCTGAGTTCAGGTGGCTTGCGGAGAACGGCCCTGTGAATTCCAAAGAGATGCATAGGACTTTCAACATGGGCATGGGGATGGTTGTCGCTGTTTCTAATGATTCGGCGGACTCGGTTTTGAGATGGATTTCAGATAGAATCGAGGGAGCCAAGATAGTGGGGTCTGTTACAGACAGGGGAAGGTTAGTAACGCACGTAGACTCATCTGTAATGTTCGATAGCTATTGATGTCAGTAGTCAAAACCTTGTGTCATGGCTGCCTCGGGATATCATGCCATCGCGTGGTCCGGGAGATTTACCTGCCATTATCCACAGAGAGGGTCGAACGTTAATGGGAGTCTCCCAGAGGCCCGATTCTGGGAGATCGGGACCAGTTTCCAGAAGATCGGGGGGGGTTTTTCTAAATCCAGCTATGTCTGGTAGCAGGACTAGGAGTGTGCTACTGCTGGATTACTGCATAGATGAGGGAATGCTGGGAAAAGGTACCGTGTACGCTTTGGATGGACTAGCGGCATCTGGGCTGAGAGCGAGGAGGTGGTTGAATGAGCTCCCTGCTAAAAGTGCGGGGAGGATAGCAGCGACTATCGCCGATTTGGATGGTACAGCCTTGGAGTGGGCCATGGAGGATCATCGGTGCTTTCCTCCTTCTCACGGACAAGGGATGCTTTCTCATTCAGAGGGAGATCTGAGAAAGCTGGTACTCTCACATGGGAGGCATTGGGTTGATATCGATCCCTTTGGATCGCCTTTGCCCTTCCTCGATACTGCCATTCAGTCTCTTGCTAGAAGCGGGGTAATCGAGGTAAGTGCGACTGATACAGCCGCATTGACGGGCTCTTCTAGGGGAGCAATGTTAAGGAGATATGGGGCCAGAGTGAGGACCGATGGATTGGCACATGACTCAGCATTGAGAGTTATGCTAGCCAATCTTGCTAGGAATGCGGCTAGGCATGATCGTTGCATTGATCCGCTCCTGTCAATATGGGACTCACATCACCTTAGGGCCTCATCCAGAGTCGTCAAGAGTCGTGAGGGGGCTAATAACGTGGAGGATAGCCTTGGCTGGAGGGTTCACTCACCTACTGAGAAAGAGGTTGTTGCATCTGTCGAGTCGGGGTACCACCCTGGGCTTTCCATGGAGAGCCTTCCAATGACATGTATGCTACCTCTTTCGTTCCCAGTGGACCGAAGAGATTCACGAATCTCCGGCCCAATGTGGGTAGGGAAGATGGGTGATGAGGGGGCGATGGGATCTATCACCGAGGATAGGGCGCTTTCCCTGTGTGTACCCGACTTTGTTGAGGATGATGTCGCCGGGTGGTCCGAAAGGGACTTCGAGATGGAGAAGAGGAGGATTCTTAGATCGGTCAGAAATATAGCGGACGAAGGTTCTGTGATTGAATCAGCGCATCACATTCTCGTAGACGACCTATCCAGTTGGTTGGGAATCGGGTCCCCTCCAAGTCCTACCACAATGGTGGAGAGACTTAGGGAAAGGGGGCACAGAGCCTCCCTAACTCACTACGGTAAGCCTTCATTCAGGACTAATTGTAGCTGGGACGACATTGTAGAGATTGCGTTGGAACTTCAACCGCCTATGTAGGACATTTCCAACCGTTCCTGTTTCTTGGTTCTGTCAGTGCGCGTCTCGGAGTATCTGTCATCTCTAGAGCTCCAGTGTTCACGAATAATATTTGCAATATCACTGTCTGAAGAGCCTTCTCTCATTGGAGTAAGGATATCTACTCCCTTGTTTGAGAAAAGACAGGTGAAGAGCTTTCCATCGGAGGATATTCGACCTCTGGAGCAGTCACTGCAGAATGGCTCTGTCACACTGGATATTATCCCTACTTCTCCACCATTTGGTAATCTGTAGCTCTTTGCTACATCACTCTTGTTAATCGGCGGAATTTTTACTATTTCGCCGATTATCCCCCTTATTTCCTCCGCGCTTACTACCTCATCCAGAGTCCATCCATTGGTGGTACCTACATCCATATACTCAATGAATCGAACTGCTATATCCCTGTTTGAAAACCTCTCAACGAGATCTAAGATTTCTCCTTCATTTGAATTTCTCTTGACCACTGTATTGATCTTGATTGGGCCGAGCCCGACTGATTCAGCCGCTTCTATTCCTGCAATGACAGCGGCGACCGTGTGCCCGGAATCAGTTATTGCGGCGAAGGTGGATTCATCAATTGCATCCAAGCTTACCGTCACACGATCTAATCCTGCGGCTGAGAGAGCCGGGGCATATCTCGGGAGTAAAACCCCATTGGTAGTCATGGCGATCTCGGCATCTCTAATCGAGAGCATGGAGACCAATTCGTGGAGATTCCTCCGAAGAAGTGGCTCCCCCCCTGTCAATCTTATCTTCCTAACACCGAGAGAGATGAAAATTCCTGCTAGTCTATCGATTTCCTCGAAAGACATAATCTGTTCCCTGGGCATGAAAGGGAAGTCCTTCCCGAATACCTCCTTGGGCATGCAATATCTGCATCTGAAGTTGCACCTATCTGTGACGGAAATCCTGATGTCACGCAGGGGTCTTCCAAATGTATCCCGTAGATCTGGGCCATCCACAGGCCATGCAAGGGAGGTTTGGTGATAGTGGTACCTGAGCAAGCCTTGAAGAACGACCCGATGCTACGAGGTACGAGAATCATGCTGAGTTTCAGTTCCAAAGCCAAGGAAATGCTAGACCAGTTTGCGGAAGCCGCAGAGGAGATTGAAGAAGTCTGTCTGAGGATAGAAATAACTGGGAGGGGCAAGAATGGCTTTCAGTACGACTTGCAATTCATCGAAAGGAAGGATGCGAAAGAAGACGATATTGAAATCGATGTGGATGGCATGTGCGTTTTCATAGATCCCAAAAGTGCTAGATATATCGATGGAACCACTCTTGACTATCAAGAGACACTGATGGGCGGTGGCTTTAGTTTCGAAAATCCTAATCCACTATGGATAGATGACATATCCAAGGCCGTAGCTGAGATCATAGAGAGTGAGGTAAATCCTGCCGTGGCCTCTCATGGTGGGCATGTCGAACTGATGGGTGTAGAGGATGGAAAGGCAGTCATTGTCTTTGGGGGCGGGTGTCAAGGATGCGGTATGGCAGATGTGACCCTAAAACAGGGAGTTGAGACGATGATAAAGGACCACGTTCCCTCAATCTCAGAAGTTATTGACGCTACTGATCACGCCGCTGGTGAGAATCCTTTCTACTAGTCAAAGTATCATTGGGACATCGTCCTCGTCATCGGGACCGGGCGCGGGTAGAGCGGTTGATTGGGCCCTCTGGAATGCCTCCCTAACCTTCTCCTCTATGTTCTTGGCGTCCTCAAGGAGGTCCTGTACTGGTATCTCCAAATCCATCAGCTCGCTCAGACCGTCTATTGCAATCAAAGCGGCCCTTGCATCGGGGTACATGGGGTTACACTCTGCAAGTAGAGCGGTGATATCCAATCCCCTCCTCTCTCCCTCGGCAATCAAGTAGCCGGTGATTCCCGAAACTATTCCATTTTGTATTCTCTTGATGCCCGCATTATCTAGATTATCACGACCAGACGGCTTGGATGACACGCCCCAGAGATCACTGTCCTCCTTGATGCCGAGATCATTGCTTATGACCCCATCAACAACATATAGCCTCTCAAATCCTCCTTTCGTAAACCATTCAAGAACCGTCTCACCAAAATAGGCGTCATTCTCAGGAGGGAACTGTATCTCTGAAGTGAATACCCCCAGGCTATCTCCCTGGTAGACCCTTACAGGATGCTTTGGTACGGAGTCGTGAATTAGTGCTATCGCAGGGAACTTTGGATGCATCACAGTGCCCATGGGAGACAGCTCGAGAGACCTAATCAGGTGTGTTGCCGCTATCACACCCACGGATCCTACTGTGGAAAAACCACAAACTGCCGTTCCCCCTAGCTCCGAGGGGTCAGCTTCCGAGTGTAAAACAAGGGGATACGCAGTGCTGGATTCATCTGCCATTGTATGACCCCCTTGCAAGCTACATTTCAATATCTCGTTTCTAAGTTAACGATGAATTGGCAATGCCCCGGTAGTGTTAAGGAATTTGCATAAATAATAACTTCAAATATTCAATTGTCTCAGGAGTGGTGTGGGCGAGGAAGTTTCAGGCACTATTGGACGTATTTTCATCAGGGTAGGATCGGAAGAGATAGATCTGACTGGAGATGATACCGAATTGCAAATGACCCTAAACAAGATTTTGAAGACCGATACTTGGCAATCGGCACTATCCAAGATAAGAAAGTCGAGGGATATGGCCATAGAGAATGCCACTAAATCTGCTCTCGATGCTAAGATACCTGAAAGAGGGTCTTCATTCGCTCATCTTCTGAGTGCTTGTGGGATTGACAAGACTGGTGATGTGATTCTCGCATCAATTCACTATCTGAGATCGGTTGAGAGGGAAACAGATACTCCTCCTCGCGAGATTCGCAGACTGATATCTCAGACTGGTCGGTGGACGGAGGAGGAAGTAGAGAAATGGAATCTTTCTCTTTACATGAATAGGATGATCGAAGGTGGCTCGACTGGAAGGGGCAAGGGCCCACTACTAACCTACCCCCTGGATTACCCCAAGAAGAATCGATTCGTAATTCTGACAGATGTGGGTCTAGACTACCTAGAAGACTTGTCAATTGGTGAGTAGCATGACGGAAGCCCCCAAAGACTGGTCGTATACCTCTCACATTGGTGAGGATCTTCGTGGTGTGGACCTATCAGGGGCTGACCTCAGGAGAGCGGTTTTCGATAGGGCCGACCTTGAAGGGGCCGACCTATCTGGAGCAGATATGAGAAAGGCCTCATTCAAGGGGGCTAATCTCATGAAGGCTGCATTTGATGAAGCGGACATGCGCGACGCTGTGTTCCTGAAAGCAAAGATGAATTTGTCTAATTTTCAAGGATCCAAACTAGACAGAGCAGATTTGAGAGGGATTAGGGGAAGATATGCCATTTGGAGAAATGCGAACTGGTGGGATGCTCGAATGAATGACGATCTAAGAAAGGCACTGACAAAGAAGTGGCCAAGGGAAGATGAGTGATTATTTCTCACTGATCTTTGAGAGGCCTTCACGCATCCAATTGGGAACTGGGATCTTGCTCTGAATCTCGTTCATCTTAACACAGACCGTGACTTGTGTAGAAGTCCAGCAGATAATGCCCTCTTGGTTTGTGAATTCGTATTTCCATGTGATTGACGAAGAGCCGATTTCCGAAACTGAAATCTTGCAGTTTACCGTATCGCCATAGGAAAGTGGATGGTGGAACTGCGCCTCACTGTACACTAATGGGAAGCCGATTCCCTCCTCGGTCAGAATTTCGTTGTAATGGCGGCCGCAAGAATACTCCCATGATTCCTCATAGAACCTATGGGCCAAGTCCCAGAATCTAGGATAGTAAACAATTTTTGCTAGGTCGACCATTGGGAAGTCGATACGTCGGGACGAAGAGAATGTCATGTTATGAAACTGAGAGGGGGAGGTGACAAATGTAATTTACCGTAGGTCATAGGAGCAGACGGAGGTTGAGTATGACTGGACAAATGACAAAGATAGGTTTAGCGGCAAGTGCTATTTCGATAATCGCATCGATTTACATTTATTTCTCCCATGACGGCGGGGATCCCATGCTAGGGATTTTCGT
>DALI01000015.1:446-18142 GCA_002496725.1 Euryarchaeota archaeon UBA181 | reverse complement strand
TGACCAACTGGAGCACCGACCTGTCGCAACCCGAGAGCGTGCGCTTACCGGGTGCACGCTAAAGTGGGAGATACCCGCTGATCTGGGTTCAAATCCCAGTGCCCCCACCATAATTCTCACAATCTATGATTAATCTCGTACTGACTCTATCAGGGGTTACTTGATGGTGTAAAGCCTACTGGCTCTAACCGATGAGTCGTACTCCCGTGGCGATGGTCATCGTATTCATTTTGATGTCTCCACTAATGGGTAGCATCGTTGCACCAATTGGGGAGGTACAAGAGGGCTCAATGTACCTGGATGGAATTCAGAAAATAGAGAAAGGGCATACGACAAATGCCCCTCAGCAGAGTCCTATATGGTGGGATTTGAATGCTCAGTGGTGGGAGCACACATCACTTGATGCAGATAGGAATGGGATTCATGACTCATTACAGGAAGCTCAAGGGCAGGTAAATATCGGGCTATCATATTCAAGGGAATTTTCCCAGAATGATGCCGATGTCCTTTCTTCGTTGGGTTATGAAATCAATCTAGAGTTACCGATAGTCGATGCCGTACTACTCGGTGATGTCAATGTCTCAGGGATATGGGAATTGGCCGAAATAGAGGGGGTTGTCATGGTAGAGAGGTATGGCTCACTAGTATTCTTTGGAGATATTCAGACTCCTACGGTCAAAGCTAGGAATTCAACTGAATACCCCGTGGGTGCTTGGGACTTGGGTGTCACTGGTAGTGGAATAAATATCGCAATGGTAGATACCGGTGTCGATAATGAGCATCCCGGACTTAGTGGAAAGTTCGTAGCTGGCTACGATGCAGTTTGCTTCGTTCATTCTGATCCCCAGTGTGTACTTGCAGGTGGGCGGCAGGACGACGGCTCTTTCGATCCTGATGATGGTAATCAGCACGGAACAGCTTGCATGGGTATGGCAAGCGCTAGTGGAATCGATGCCGATGGAACTCAGACAGACTTCTATGGATCAGCTCCAGACTCTATGCTCGTTGACGTGCGTATAGGGACGGATGTAGGAGCTGGCCCTTTCGAGAATTATGTATTGGAGCAAGAAGCTTACGAGTCAGCCATGAATGGGCTACAGTGGATAATCGATCACCGAGATGATGCATGGCCAGGGGTCCCAGAGGAAAATCATGGAATAGATATTATCTCACTCTCTTGGGGGATAACAAGTCACGAGACCGGAGGGTCAGATGGTACTGATATGCATAGTAGAATACTCGATGAGGCAATGGAGATGGGCGTTGCTGTTTCAAATGCCGCTGGAAACGACGGCGAGAATAATGATGGGCTATCTGGGATGAGTGCGTCTTCACTTTCCATCACAGTTGCTTCAACCGATGATCAAAATACGGTAGATAGGGATGATGACACTATAGCGGGATATTCCTCTCGTGGCCCTAGGAGGGACAATGGAGATCAGGACCCCCTGAACGAATTAATTCCAGAAATTAGTGCCCCTGGGACCAATATCGTCCAGGCAGAGGGCTGCGTTTCAAGTGGAGGTTGCAATAATTTCATCGGAGGGGATGCATCCGATAATACATACACCGGTCGTGGAAGTGGAACATCCTATGCCGCTCCAGCTGTAACAGGAATCGTGGCTTTGGTCTGGGAAGCCAATGAGAACCTAACTCCTCTGCAGATAAAGGAAGTCCTCAAACATACATCCGAACGAAGAGGCGAAGCAAGTGCCCCAGAGATAGACCCCTACTGGAATCGTGAGTTCGGATATGGGATGGTCGACGCCTTAGAAGCAGTTGAACTAGCTATTTTCCTCGACGACAGCGGGCAGACTCAGTTGATAGACCCAAATCTTCAGAATCACGGCCTAAATATGTCAGGGCCCTCCAATGACACTGGACTGGTGAATATCACCGGTCATGCTTGGGGGCAGTATGGAAGTGTGGACAGGGTAGAGTACAGAATTGATGGGGGTGCGTGGTCAGAAACAACATATTCATCCACACCAAGTGAAATTGGCGCACTTACCCCATTTCTCTGGCATGTTATTCTAGACCCCATGAAAATGACATCGGGAGAACACACTGTGGAAATTCATGCAGTCTCCGGCGCACTACACTCACTCCCAGTATTCTTCGATTTCAATGTCACAAAGTCAGACTCTAGTCAATCCATACTCCCTCCTATAATTTTAGGAGTGTCGGCACTGGTCGCATTGGGATGGGTATCATCCATCGCGATCACCCGTTCCGCTTCCCCTCTAGCACTCATTCCCATCATTGAAGATTTACGGAATAAGAGAAATCAGGTTGCAAATTCGGGAGTAATGGAAGCTGAGATAATTGAGCCTTACTTGGATGGATAAAGAGGGCATTCACCCGCCTTGTTCAAATCCTAGGCCTCTTCTCAAGGGCACATGGTGCGCTTCTCCGACCGGGCGAATAGCATTCGGCCCACTGGGGTCAGGCGCATGTTCGATATGGCTGGGGATGACGCCATTCAGTTTGGCCTGGGAGAGCCAGACTTCCAGCCCCCAAAACTTGCTGTAGAGGCTTTCAGCAAGGCCATGAGGGATGGCAGGAATAAGTATACCACTACTGCTGGACACCCGGATCTGAGAGCCAAGATAGCGACACTGTGGCAACACCTTGTGCCCGATCTTGACGAGTCCAATATCTGCATCACTATGAGTGGAACAAATGGCCTTCTGGATATATTCTTAGCACTCGTTAATCCAGGTGACAATGTCTTAATTCCCGAGCCTTATTTTCCTCTTTATCCGCCTGATGTAGAGATATGCGGGGGTTCTCCGAATCTGTATCCTTGTAAGTTTGAGAATGGATTTGTACCAACTATAAGTGACTTGGAAGAGAGGGTTAACGACTCTACTGTGGCCATATTATACAACTTCCCCAGTAATCCAACGGGAGGTAATGTCAACCCTCAGCAGAGGGACGAATTAGTTGACTTTGCCAAGAGAAATGACCTCTGGATAATCACAGACGAGGTTTATGATAGGATAGTCTATGACGCTCCTCACGTTTCTTTCATTGGAGCTGGATATGACAAGGTGATTATGGTCCAGTCATTCTCAAAGACATTCGCAATGACTGGCTGGAGAATCGGATATCTTCTGTCTCCCGATCGAGAAGCTATGTCGCAACTCACAAAAATGCAGTACTACGTCACGGCCTGTAGTAATGATGCCATGCAACATGCAGTTCTCGAAGCTCTGGAGAAAGCTCCCGACTACCCAGAGTCAATGTGCAAGGAGTTCAAGGACCGCAGAGATCTGATTTGTGGGAGATTGAATGCCATGCCAGGTGTTTCATGCCATGTGCCAACCGGGGCCTTCTACGTGTTCCCTAAGGTAGATGTTCCAGGTATGTCAAGCGAGCAGATTGCTATGTCTCTCTTGGAAGGCGGGGTACTATGCTCTCCTGGGACGGCATTCGGCTCAGCGGGAGAAGGCCACTTGAGGTTCGCATACACCATTTCTAGAGAAGATATTTCCAGAGGTATGGATAGGGTTGAGAAGGTCCTAGCAGAGTTACGTGGAGATTGAGGGGATCTATTTGCTCTCACTAGTCATTCTCATCATTTCCATTGGTGTATCTTGGTATGTCCTCTCGCTTGCAAGCTCCAGTGGCCCAGTTTCTGGGGAGGTGCTCTCCGGCCTAATGCTCTCCTTCGCAGGAATTCAGTTATGGACTTCGGGCCCGAATTCACTATTCTTCGGTATGATTATTGGTTCTGGATGGTTCTTACTGAACGCAATCTCAGATCTAATCCTCCCTCTCTCTGCTGAATAGCTCGAAAGGCAGGTCAATCATGCCCCCTTCGGAGCCAACCTCTTCCTCTGTGTCCGTGTCCCCCAATACCTCAGAAATGCCAAGCTCTAGTAATGAGGGAGTCTCCTCAATATCCCTTGGGGCTTCCAAAGCATCAACCTGTAAACTCTCCAGGCGATCTTCAGGTTGGAGCATCCATTCAGGAATGCCATTAGACCCTCCGAGAACAGATATTGAAGTGAATGTAGCAAGAGGTAGGACAGAGATCGCTATCAAGAAATCTATCACGGCACTTTTTGGCACCTCAGCATCAGGGGACAGCATATTCAGTACCATTGCGTCTATCTGTAACTCACTCCAATCCGTGTAATCCAAGTCCAGCCAGCCCAGTGATGCCTCTAGGAGCAATCTCGCAGTATACCAGAAAATAACTATGGGCAATACCCATGAGAAAATCGAGAATCTCCATATGACCGTCCTAAGCATAGACGCAATTCCGACGAGATGCCTAGAAATCATAGGCTGTATTCTCATTGCCAGCCACAGTGAGGCCAGATATCCTGCCATTCCAAGTTGAAAGGCAGTACCCGGTTTGATCAATGAGCTGGGAAAACCCTCGATTATCGCTAGGGGGACTGCAATCAAAACTACCTGCAAGGGGACTGCAATCAGCTGTAATCCGCCATGTACAGCTATCAGGTCATAACCATCGCCCGAGACTCGCTTATCGACTAATCTCGCCATCCCCCCATAGGGACTGGAATTCACTGCGAGCCTGGACCTATCCACCAGCTCAGGATCGCCCCTCCTCGTCCTAAGTCCGAGGAATGATGCGAGGCCCCCCTTGTTTATGACAAAATGCGGCCGGAAACCACCCAAAGCCAGAGCGAGGAAAAGCGAGAACATCCCGTACAAGACACCTGAAACAACTATCCATTCTATCAGATTGGTCTTCACAGTAACGGAGAAACTTTCTCTATCTATCTCTAGCAGATATCTTGTGGAGAAACCAAAAATAGGTATTAGGGTTACCTGTAAGAGGATGAGAACTGAAAGAGTCAACCTATTCTTCAGTGACTCATCCTCGCTCATGAATCAACGCGTGAGGGTACAACCATAAGCTCTTCACTAACTTAGCACTGTTTGTATTGGCTTATTCTACCTAATTGATTGAGCCCAACTCGGTTTAATACACCATCGAACGCAATGTCCCAACCTTCATACATGTAGTTCAGCCCCAAATTGTGTTAGTATGCGTGTCGTATCTCCTCTGCTACTCTGTTCTCTCCTTCTAGTGACGGCACTGGCTCCTGTTTTTGGAGGTATAAACCAGCTTGAAGTAGATGATGACTCATCCGTACAGGCGAGGTCTCTGATAGACTTCGAGGTAACTTCGATAGAGTTTGGAACCGGCTCCTCCCAATCAAAGATGTGGAGTCAGCCAGATGGTAGTATTGTTGAATATGTAATCAAGGGGCAAGAGATCCAAATTGAAGTCACATTTACTCAGGCTGGCACCTCAAGTCAGCCGGCGTACGCCGATGCGTCCCTGCAGATATGGCATCCTGTGGGGTTCATGATCGATGAATTCACTTCAAACATGACCCTGTCCGGACAGCAGTCTGTCGTTCAGCAGATCACATGGATTCCGAATATGTCTCATAGTGTACTTGACGATCAGGGCTATCTCACCGGTGGCATCAGACTGTTGGGGATGGTCGATGGAGGTCTGGCTGATGATAGCCAGGACAATAACGACTTATTGAGGCTGATGCCAGTAGCTATCTGGCAAGATTCGATGGACAATGGATTCTGCGGAGATACCGATGGCGATGGGATAAACGATTGCCCAAACGTCCCATATGCCAATGAGCCAATATGGGTTGGTGGTGGATATGAGGCAGATGGCTCCCTATCCTCCAGTCCCGACACTTATGGGCATTGGAGGATGATCGATTCCGATGATTCAGCAGAGGGCGAAAAACACTGGAGGGTAGCAAGAGAAGATTCCGACTATGCCAGTAACAGGCATGATAGGCTCTGGTGGGGGTGGTTCACGCCTTTCGAGAACTGCGATGATCCTGGGCATGGATTAGGGTACGGTATCCAAGATCTCTCTCTGAGCGAACAGTACGGCTCGAGGTTCTGCAAGATGAATTTACGTGGTTTCGACTATCTTTCCATGCAACTAGTAACCAATGCATGGGGGCAGATGGCCAATGGGGACACTGTTAGTATTGAGGCGGATGCCGCTTCTTCTGTCGAGTCATACAATTACACGGATATCGGACTGTCGCCCATTGATTACGATTGGTCAATGAGCATATGGAACATGACTGGAATCCATCAGACAGGAGAGTACAACCTAGCATTCAAATTCGACTCTGACAGTTCTCAAGCATCAGGTGGCATAGCAATAGACTCATTCCTACTTTTCGCTATTGAGAGAGTTCCACAATACACCCTTGATGCGGTTTGCGATGATCCACTGCCCAATGCTTACCTAGTCGTACCAGCAGAATCGAAATCCCTACATTGCAGAATAACCAATAACGGCTATGTGGATGTCACCCTAAGGCTATACACGGAGGTTTCCAACAAGTCATGGATGTATGACTATCCAATAAGAATAGACTCTAACAACCCTGTTGATCACGATAATTTCGTTGTCACTGATGTTGTCAGGGCCCTCGAGACAACTGACGTCTGGTTCAATATCACGATTCCCGATGGGGCTATCGTGCAAGAGATGATGTGGTATGTCGACATCAACGATGGTACCACTAATTCCACAAAGGCTACAATCGGACTTCCTGAGGTCAGAGGAATCCCCCTCTCTGTACAGGCCGCTTATTCATGCAAGCTAGAGCCGGAGACTCTTGCATACCCAGATGCCACTATTCTTCCAGGGGACAATGCCACTATCCCGATGTTATTCAAGAATACTGGAAATCAAATTGCTACTTGGAATCTCGGAGCCTCATTTGCCGATACAAGTTGGGGTTCAGAGAATGTGGAGTGGTATGATGATCAAGGTCAGATGATTACGAGCCTAGACTTGGCAATTAACGAAGAATTGGAGCTCTTTGCAAAGATTCTTACTCCTAGCCAAATTTCTCCAGGAATATACCAAATCACATTGATTGCTAGTGGCAGGGCCCCCGCCCAGTTCATGTCCACTCCTATGATTGAGATTGAAGTGCCAGTGCTATATGACATAGAAGTCATGCCCTTTGTTTCCCAATATACGGCACCCGCGGATGGAGTATTCAGGTCAATTGAGGTATTGCTGGTGAACAACGGCAACTCAGAGGAGGCCTTCGACCTCTACTTAGATGCAAACTGGAGGCTTGGAGCGTCCTTGAATACTGACCGTACTCTGGGAATCACCCCATTTGGAGGGGATTCAACATTCTTCCTGATGCTACCTATGCCCTATGGGCTAGATCCAGAGACTTATGAGATCAAAATTATTGCAAGGAGCGTCTCAAACCCTTCTTTCGAACAGACTAAGAGAGTATATCTGACAATTCCAGAGACTCATCTCGTGGAGGTAGAAGACCTTGATATGCTCGAGGAAGTATTCAGGGGCGGAGACTCACCTAGAACAGTCAACTGGGAGGTAACCAATAATGGCAACGTAGATGATGCGTTCTACATAGAGTTTGAACATCTTCCAGATGTGTCAGCAGAAGCCATGAACCTAGTCCCCGAATCTAATGCCATGAGAACTCCTTTCATTCCGGCCGGAGGATCTTACAACATCACAGTCACCTATTCATTCGGGGACGATGCCTTCGGCGATCGATCAATTTCACTTATTGCCACCAGCAAGGGCGCGCCATCCGACGGGCCGACAGTCTCTGGTACTGGGACCGCTGAATTCCATGTAGGGGACCAGGGATGGATAGTACTACTCCCTCCCAATGACATTACTATCTCTGAAAAGGACAACGATATTGAGCTCACATTCACAGTTAAGAATGATCATCCAACAAATGCTCAGCTAGTCAGGACCGATGTCGATCGTGACTCTGACTTGTTCTTCAACATAGTAAATGCTAGGATTGAGCAGGAAGACAGGGACTTCGTGTTGGATGTTAACACCACCAGGGAGATAGTCGTGACCTTGGAGGTTACCGATGAGAATCTAGATTCTCTCGCTGAAGATTCAATGACTTTCAAACTTACCTTGGATGTAGATTCCGATATTGATAAGATATCGAGGACGGTAATGGTTACCCTGCTTAGGCCGGTGCCTCTGGATGACGGCCCCACAGCTGGAGAAGCCGCATGGCTCGGAGGTAATATTCTCTTCTTGATCGCCGGATTAGTCGCAATAGTCGCAATTCTTCTTGTCACATTTAGGACAATGAGGTCAGCAACCAGTCCATTGGAAGAAATTTCAACTCTTGACGATTATGAGATGTCAGTTACAGGGGGGGATTGGGCCCCATCTCACCCTCCTGCGCCCCCTCTCCCATCCTCCGACGAAGTAGCCAACTCGATGTACGGCGGCTCCAAGGAAATCTTCGAACAGCCGCCCCCGCCCCTGCCTCAGGAGGAGGAGATTGAGGAGCCCGTTCCCGAGCCAGTTCTAGAAACGCCTTCAAATGAGGCCCCGCCATTACCAGAAACCGGACTTCCTGAGGGCTGGACAATGGAGCAATGGGCTCACTACGGGCAGAGATGGATTGATCAACAAAAGAACTAGCGGCTGAAAACTATACGCTAGTCCAGTGCGAGCCCTTATGACCCCCCCTTAGGTGGGCAGTCTCCGAGAATAAGGAGTCAAAGCAGATGTACGGTGGACAGCAACCAATTTTCATACTAAAAGAGGGAACTGAGAGAACTAGTGGCAAGTCTGCCCAGAGCAACAATATCGCAGCCGCAAAGGCAGTCGCCGATGCCGTCAGGTCAACATTAGGTCCCAAGGGAATGGACAAGATGCTAGTTGATAGCATGGGGGACGTGGTAATTACCAACGATGGCGCTACCATCCTCAAGGAGATGGATATTGAGCATCCAGCCGCTAAGATGATCATTGAAATCGCTAAAACCCAGGAACAGCATTGCTATGATGGAACAACAAGTGCCGTGGTTATTGCAGGGGAGCTACTCAAGAGAAGCGAAGATCTCATCGAGCAGAACGTCCATCCAACCGTAATATGCGAGGGATTCAGATTAGCGTCCGAGAAGGCTTCTGATCTTATCGAGTCACACGCTCTGAAGGTCGATGATGAGATTCTCAAGGAGGTTGCAAAAACAGCTCTCACAGGAAAGAGTGCGGGTGCTGTAAAAGACTTCCTCGCGGACATCAGCGTAGCGGCGGTGACATCGGTAGCTCAGTCCAACTCCGGTACAAATGTCGTAGATGTAGACGATATAAAAATCCAGAAGAAGCAGGGCGGTTCAATCAGGGACAGTGCCCTAGTCGATGGAATCGTCCTCGATAAGGAAAGAGTCCACAGCGGAATGCCAAAATCCGTTTCTGATGCCAAGATAGCCCTGATTAACTCAGCTATTGAAGTCAAGAAGACAGAGGTAGATGCCAAGATCCAGATTACCGATCCGAACATGCTCTCGCAGTTCCTAGATGAGGAAGAGCAGTATCTCAAGTCCCTAGTTCAGAAATTTCAGTCAGTAGGGGCAAATACGATAATCTGCCAGAAGGGAATAGACGACCTAGCTCAGCATTACATGTCTAAAGAGGGTATTTTCGCTATTAGGAGGGCCAAGAAGAGCGATATGGAAGCGCTTTCAAAGGCCACTGGTGCTAGAATCGTGACTAATATCGACGATCTCTCCACTAGCGATCTAGGTCATGCAGCAAATGTTGAGGAGAGAAAGATAGGGGACTCTGACATGGTTTTCATTGAGGGATGTCCAGAGGCCAAGAGCGTCTCTGTCCTCATAAGAGGGGGTACCGAGCACGTTGTCGATGAGATCAAGAGGGCATTCGATGATGCAGTAGGCGTTGTTGCAGTTGCACATGAAGATGGCACAGTTCTCACAGGGGGTGGATCAGTCTTAGCCGCTATAAGCAGAGATTTGAGGTCATATGCCGAAAGAATTGGGGGCAGAGAGCAGATGGCAGTAGAGGCCTTCGCCGGCGCCCTGGAAGTGATTCCCCGTACTCTCTCGGAGAATGCTGGACTGGATCCAGTTAACACCATAATAGACCTCAGAAAAGCACATTCAGAAGGTAAAAGTCACTATGGCGTGAATGTTTACGAGGGAGGAGTTGCTGATATGAGTAAGTCTCGGGTTCTCGAGCCCAGTAGGGTGGTTGAACAGGCCATCCAGAGTGCATCGGAGACAGCCGTAATGATTCTAAGGATAGATGATGTAATTTCTAGCAGAGGGGCTTCTCCTGGTGGACCAGGCGATTTTGACGGATTGGACATGTAACGCCCTCTGAATTGAGCTTATTCCAATACACATCCGAGAAGCTCGAAGCATCATATTCAATAATCGGCGTCCACTGGAAAGATTGTTCAGCCTAAGGCTGGGTTGGTGTTTGTGTGTCCGATGAAACCGCTTCAATGGGTGAGGGGCTCCAAGACTTCCTAGGTTTGGGAGACAGGTCCCTAGAGGTTCTATTCGGTTCCCAATCAGGCAATGCAGAGGCACTTGCTTCAAAGATTGTGAAGACCGCTAAGTCATATGGGTTGGATGGCAACGTCCATGACATGGATGGTTTTGATTTCAATTCCTTGTCCTCTAAGAAGAGGGTGATAATTGTCTGCTCAACATGGGGCGAAGGGGAGCAACCAGACAACGCCGAAGAGCTCTGGAAGTTCGCAAACTCGAGTGCGGCTTCAAAGCTAGAAGGGGTCCACTTCGCAGTATGCGCTCTCGGAGATACTAGTTATGAGCTCTTTTGTGAGTCTGGGAAAGAATGGGATGGGCTTTTCGAGAAACTCGGCGCCACCAGGGTTGTAGAGCGTATCGATTGTGATGTCGATTACGATGCCCCATCCTCTGAATGGACCCTGAAGGCATTACCTGCGTTGGCCGCCGTGGACAGTACTGGAAATTTCATAGAGGAGATGGTTGATGAAATTGCTCAATTCGCTAGTGGTTCATCTGTGGGGGCCAGTGGAGATGATGGCTTCAGCGTACCATCAATCGAGGCAGAGGCTATCCAAGTCGAGATATCAGTATTCAGATTTGACCCCTCGACTAATTCCACCGGTAGGGACTCATGGGCGTGTGCAATACCTGGTCACCTCTCCGTCATGGAAGCCCTAAGGGCAATCAAAGAAGGCCATGACGGCTCACTAAGCTTCCGGGATGGAACCAATGATGATCCCTCTACTGCAATTTCAGTCAATGGAAAGCTCGTTCTTCCTGGTAGGATCAGGGTCGATAGTATCGCATCGTCTAGAGAAGGTTCACTAAGGCTGAGAGTAGATCCAATTCCCGGCTCAGATGTAATCAGGGATCTGATCGTAGATCACTGGGCACTGGAGAGGAAAAGAGAATCTTCCAAACCCTGGATGGTCGCCGCTACCAGAGAAGGCATTCAGACTCCTCAGGGTGTAATCGGCGAGATGAATCAGTTCACAGCTTTGAGGGTACATTCCCTAGCAGACTACGATAGCGCCCCGCTCTTGCACTCGAGCTCAGACGCTGTCCCCTATGCAAATGGATTCCTCGGCCCAGCTGTCTTGGCTAGCTCCTGGGCTAGGAGGAGTGACCCTAGGACCGCACCTGAAAGGGTGATTGAAATAGATTCCATTCTAGGTTCTAGTAATGGGATTAGGGCGGAGACCGACTTAGCACCTATTTTCAGAAGGGACGGGTATTCAAAATCAGTTTCAGAAGGACTTCTAGAAGCTAGAACTAAGACTATTGAGAATGATTCATTCAATGGGAAACTAGGGAAGCATGTATGGTGGTACTGTTGGACAGTCAAGAGCAGTGGAAAGGTGAATGATACTGTTCTATACAGGCAGGTTCTCGGCCCAATCGGTCTTCTGGGAAATCTCTTCTCAGGAGTAACTGCGAGGATGGTTCTTGGGTTTACTAGGACTGGTGGCAATGTTCTGAACAGCCTGCTTGGAATGGTGGCTCCCCCTGCGGGAATAGGGAAGATGCCTAGGCAATTCAATTCCACAGTAGCCGACCATCATCAAGTTGTGGCTATTTACAACGAGCTGGATGGTAGGTTCTGATGCCCCTGAAATACGCTTATCACCCCGGTAATGTCGCTCATAGTGGCTCACCGGAAGTTGCCGATACAATGAATGCGGTGGCAAGAAATCTAGGACTCGAGTTGACAATTCTCGACGGCGCGACATCATGCGGTGCGGGAATAATAAGGCAGGCAAACGAACGACTCCAGCTCGCATTAAATGCACGCACATTTGCTATGGCAGAATCACATGGGCTCAGTATACTCACTCCCTGCGCGGCTACTGCAGGTAATTTGAAGCAGGATTTAGAGAAACTCAGATCAAATCCAATCTTGATGAAGGAGATCAATGATGTTCTCGCTAAGACCTGTGGCCTGGTGTTCTCTGGTGAGACTGAGGTTCACCATCTATTGCATGTATTAGTCGACGAAATTGGCTTGGATAAGATTGAGAAGCTAGCTGTCAACAAGTTCGACTTTCGAGTTGCTGGATACTACAGCCCCTATTTCCAGATGGAAGGGGCTTGTGGAGGAGATAGTGTGCACGATCCAGATTACTTCGAGCAACTGATCGATGCCCTTGGGGGGAGCCCTGTAGATTGGGAGGGGAGGGTCCTGAGCGTAGGGGCACCGGGGATACTTTCCGAGGAGTCAACCGCTCTCAGACAATCAGCCGCTGTAATTTCAGAGGCCAAGGACGAAGGGGCAGAGATAATAGTAAGTGCCTGCAACCTCTCTCACTCCGTTCTGGATATCTATCAGGGAAAGGCATCAAGAGTTACTGGGATAACCACGAACATCCCAGTGATACATCTTACCGAGCTGCTTTCTTTCGTATTTGGCAACCATAACACCAGATTCGCGCAATTAAGGACTAGGATTGCAGTAATAGGCGACTAGTTCTAGAATTCTTCTAGGCCATACTGGCCACGAGGCCTAATGGATTCGGATGGCAATTTATTAGCAGCAGGTGCATCAATATCAGTAACTGTCCCATCGATTTCCAAGATAGGCGTCCTTCTTTTCTCCCTCTCCGATGTCACAAAGTCATCAGCATCAATAATCCGATCTTCAATCGCTACTCCAAAACCATCTAGATTGGATAAATCAGAGTGGTGTGTACGGGGTAAACCCCTCCTTACTCGATGGACCGCTCTCTGCATATTTTCCTCTCTCCTCAGGGCTGAGGCCTTGGCCCCCTCGTCCCTAGTCCCCTCAGCAATCAAAACAATGACCTCCCCAAGCCTTCTTCTTCCAGTTCTACCTCTTCTCTGGATCGTTCTTATCTCACTGGAAACCGGCTCATAGAATATCACCAGATCCGCTGATGGGATATCGAGCCCTTCCTCTCCTATCGATGTAGCGAGTAAGACATTAGCATCCCCCCTTCTGAACTCATCAAGCCTAGCAACTTGATTTTTTGGAGAGAGCCCCTCTCTACCTCCTCTGGATGACTGTCCAACGAAACGTACTGCTTTCACATTCTCAAGGCCATCCAAAGAATCATGTAATGATGCTATGGTATCTCTGAAATTCGCAAATACAATGACCCTACTCTCCGGGTCTCTTCGTATCCTCTCTCTAATCATCCTCCTAACGGCACCAATTTTAGAGTGGATCTCTTCCATGCCATCGAGCTTCTCCCTTAGGTCCCTTACTCTTGGGTCCCGGAGAAAGTCCCTTACTGACTTCTTACTCGAATCCTCATCATTCTCCAACCTCTCAAGATACTCCCTGGACGCTGAAACTCCTTGGCTCATTAGACAGTTTATGAGATGATGCAATCTCATGCCTATGGCAATTTGTGATACAGACTGATATCCGCTGACCTCTCCCCTGCCAATAGCCGATTTAGCCCTATCCATAGCATTTGATAGACCTGCAAAATTAATCATCCCTGGCAAAACATACCTCCCCATCCTTCTCTGCCTATCCACAATTCCTCTCTGCCAAATGACGAATGGCTGAGCCAATTCTATCATCTCATCAGGGACTCTGACCGATATTTCCCTTACTTCTAGCTCTGAGAGGTAACCCTTCAGCATCTCCTCTTCTGAATTCCTGATGTGGATTCTCGTTGCTCCTGTTCTGGAGCATATCTCTCTTACCGATTCTGGCCTATGCCCGGGACTAGCAGTCACGCCGATTATATGGGGGGCCCGACTATCCGCGATGAAAGAATCACAAACTAACGCCATGGCATGCTCTCCAGTGCAATGATGTGCCTCATCCACAACTAGAAGTGAGAATAATGACAATTTCAATACTCCCTTGTTGACATCGTTGACTACGACTTTGGGCGTGGCAATAATGAGTCTAGATGACTCCCATAGGCCAACTCTCTTGGATGGAGAAATCTGACCTGTTATGGAAATCGCCTCCTGTTCGAGTGAAACAATGCGCCTCATCTCCCTCAAATGTTGATCCACCAGTCCCACAGTGGGGGCAATCATCATCACGCGGCCCCCCTCTTCTTCCAGCTTCTTCGCCACAGCCATCCAAATAACTGCTGTCTTACCGGCCGCTGTAGGCATCACCAACAGCATTGATCCAGAAAGCGCCTCATCCACTGCTTCTAATTGGTAAGCCCTTGCTTCTACTAGGCCATCGTTGAGCAAGGCATGGCTCATGTAGGGTGACACGGATGCTTCCATTATCGCAAGGGTTGAAAATAGTTTCATTAATACGAGTTTTGAAAATTGTCATTATTATTGGAATCCCGATTCGTTCATATAGGGCATGTTTGTCGCAAAGCCGCTCACTACGTGAGGTACCAGACACCTGAAGGCACTGTTAACGCATCCTCGAAACCGGCTGACCACTCGGAAAGCCGGCTTGGTGTCACGGTACCTCCATAACGTGGTCAGCCCGGAAAAATGCCGTTTACGGCCCAATTCCGGTAATTACAAAGGAGGAGTAAAATGGCCGACAAGAGTAGACCCCGCCGTGGTAGCATGGGCTTTAGCCCTCGCAAAAGGGCACTCAGGAAGTTCGGAAGAATCCAAGCATGGCCGGAAAACTCAGACTCGGAAGTCAGAGTTCTAGGATTTGCCGGCTGGAAAGCCGGAATGACTCATGTTTTGATGAGAGATACAAATCCAAACTCAACTTCCGCCGGCCAAGAGGTCAGGAAAGCTGTAACAGTTGTTGAATCTCCTCCGATGAAAGTCCTCGCTGTCAGAGGCTACAGGATGACTCCTTACGGAATGCAAACCGCGGGTGAAGCTTGGGCCGATCTATCTGAGACAAGTCCAGAAGGCTTGATGCCAAGGTTAGCAAATCAGACTCGAGGCGAGAGAGATTCAGAGCAGGGAAGGAAGCCTGCCAAGAGAGGAGGAAGGATCCCATCTCGCACAGGGGTTACCGAAGGGGCCCTAGAGTCATTAAAGGAGCAGAACCTCTGTGAAGTCAGACTCATTGTTGCTACTCAGCCATCTCTAGTCAAGAGTATACCTGGCAAGACTCCTGAAATCATGGAAGTCGGACTAACAGGTAGCGATAATTCAGCTAAACTAGAATGGGCCTCCGAGAGGCTAGGTGGAGAAATATCAGTTGCCGACGTTTGGCAATCCGGCCAAGACGTAGATGTCGTAGGTGTCACTAAAGGAAAGGGCTGGCAAGGAGCAGTCAAGAGATGGGGCGTTAAAATCCTAAGTCATAAGAATAGCAAGAGGAGGCGTCAGGCGGGTAACCTAGGAGACTTCGGAACAGGATACGTAAGGAAGACAGTCCCACAGGCAGGACAGATGGGATATCATCAGAGAACCGAATTAAACAAGAGGATTCTCAGAGTCTCTAGCCCAGAGGAGTCAGAGATTACCCCCGCCGGAGGTTTCCTCAACTATGGTGAAGTGATCAACCCCTACATCCTATTCCAAGGAAGTCTTCCAGGGCCATCTAAGAGGATGCTCAGATTCCGTGATCCAATCAGGCCCAGATCAGAAAGTCCAGAGGTCGTTTTGACCTATGTAAGTACATCAAGCAAACAGGGGGTCTGAAGATGAAGGTAAAGGCATACGATTTGGTCAACTCAGTTGAGCAAGAAGAGTTGGACGCCGGTCTTCTAGCTGAATCCTTCGAAGTGGAGGCCAAGCAAGGCAAGGCAGTAACTCTACCAGACGCATTCTCTTCAAACGTTAGGATGGACCTAATCCGCTCAGCAGTACACTCTTCCAGGGCAAACCGACGTCAGCCATACGGGCACAGAGAACATGATGGTAAGAAATCCCCACAGCCAGGAATGAAACATTCCGTTGAATGGTGGGGGAAGGGAAGAGGAGTCTCTAGAATTATGAGGAAAACAGGACAGAGGACAGGTGCACAGAACCCTCACACGCGCGGAGGTCGTCGAGCACATGGTCCCAAGGTGGACAAGGACTGGTCCCAGAAACTCAACTCAAAGCAAAAGAACGCTGCCAGAGACTCAGCTATTGCCGCCACTGCCGACTCTTCTCTAGTATCTGCTAGGGGCCATAGATTTGAGGAGGGTACAAACTTCCCAATCATCTTGGATGGGTACGTTGAATCGAGACAGGGTTCAGATGAGAAGTATGATATTGAATCTCTGCCACTGCAGTATTCAACTAGAAAATTCATGGCGATAATGGAAGGAATTGGACTCGGAGAAGATCTTAGGAGAGCTAAATCTGGAAGGACGATTAGAGCTGGAAAGGGAACTATGAGGGGAAGAAAGGTGAGGACGCCCAAATCAGTTCTACTGGTAGTTTCTAGTAGAGAAGGGCTCCACAAGGCCGCTTCCAATGTACCCGGCGTCGATGTTGTCGTCGCCAAAGATCTGTGTGCGGAAGATCTCGCTCCCGGTGGAGACCCAGGCCGACTAACAGTTTGGACTAGGCCAGCTATAGAGGCAATGAGGTGAAATTATGACGGACCCATTCGAAGTTATCATAATGCCGTGGATTACCGAAAAGACCCTAGAGGCTAGGAGAATATCCGATCCAGATATCGGGTTCATGCAGAATAATAACAGATTAGAGTTCATTGTTCATAGAGACTCTACCAAGGCCCAAATTAAGATGGCTGTCGAGTCTCTATTCGAGGTCAAGGTAGCTAAAGTAAACACTAGAATTACACTCACTGGCAAGCACGCATCAGTACGTCTTGCCGAGGGATACGATGCAGAGGAGGCGGCACTCAAACTGGGTGCCTTCTGATGAGGTGATAATATGGGTAAGCGTACACGTTCACAACGTCGCGGATCGAGCCCCAAGAACAGGGTTTCAAGTCATCGATTCCCAGCGGCAAATGTCCTTCCAAGGGTAAAAGATGAGATTGGCGAGATAGTCGGACTTATCCATAGTCCAGCCCATACGGCCCCATTGGCCAAAATAAAGTTCGATGATGGAACAGAGGGGCATATGGCCGCTCCAGAGGGGATCTCCATCGGGCAACCAGTCTCGTTCGGAGATAATGTAGACCTCAGGCCCGGTAATGTCACAATTCTTGGAAGTATCCCTGAGGGCACGCCGATCTCAAATGTCGAGTCCAGGCCAGGAGATGGAGGAAAGTTCGCTAGATCAGGTGGAAACTCAGCAATCGTCGAGAGTAGAACCGGCGACAAGGTAAGAGTAAGGCTACCAAGTGGACGAATCAAAGAATTACTAGCCTCATGCAGGGCAACCATTGGTGTACTCGGCGGTCATGGTAGAACGGAAAAACCACTCATGAAGGCCGGAGCTGCCCACTACAGGGCAAAGGCAAGAGGCAAGCTTTACCCAACTGTATCGGGAGTCGCAATGAATCCAGTTGACCACCCTCATGG
>DALI01000015.1:0-144 GCA_002496725.1 Euryarchaeota archaeon UBA181 | reverse complement strand
GTTGACCACCCTCATGGCGGTGGAAACCATCAGGCTGTCCATGGGCCTAACTCGGTCAGTAGGAACACTCCACCTGGTAAGAAGGTTGGAAATATCGCACCGCGAAGAACAGGTCGTGGCAGAGTAAGGCAACAGGAGGTCGAG
>DALI01000004.1 GCA_002496725.1 Euryarchaeota archaeon UBA181 | reverse complement strand
CACGCTACTTGTCATCATACTGGGCCACCATCCGCTTCCTATGAACCTATTGAGAATAGAGTATTGAATGTCTTGAATTTCCGACTACTAGAAACGTCCGGTACTACCAAATCCGCCATCTCCCCTCTTGGTGAAGCCAAGCTCCTCGATCGAGACCTCTTTGAAGGAAACCTCAGGGATTGGCGAGATTAGTAGCTGTGCAATTCTCTCTCCTGCCTTAACAGTGTATGATTCCCCTTCCCCTATCCAAGTCATCAGGACAAATAACTCGCCTCTGTAGTCGGCATCTATCGTCCCTATGCTATGTGGGAGGATAAGTCCCTTTGAGCCTAGAGAAGACCGAGCCCTTACCTGTCCTTCATACCCTACAGGGATAGCCACCCTGAGGCCAGTTCGTAGCTTCACACTCTTTCTGAATGGGACTACAGAGTCTTCAAGGGAGTATAAGTCCCAACCAGCGGCATATTCGCTACCTCTGGTTGGTAGTCTTGCACCATCTTCAGTCCTTGCAACCATAACCTCCAATGACTCCTCCATAGCTCTGCCCGGGGGTGCCTAGATTTTACCTTGCCCGAAGCATGTATCTCCCGGTGAGGTGAAAAGGAGAGCTCTGTTCGCATGCATCATGAGCGGTTTTGACTATGAAGATCTTCTCGATAGAGCTCGTGAGAGAATTCCTGAGGGAATCAGTCAAAGATCTAGGTGGACAATGCCAGAGCCTGAAATCCTCATTGAGGGAAGTCAAACAATTCTTAGGAATTTTTCCGATGTAGTCGATGCCATGGATAGGGATGCTAATCATGTCTATCAGTATCTGCTGAATGAACTCGGAACTTCTGGGACCAGGGAGCAGTCGAGAATAATGCTGAAGGGAAGGGTCCCTCCAAAGAGAATTAAGGAAAAATTAGTGAGTTATGTCAAGACATTTATTCTTTGCAATCAATGCAGGGCTCCGGATACGAGATTCATCAAGGAAGACCGTACGACCTTATTGAAGTGTCAGGCATGCGGTGCTACGCGCCCAGTTAGGCTGTGATCCATCTAGGGATTAATTGGGTGAGAAATCCAGTAGTATCTTTCCTTTGTTCATTCTATTGTGCATGTGCATCTGAGCATCAGAAACCCTCTCAAATCGCCAAACTCCATCTATTACAGGATCAATCTCTCCCTCTTCAAGCATTTTTGAAAGAGCGTTAAGGTGGCCTTTGAAGATAGATGGGTCATCCAAGAGGCCCATATGTACACCAAATACCGCCTTATTCGATGACATCATCTTTAATGGATCAAACTTGGGGGTATTAAGCCACATCCTAAATGCAGTGAGAAAAGATCTCCGGTCTCCGCGAACTGCTGAGGAAGCACCGAAGAAGTACACCTTTCCACCCCTCCTCGTTGCCTTGTATGATCTCATCAGATTCTTTCCGCCAACGGGATCTATGGCATGGTGGACTCCTTTGCCTTCTGTCATCTCTTTACATATCTTGACAAAATCTTCTGATTCCCTGTCTACGAACTTTACTCCTAGTGATTCAACAAAATCTTTCTTTGATGAAGAAGCCGTTCCAATGATGGTAGATGCACCAGCGACCCTGCATAATTGAGCTACAGCAGTACCGACGCCTCCAGCTGCATGATGAATTAGAACTGTATCCCCTGGGGAAATTCTACCTAGGTGGAATAGCATGTGGTAGGCCGTACCGTATGTTACAGGAATTGCCGCCGCCTGGTCAAAGGTTATCGATTCGGGGAGTTTGAAAACTCTATCACTGGAAATTGAAATCTGCTCAGAATAGCCCCCAAAACCAGTCATTGCCAGTACCCTGTCTCCAATCTTGAATCCTTCTACTGCATCTCCGATTCGAATTATTTCTCCCGATGCCTCGTAACCTGGTGTGAATGGGAAATCCGGATTAGACCCATATAGGCCCTGCCTCATCATTAAGTCTGCAAAATTTATGCCGGCCCTATGGATTCTTACTACTACCTCTCCACGAATAGGTAACGGATCTTTCTCTTCGATAATTTCTATTGAGTCCACTCCTCCAATTCTGGGGTAAATTATCTTCTTCACAATATCACCAATTACTCACGGTAGGTATTTTCTAATCTCCGAAACAGTCTTCTTTACTTTTACCGGTATGGATTCAGGGTAACCTACCTTCAGAAATCCTACAATCTTCTCCTCATCTTCCGATATATCCAAGGCACGATACGTCAAGGCGTTCCTAGTTATTCCTCCAGTACTCCATTGAGAGCCTATTCCCAAGTCCCACAGTGACAATACCATGTTGTGCAAAGAACAAACAGTGGCCGCGTAGTCTTCTTCTTCCCTAAATGAGTCATTGGGACTCAGTTTCGAGGTAACTGCAATTATTACAGGGATGTCTAAGATTTTAGAAACAGCTCTCTTTTCAGAGGTAATAATTTCTTCATCACTAAGTTGGGCCGCCTTTTTCCTAGCTAGAGAAATTACCGATGGCAATAGCATTTCTCTAGATCTTTCCCCGAGAACATAGTAATTCCAGGGGTGAGTCTGTTTATGGCAAGGAGCATTACTGGCCGCTGCAAATGCAATTTCCAAATCAGAAACATCTACTTCCTGTTTTGTGAAACGATAAACGGTCCTTCTACTATTCAGATTCTCTTGCACGCCCACCATGAAAATTCCTAATCCAAACAATCGAATTTTGCAGCCAGAATAAAGTCCGACTCAGTCAGGCCATCTATCTTATGTGTCCAAATCATAGCCTTAGCTCTGCCCCATCCTAGCTCGAAGTCAGCATGGTGTCCTTCCTGCTCACAAATAGCTCCCGCGGAGTTCACGAAATCAAGTGCCTTCTGAAAGTCATCGAAGGCCCATAACCTCTCAATATGATGATTCCCGACAAGTTGCCAATCCTCATGGACACGCTCGATCATTTTCTTAGCTTCTTCCTCATCCATAGGGGGTATTGCACCACTACAAGGCACGCATTCTTTATGTGACAGTCCGTCCATATTTCATCCCCACAAGTGACTGTCCATGCCGCCATCCGCTATTTGTTCGGCCTTCTCTAACATAATCGATCTTCGACGCATATCTTCCTTCTCGAATGTCATCATCTCTCTATCTTCTAGATAGGGCACCCTCATATGAGCAATCAAGCGAACTTCCACAATCACATCCCTCGCAATGGATCTGAATATGCCGCTATTATCAACTATCTCTACAGCATTCCTCGTGGTTCCGATAAGCATCCCCCTGGCCCAAGCCTCATTATCCGATGAGACTGCCCTGGAGTCAATCATTATCTCAACTAGATCGTCCTTCCTAAGGCCTGCACTTCTACTTGAAAGAGGGCCATGGAAAACATCCTGAATATCCTCTAATTTAGGAGAGCCATGGGCTTCGTGCATCTTGATCGCCCAATCAGGGAGAGTACTAGCAATGTCTGGCATGAGCGAGCGTAGGAGGCTCATATAGAAAAAGGGCGTGATTTCAAAATCAATACAATTTTCAGACTACTGACTTGAATAGGTGGGGGCAAGTCGTCGTGTCAGGGAGACACATGGCATCCATCGAGTGGAGAAAAATCCCAACTGTTCTGAAAACAGATGAGATTCTCGATAAGGCTTTCAGAAAGGCCAGTAGACAGTCAGACACTGTTGAGGATCCAGACAAGTACCATCGCGTTCGTAAGCAGATGAATAAGATGGTTCAGTCTGCAGCCGCTGTAATAGATACCACTCTTATTGCCTATGTTAATAGATGGCCCAGTCTGAACGCGCTATCAGAATTTGATCAGGCATTGGTAGACGCGGCAGTTGGCAATGATAATTACAGGAAAACCCTAGGTGCCATTCAGTGGGGCGCAGAGAGAGTAAGATCGATAGCCGGAGATACGCAGAGAAAGATATTGAGGCTTAGGGACATAGATGGTTTTCATCAGGCGAGAAGGGCGGCCTATGGAAGATTCTCATCTATAATTGAGCAGATTTCCCCTGAAATAGAGTGGCTAGGGGAAGCTAGAGATATTCTTAGGAAGCTACCTTCAATAGATTCTTCCGAACCTTGCATAGTGGTTGCGGGATCCCCTAATGTTGGAAAATCAGCTTTGATATCCTCTCTCTCCAGCGGAGAGCCAGAAGTAGCCGCTTATCCGTTTACCACTAAGCAACTTCACCTAGGTCACTTCATGCACCGAAGGAGAAAATATCAGATGGTCGATACACCGGGTCTTCTAGATAGGCCAATGTCGGAGAGAAATAATATAGAGATGCAAGCAATAGCCGCATTGGAGAATGTTGGAGATGTACTACTTTTTATGATAGATTCCACGCCTATGGCAACTACCAAACTGGACGAGCAGATGAATCTTTTAGAGGAGGTAAAAGGACTGATTTCAGAAAGACCGATTATTGTTGTCCACAGTAAGTCTGACTTACATGATCTAGCAGATTTGGAAGATAAATTGGCTATCAGCTCCATAACCGGAGATGGAATAGAAGATCTGAGGGCTACCCTTGTCGAGATGATTGCCGCTGACGAGATAATTGATCCTCTCAGTTTACCAGAAGACTGGCCTAGAAACGATACGGCCTAGTCAATATGCCACGTATGTCCGCAAGTAGTACAATACATATTGAATCCACCAATGGATATGGGGAGTCCGCCTATATCCATTTTCGATCCACACCCCGGACACCTGTCTGCCATGCCATGTCGAATGGGAACCGGTTATTCAAGCAATCTATGGTGCTTTATGCGTCCCTGAATCGTTTCCACATCTCTTTAATGGGGAATGCCATCTCTCTAGCTCCTAGTAGCAAGATGAATCCAACGGCAGAAAGCATGATTTCAACAAAACCAGCTAAATGGATTTCCGGATCTATTGTTACCAATTGCTCATCTAGTGTTGAACCATCCTTTCCTGCTGTTACGAAACGATATTTTCCAGGCTCGAGGACAAAATTAAAACTACCATCCTCCGAATCAGGACCTCCAGCTACAAAGTCAAAATCATCAGATGTACAGGTAGTCAAGCCATTTGAGTCAGGTTCGCAACCTTCTGGTGGCGGGCTGGCGATAACCCCAATCCAACTTCTATCCGGCTCATCCCACTCCAATTCCATACTAATCTCAAGAAGAATAAACGCACTGGGCACTTGCAAATCCTGTGTAGTCATACCTACCACGCAACCAACCGCATCATCAGAACAGGGAACAATGGGGACATCTGTCCGAGAGTCCTCAATATCTATTCCAATCAAGCTCACAATGACAATTAGGATACATAAGCCTCCAACAAGGCCTGGAAGTATAGACATAATTTTTATCATATTCATAAAAAAATACCCCTAAGCCCCACCTGACATTAACTGTAGAAATATTAGCAGTATCGCGATACCGGGGAATAGGTAAAGCATAATTGTCAATCTCTTCCTGGAAGACTCCCTTTTCTCGTTATTTTCAATACACGCCGAATCATTGCAAACAGCTGGATCACTGTCGATGGATATGGGTGTCCAACAAACCACACAGTGTCTGTGCGGCCTTACCTCTAGAGATTTCTGTGAAACTTTTTGCCTCTCTGTCTGCCGCCTCTTAGAAGCCGCTTCACGAGCTTCCTTGGCGGTTCTCCTACCAGCAGTCGCAATTCTATCTGCCCTTCCCAAAACAATCACCCCTTCCTTACCTCGGTTCCTTGGAAGTCCCCATCAACTATCGCCTCTTTGATTAAATCAATAATCCTTCCATCAAGTATGTTTAGTGTCAGTCCATTTTCAGCGGCCTCCTTGGCCCCCACTGGGTCGACAATCTGGGATACACCTGCTCTAGAATGCTCAGAAACACCAATAATTTCGAGTAATTGATCATGAGTGAGAAAATCATGGGCCTGGGCATTTGGATTATGTTTGGGATCTTCATCGAAAACTTTCGGAACATTAGTGGCAATGATACATTTTGTTGCCCCAGAAGATACTGCAAAACGTATTGCCACAGCATCAGTAGTATGGCCAGGATTAGTTCCTCCCATGACTACCACTTGACGCTTCTCGAGTAGAAGGACAGCCTCGTCAATACTCTTGGGAATGGTTCCAGATACTGGTACTCCAGCATCCGATAAGGCTTCTCTAACAATGGTTGCATTGAGTCTTGTAGCGGCAATTCCAATTTTATCTAGATGAGATTCATCTGAAATCATAGGTCTCGCGAGTTCGATACCTTCCCTCGCAGGCGCACCCCCTCCAACCACTATGCCTATCTTGTCATTCATGGATGCCCTATCTCTGATTACTGAGACAAGCCCCTCCAGCCAAGTGTGCCTTTCTTCTATCTCGGGACGAAGAAGACTTCCTCCAAGTGCGACAATCACCGTCGTCATTGACTACCGAGCTGGGACGTCCCCTTTCAATTCCTTTGCCCGGGTCGAGTCTAAGGGTTGAAATGCTGGCCCTCCGGCCTTCTGCTGGGGGGTAGCCCAATATCCGAAGAGATTGAAGTCCAACAGAGGAGACTCCGTCTCAAGAAGGCTGTAGAGGAGCTTTCGTCAATGAAGGGCATGGGGACCGAGTTAGTTTCAGTAGTGGTCCCCCCTGACAGAATGATTAGTGATGTAAGGCATCAGCTTTCCAATGAAGCAGGACAGGCGGCCAATATCAAGTCAAAATTGACTAGAAAGCATGTCTCTGATGCTATTGAATCAGCTATAGCATCACTCAATCGGTACAAGACTCCCGGACAAAGGGGGATGGCCTTATTCGTAGGGCATGTCATTGTCGGTAACAACAAGACGAGACTCATGTCAATAGTGATCGATGACCCACCTGAGGCATTCACCTCTTACAGGTACAGGTGCGGTTCAACCTTTGAGATAAGCCAACTAGAGGAGATGCTTATCGATAGAACTGCGTATGGCCTTTTCGTTATCGACAGGTCTGAAGCCGCATACGGACTTGCTAGTGGAAAGAGGTTACATTGCCAGGAGCATGTAACCTCATTAGTTCCTTCCAAACATGGAAGAGGCGGGCAATCGGCTCAGAGGTTCGAGAGGCTGATCGAAGAGGCCGCAGACAAATTCTTCAAGAAATCAGCAGAAAGGGCGTCTTCTTACTGGCTCCCAATGATTGAAGATATGCAGGGTGTAATTATCGGTGGACCAGGTGCGACTAAGGATTATGTGGTTAAGAATGACTATTTTCACCACGAGATAAAGAAGCTCATCAGAGAACCGTTCTTCGACGTAGGCTACTCCAATGAAAGTGGCTTGAGGGAGCTAGTTCAGAGAGCAGGGGGACTCATGGATCAAATCGAACTGGATACCGAGAGAAAGATAGTTGATAGGTTCTTGAGTGAGGTAATGCAAGCACACCCAAAGGCCACATATGGGGAGATGATGATTAGAAGCGCCCTTGATCAGGGTGCGGTTGAGAGGCTCCTATTGTCAGAAAATGTCAGGAAAAGACGTGTAATGTGGGTTTGTAGGCAGTGTAAGAGTGAATGGGAAGGGACACAAAATAGAAGATCAGAGATTCCGGTCTGCTCCAGTTGCTCATCTGAGAACGTGATCGAGGATTCTGATAGGTCCATGGATTTGATCGACGAGCTGAGTCAGTTGGCAGTCCATACTTCCGCTTCAGTAACCCTGATCTCAATGGATACTGAGGAAGGCGCTACACTCTTCGACGCCTTTGGAGGGATCGCGGCTCTACTCAGGTATCCAATTGCATGAGGTGGAAAATGAGGGATTTAATCGAAGTATGTGCTCCTCTGATATACGAATCCGTATCAGAATTCCCCGTCTCTGAGGAACATATCTCCAGTTTAATAGGGCCAGCAACCGATGGACGCATGGCTGATGTAGCAATCCCTTGCCACTCTCTTTCAGGTGTGTTCAAGAAATCACCTATTGAGGTCGCTGAAGAGATATGTAGGGTAATTTCACCGTCTCTAGAAGGGGTGGCCATAACTTCTACAATTAACGGATTTGTGAATCTCAAGGCCGATCCAAGATGGTTATCATCAAAGACTATGTCACTATTGCCAGATGAGAGGCTAGGGGTCAAGAAAGAAATATCGAGAAAAATTGTTGTTGATTACTCTGCTCCAAATGTGGCCAAGGAGATGCATGTCGGGCACCTTAGATCAACAGTTATTGGCGATGCCATTGTTAGAATGTTACAGTTCAAGGGACATCAGGTAATCAGAGAGAACCACATAGGAGATTGGGGTACACCATTTGGCATGCTCATTGAACACTTAATCGATGAAGGCGAAGAAAAGTTCGCTTTAGAAAAGGGAATTTCAGATTTTGATAATTTCTACAAAGAGGCCAGATCTAAATTCTCTGACGATTCCGAATTCGCTAATCGTGCTAGAGCCAGAGTAGTCCTCCTTCAGGGCGAAGATGAGGATACCCTAAGGCTATGGAAAGTACTTGTTGACGTTTCTACAAGCTACTTCAATGAGGTATATGGCATGTTAGGAGTGCTTCTGGATAATGATGATTTAATGGGTGAGTCAGCGTATAAGCACTTATTGCCACAAGTCGTCGAGAGATTGGATGAATCAGGTTTATTGGTAGAGAGTAATGGAGCCAGTGTAGTTTTTCTCGGAGGGAAGTGGGTCAACAGGGAAGGTCAACCATTTCCTGTGATGATTCGGAAGGCAGATGGCGGGTATAACTACTCTACTTCCGACTTGGCCTGTATTATTGATCGCGTAGAGAGGTTATCCTGCGATGAGCTACTGTATGTTGTCGGAACTCCCCAGAAACAACACTTTGAGATGGTTTTTGAGGTCGCAAAAAAGGCCGGATTCATGAACGATACACACAGTGCAATCCACGTAAACTTCGGGTCCGTCCTAGATTCAAATGGCCAGATGTTGAAGAGTAGAGCTGGGCAATCAGTAAAACTGGTCGACTTATTGAGGGAGTCAATATCCAGAGCCGGGCAAGCGATCGCCGAAAGGAACTCGGAACTATCAGATGAAGAAACTGTACGAATCTCGAAAATCATAGGCATAGGAGCTGTAAAATATGCCGATCTTTCAACCGATAGGGCCAAAGATTACGTCTTTGATTGGGATAGAATGCTTTCTTTCGAGGGAAACACCGCTCCTTATCTGCAATACTCCTATGCGAGAATTTCTCGAATATTTTCCCTATCTCCGATCAGTCGCGATTCACTCAAGGAAACTAAAATTGAACTACTTGCGGAGGAAGAGCAGAATTTAGCTAGATGCATAGTGAATTTCTCTGAGTCACTGGATCAATCAGCCTCTAGTTTCCATCCTCATAAACTATGCACGCATATTCACACGACATCATCCGCCTTCGCCTCATTTTACGAGGCATGCCCAGTAATAAAGGCAGATGATGAAGGAGTCATGGCTAGCAGATTAGCACTCTGCGATCTTACTGCTAGAGTCATTTCAACCGGTCTTGGAATATTGGGAATCCAATCTCCCGAGATGATGTAGTTTCGATATTGATCGATAAATCAGAGTGATGAAGTGAAGGCGACTACTGCTTCGTAGTCAGGCTCCACTCCAGGATTTTCTGCAACCCATCGGTATTGTATAATTCCACTCTTGTCTATCACGATTACGACCCTATTTGCACAAACATAGCCTTCAATACCCCCAAGTCCGACAAATGATGCATCATAGCTTTTCACCACCTTCCTGTCCAAATCAGATAGTAAAGTAAATTCAAGGCCATACTTTCTTGCGAACTCAGCGTTCGCCCAAGGGGAGTCAACACTAATTCCCAGGACAACTGCTTCTGCATCGTTGAGATTGCCAAGGTTATCTTGAAATGCACACATTTCTTTATCACAAACACCAGTGAAAGCACCAGGGTAGAACGCTAGAATGACACTCCGCCCCCTGTAATCAGAAAGACTGACATTAATCTTGTCGGTGTTTTTCAGGGTGAAGTCAGGGGCTGCATCTCCGATTTTGGCCATAAAGACTCCAGTAATCATTGGCGTATATCGGTTTCGTTCCAATCAAGATGGCTCACTAGCCACTATCTAGACTCTTTCCCCATATGAAAGATGCCTAATCAGTGAGCCAAAGATAATCCCAGAAACTGCCAAGCTCTCTTCATTGAATCGATCCATTGTGTCTAAGTAGGTATGATACTCACTGGACCCAGAACCATAGCATACCAGTGCCTTTCCATAATCTACCCCATCATCTGGTTGGTTATCAATCTCATAAACGAAGGGCGCATGATCGGAATTATATGGCATTGAAGAAGATTGCAATTTATTCACATTAACATCATATTTTGATGATAGTTCGGGGTAAGAATCAGAAAACTTACTCTCTATGCCTCTGATAATTTCGATATCCTTTGGACTATTTCCGAAGATAGTGAGGCCGTTGTTTCGTTCTAAATCAACGTGATTCATATCGAGATTAATATAGAATTTCAGGCCATCAGTCAGCATATTTCGATGCTTATCGACCCACTCTTTAGAGCCCCAGAGGCCCTCTTCCTCGCCTCCCCAAGTACAGAAATATAATGTAAATTCGGGGTCTCCTAGACTAGATTGTAGAATTGAAAACTGCCTAGCCATCTCCTGAAGGGTCGCTACCCCTGATGTGTCATCAACTGCACCGGGGCCATTGTACACTGTATCGTGATGCGCACCAACTACAATTACTGATTCAGACTTCCCTTCAATTATCCCACATGGGACGTATATGGTGGAAACAGCTTGATTGTCCACATCAATTATCATCTGTATTCTACCGTCCCCATTAATCACATCGTCAGAAATAGCATTGCCAACGCTCTTGGACACCATGATGAATCCGAAGGAATCAGGAATGAAGTCAAACCTAGTTAGGTCAACTCCCTTGAAGTAGGGAACGCAGTCATCAGCAATCAGCTCGTCGCAATTAATCAAAGAATTTACAGTTATGATGGAATTGACATCATTGGCCAGTGCCCTCTCGAGTAAATCCGTATTTCCATCAGTACCCTCCTCTATCCAAATCATAGCAATTTTACTAGCGGCAGACGCCCAATCTGAGTTTTCACTACCATTCCCTAAATCAACAATCTCTGCATCCTCAGCATGAAAAATATCTACTGAGCCACTGTAACCCTGGATTACATAGTCCTCTCGGTGGGTAAACTGGTTGATTTGCCTATTTAAATCGGCAGCTGAGCAGGGAGTCGGGCCTCCAAAGATGCTCCCTATATCTCCCGGAATACATATTGATAGGTCCGGTTCATCACCAATCTCGAATATATTCACATCGAACTCATCCATTGTTGATGGTATTCCCATTGACGTAAAATTGCTCTTTATGGCATTAGCCGTATTTTCCTCTTCCACAGTCCCAGACATTCTTCCTTCCCATTCGGGATGCCCAAGGCCAACCAAGGTCTCCGCGTACCCTCTAGCCATTGAAGAATCGAAATCAATCAATACATAATCCGGTTCCCCTTGAATAAAATCCATAATTTCTTCTCCGTATATCACTGCCCCTCCTGATCCCCCTAGGAGCAATATTCCTATCACAATGAGTACGGACAGAGGCAAATCTCTGACTTTATTCATAAAATTCCTAGTATCCTCGGTAGACTGTTCATTATTGACCATCTTAGCAGTAAAAACAGTGCCCTCTTCTAATCGTAGAATCAAATCAGCCTTATTCCCAGAAACCGGCATTCCCCTGTCTCTCAGAGCCTCTTTGAGCTCCGAGACAGAGAGTTCTGCCCAAGATTTCGAATCTTCCATGAACTTGTTACGTTATTCTGACTATTGAACCCATTTAGGAGACTCTCTGAAAAACGTCGATTATTCAAGTGAAATTTCTTCTCCAGTCCAACGCTTCCCAAGTGAATGTTTAACTCCCATCTGATCTAGAATCCTAGCTACGACAAAATCAACCAAATCCTCGATTGTCTTTGGCGAGTTGTAGAATCCCGGGTTAGCTGGTAAGATGACCACTCCCCATGATGACATCTTCGCCATTGCTTCCAAATGAGGCGTAGGTGCAGGAGTTTCTCTGGGGACTAGGATTAGCTTCCTTCTCTCCTTTATGGCGACCAAAGCGCTTCTAGTTGAGAGATTATCAGAGATCCCAGCTCCTATTTTTCCTATCGTGGTCCCACTGGCTGGACATATCACGTATGCGTCATAAAGCGCAGAGCCAGAAGCAGGTCTTGCTGCTAAATTAGCATTATTGTGTATGGTGACTCCAGAAATGCCAGCCAAGTCTTTGGAGGTTAAATCGCACTCTAGTTTTAGGTTGATATCTCCAGCTTTACTAACTATGAGATCGACATCCCATCCTGCCTCACTAAGCTGTTCTACAAGTCTGACTCCGTAACTAGCACCAGAGGCTCCCGTTATGGCTACTACCGCACTCGGCATGATATTCGGGCTATGCCCTTGAACTTGAATGGTTGCCTATCGCCCTAAGATTGAACTCAAAGCTTCAGACAGGTACTCATACTCCTCCTTGCAATTGTAAATTTGAGCTGATATTCTGATATATTTCCTATCGTGATTCGGCCATGACATAACAGGTACTTGTATTCTATATTCGTCGTAAAGAGTATTGTGAACTGGGTCTCCATCAATGGGGGTCGGACCAATATTGTCACTCCATGGGAATTCTATCGAGGACATCGATGAAATCATAGAATCCGGTGTCGGAGGAGTTGTTTCTAAGGCATTACAGAGCAATTCACGACCATACAAAGCCATCTCATTATTCTTATTCATTATTCCCTCCCATCCCCCTTTAACCTGCTTCTCTAGATATTTCAGGGCGAATGGAATACATATCCATGGACTTGGATCACGTGTTCCGGGCCAATCAAATTCATGACGAAATTTTCCTAAGGGAGACAGCTCACTCGAGTATCCATGTCCAATGCTCAGGGGCTTGATTTTGTCTCTCTTATCCACTCTAATATGTAGAAATGCCGATCCCTTTGGTGAGCAAATCCACTTATGGCAGTTGCCAGTAATGTACGCAGGATTCATTTTCCGAATATCTATCGGAACAATGCCCGGACCGTGGGCTGCATCAACCAGTACGTCCACATTCCGCGCCTGTATTTGTTCTACCAGATTTTCAAAAGGCATCCTAATTCCAGTAGGGCTAGAGACCGTGTCAATCATAACGAGTACAGTCCTTTCGCTGATAGCTGACATTATTGGATCTATGATTTCGGATTCACTCTTAATCCTGAATGGTATCTTGACCACTATAGTTTTCGCCCCCGATCTTGCTGTAACAAAATCAACAGCATTCCTACAGGCCTGATAAGCGTGATCAGGTACTATGATCTCATCCCCCGGGAATAGTTCGAGTGACCTTAGGACGGTATTTACCCCAGTCGTAGCATTTGTGACGAAGGTCATTCCTTCTGGGTCTGCATTGAGGAATTTAGACATTTCAATGATCGAGTCGTACCAGAGATCCCTGCTCTCCTTCTCAACAAAGAAAACAGGATCTCTCTCCATCGCTTTCCTTATTCTTTCCTGCTCCTCAAGAACAGCCTTTGGAACTGCTCCAAATGATCCATGATTTAGGAAAACGATATCCTGATCAAGCGACCATAGTTCAGCCAACTCTCCCTTTTGAGGAATCATGCCAAAGCCTCAGAATCATTTTCTAAGATTTCACTAGGGGCCCTTCCGAGAATATCCTCACAAGTAGATATTAGTGCCCTCTCAATTCTAAAAGTGTCTATCTCAGAGCCATCAAGATCAAATCGGTGTCCCAGTTTATGTAAGCAAGTATGTATTCCCTTCTGCATCCCACATCCTGAAAGTTCCTCAACTCTGGTTTCGGGCGTATTGATATTTATCGACATTCCATGTCTACTGACCCATCTGAGGAAAGATAGGCCTATTGAACAGATTTTATGTTCATCGACCCATACTCCCTGCATAGCCTCATCCCTGTATGACTCTATTCCACATTCGGAGAAAGCGGCTATGGTCCAGTCTTCTAATAGTCGGATAACTTTTCTTACACTCTGAAATTCCCCTTCCCACTTAATGATGGGATAAACTACCAATTGCCCCGGCCCATGCCATGTTATTCCTCCTCCCCTATCAGTCTGAAATGTTGCATAATCATCAACGATAACGCCCTCTCTTCTGGCTTTGGGCCCTATGGTCACTACTTCTGGATGCGTGACGAAAATTAGAGTATCAGAGATATCATCAGATATCCTCCTTTTTTGAAGTAATTTCATGGTTTCGAATACCGAAGAATACTCTCTAACTCCGAGACGGAGTATTTTGATTTCTGTCAACAACCCACCTCAAGCTGAATGGATGGCGTGCCCCAATGTCTTGAGAACACTCTCGTGGAACGCCTCTGCCATAGTAGGGTGAGCATGAACAGTGTCCGCCACATCTTCAAGGAGAGAGCCCATCTCTAAAGCGAGAACAAATTCGCCATGTAGTTCTGCGACATGGCTCCCTACGGCCTGAATTCCAAGTATGACATGATCACTCTCCCTAGCGATGACTCTGATAAAGCCACCAGTTTTCTCCGCCTCAAGGGTCAATGCCCTGCCATTAGCAGCTAGGGGGAACTTCCCTATGATTATGTCCTCCCCTCTTTCCCTCGCCTCATCAGGCAACAGTCCAACAGATACAATTTCTGGCTCAGTGAAAACTATCGCAGGAATAGCGACCTTGTCAAACTCTCTCGATAGGCCAGAGATAATCTCAGCCACCATTTCTCCTTGGGAACTAGCCTTGTGGGCTAGCATAGGCTCTCCCGCAACGTCACCAATGGCGAAAATACCCGGGACATTTGTTCTACACTGCCTGTCCGTCCTGATGAAACGTCCCGAATGATCCATCCTGACCCCCATTGTCTCCAGCCCCCATTCTTTCGTATTGGGCCTCCTCCCAACAGTTACGAGCACTTTGTCTACCTTCAAGCTTTGAATCTCCCCCTCTTTCTCGAAAGTAACTTCAACTTTCTTCGACGCACCTCTCCCCTTTACTTCAGCCCCCTTGGCGAGAGCATTGGTGTGAACAGAGACGCCATGTTTCTTCAGCCAAATTTCTAATGGTCTTCTAAGCTCCCTATCGAACAACCCAAGGATGCTATCCATACCTTCTATCACCGTGACTTCGGTACCTAGCTTAGAAAGCGCGCACCCCAACTCAATCCCTATGTATCCCCCTCCTACTATGGCCACCTTTGCAGGCAAAGAGTCAAGCTCAAGAGCCCCCGTGGAAGAAAGTACAAACTCTTCGTCACAGGGCATGAATGGAAGATCGATATGACTTGATCCAGTAGCAATAATGACATTCTCAGCCTCAATCTCTACGTCTCCCTCCGTTGTTTCTACCACGCATCTTTTAGGGCCAGTGAAGGTAGCCCATCCTTTGATAAGATCAACTCCTGAAGACTTTAGGAGGGACTCTACGCCCTTATTCAAGCGATCAACAATAGAATCTTTCCACGAAATAAGTGAGGCCATATCAAGTTCTGGCTCGGAAGAAATTGAGATTCCCATATGTCCCCCATCATCACTATGCATAGATAGTGACTCAAACCTCTCAGCAGCGTGTATCAGGGCTTTACTGGGTATGCACCCTCTAATCAGACAAGTACCACCTGCCCTATCGCCCTCCACCACTATGGTATCGAGACCGAGTTGACCCGACCTTATTCCTGCTACATAACCACCCGGACCAGCCCCGATGATCAATACCTGGCATTTCCTTATCTCTGTCATTAGCTAACCTCACATGAAAATCATAGCAGGATGTTCCATAACTCGCTTTAGGTGCTGTACTAATCTAGCACCGTCAGCACCATCAATGACTCTATGATCAAAAGAACTAGAGAGATTCATCATCCTTCTGATTACTATCTGTCCATCTCTAACTACCGGCATCTCCCGAGCTTTGTGAACTCCCAATATAGCCATCTCTGGATGATTGATAATGGGAGTAGCCCCGAGTCCTCCATCACGTCCTAAGCTGGTAATGGTGAATGTAGAGCCAGTTAGATCATCGAGGCTAGATGTTCCAGATCTCGCCCCTCCGGAGACCCTAATCAGGTCACTAGCAGCTTGCCATACATCCATCGCTTCTACATTCTTGACTACTGGTACGTATAACCCTCTTTCAGTTTGTGTTGCGATTCCTAGGTTGACAGCCTCGTGACGATGCACCACTCCGTCCGTATCGTAGAAATAGCCGTTGCACTCTGGATGTTCTGGCATTATCTTAGCCAGGGCTAACATAATGAAAGGGAGATATGTCAATTTGGGCTGATCATCTCCCCTACTCAAGTTGAGGGTCTGCCTCAAAGCCTCAAGCTCAGTGACATCGACTTCTTCGAAATATGAGAAATGGGGTATTGAGAAAGCACTCTTCACCATCTGCTCAGAAATCTTTCTCCTAAGCCCCACAATCTTGATTTCGCTTATCCCGCTTCTTTTCTTAGAATATGCTACAGGAGGCGCTCCCATAACCGATCCCCCTCCTGCCATGAAAGCATCGATATCAGCATGGCGAACTCTCCCTGCGGGCCCGCTTCCATTCAATGAGCCCAAATCAATTCCCGCTTCTCTTGCCCTCCTGCGAACAGCCGGACTAGCTAGTACCGACCGGGAGCTAATCTTCGGTATCTCAGGAATTGTTTTTTCAGCTATGGTTGGCGCGGGCGTAGAAACCGGTTTTTCGATTTGCACTTTCACGACTTCTATCTTCTCAGTCTCAGGGGGCTTCGGCTCTTCCTGTTTTTTTTCCTTCGCATCTGGGACTTCCGCTTCTGATGATTCTCCACTACTTCCTGAATCGGTTTCGAACTCAATTAGTACTGACCCCACGGCAATCATGTCGCCGACTTCCCCATTTAGTGACAGGACCGTTCCATCAACAGGAGATGGAATCTCAACCGTTGCTTTATCAGTCATTACGGATAAAATTGGGTCATCTTCCTTCACAGAATCTCCGACAGATACCATCCATTCAACGACTTCTCCTTCTACCACTCCTTCTCCAATATCGGGCAGTCTGAATTCGTATTTTGCCATATCATTCCTCCTGTGTTTTCGCTATCGCCGCAGCCACTCTATCCGGTCCGGGCATGTAATCCCATTCAGTAGTATGGGGGAAAGGGGTGTCCCATCCCGTGACTCTCTCTATTGGGGATTCGAGGCTCCAGAAACACCTCTCTTGAATAGAAGCTATCATTTCTGCTCCAAATCCACTAGTTTTGGGGGCCTCATGGACAATCACGCACTTCCCCGTCTTCTCTATTGATTTTACTACTGCTTCCCTGTCCCAGGGGACCAGAGTCTGTAGGTCTATCAGATCACAAGAAATTCCACTGTTCTTGATTGCCTGCTCGCAGACATGCACCATTGCACCCCATGATATCACAGTACACTGATCTCCTTCCATGGCTAGCCTAGCTTCTCCGAGTGGGATTTTGAAATGCGAGTCTGGGACTTCTGCCTCTGGGTGCCCGGACCAAGTTGGAACATTATGTGGATCACCATAAAAAGGACCTCTGTAGCACCTTTTCGGTTCAAAGAAAATCACAGGATCATTATCCTCAATTGCACTAATTAACAGTCCCTTGGCATTGTACGGTGTTGAGCAGTATACTACTTTCAGTCCAGGAGTATGAGTAAACTGAGCTTCTGGAGATTGGGAATGATGGTGCCCTCCTCGAATTCCCCCTCCTGCAGGTGTCCTGATTGTCACGGGACACCAGAACTCGCCACCAGAACGATGCCTTATCTTTGCCATCTCATTTACAATTTGGTCGTACGCAGGGAAAATGTAGTCAGCAAACTGAATTTCTACAACCGGCCTCAGGCCATTGATCCCCATTCCAAATGCTGTTGCGGCTATACCGCCTTCTGAGAGAGGGGAATCGAAAACTCTGTGCTTACCATGCTTATCTTGGAGTCCATCAGAGGTTCTGAAAACGCCTCCGAAGTATCCGACATCTTCACCAAAAATAATCACATCGTTATCTCTAGATAACATGGTATCAAGGGCACTATTTACTGATTCTACAATGTTCATATTGGGCATTACTCATCCCTCCATTTTTTCATTTCTTCCCATTGTTCCATTAGGTGCCATGGAGGTTCTTCGTATACCTCTGTGAATATTGCGTCTGAAGAAGGGTAAGGTCCATTTGCAAGATCTCCGAACTTGACAGCTTCCTTGTATGCGGCCATAACTTCAGAATCTATTCTTTCAGATAGCTCCTTCTGTAGCTCGTCTGACCACTTGCCTATCTCCTTGAGATGATCCCTGAGCCTTTCGATGGGATCTCCTCCTGGCCAATAGGAATGAACATCTGATGGCCGGTACCTAGAGGGGTCATCACTACTACTGTGGGCTCCCGCACGATATGTGAGTACCTCAATGTGTGTCGGGCCAAGTCCCTGAGAGGCTCTCTCTCTAGCCCAAGAAGTTACTGAGTAAAGTGCCAGAAAATCATTCCCATCCACTCTGATACTTGGAATTCCATAGGGGATCCCCCGGACAGCAAAATTACCATTTTTGCTAGCGAAGTTTTGGTGTGTTGATATCGCCCATTGGTTATTGACCACATTCAGTATAACCGGTGCTTGAAAAATACTCGCGAAATTCAATGCGTAGTGATAGTCACCCTCCGCACTTGCTCCATCCCCAATCCAAGTTATGGTGACCTCGTCAAGATTCTTGTAGTCAGAAGCAAGAGCCACTCCGACGGCTTGACTGAATTGTGTCCCTACCGGGCTAGAAACAGAAATAAAACGCCCTTCCCTGTAAGTATAGTGCACTGGCATCTGCCTACCTTTGACATTGTCCATCTCATTTCCTATACAGTGGCATATCATGCTTACCATGTCCCTTCCTCTGACAAACTGTGCACCCGGTTGCCTATATGTCGGGAAGAGCCAATCCTGCTCCTCCAATGCCATGGTTTGTGCTATAGCAACGGCTTCCTCTCCGAGTGATCGCATGTAGAATGAGAGTTTCCCCGTCCTTTGCATCTTCATCATCCTGTCATCAAAGATACGAAGCCTCATCATGTGCTCCAAACCCATGAGCATCTCCTCCGACGTAAGCTTTGGATCCCATTCTCCAGAAGACTTGTTATCATCTCCAAGAACTCTGACTAATCCCTCGGCGAGATCTAGAGTCTCAGATGCTTGACAGTCGGTACCGGGCCTCCCTAGATCACCTGGGGACCAAGGCCATTCTGTAAAACCCGCCTCATCGCCAGGCCTATGAGGGGCATCTGGAACATGCATCGGCTTACCTCCGCTACCTCCGCTCATGATACAATCACCTTCTGGACGCTCATATTGTTTGGCCTCCTCCAGCCAATGAGAAAGTCAAGTGACTAACTGCAGATCCTGTGGACTCTCTCGTCACTACGGGCTCCGATCCCATAGATTCCTCCCAGAGAAGTCCGGCCCTGTAACTGGACCGGACCAGAGGGCCGCTCGCAACAGCTAAGAAACCCATTTCTCTAGCTTCCTTGTCCCAGTTCGCAAATTGTGACGGTTCAGGAAATCTATCTACTGCCAAGTGACGATCTCCAGGTTGGAGATACTGTCCGAGAGTAATCATGTCCACCTCTGATTTTCTGACCATTCTCATCGCATCTACAATCTCCGAGTCTGTCTCTCCGATACCAACCATGATACTAGTCTTCGTTTTGAGATCCGGACGCAATCTTTTCGCTTCTGCCAAAATCGCTAGTGATTGGGAGAATGATGCCCTCCTGTCCCTAACATTACTATCGAGACGAGGGACGCATTCAACGTTGTGTGCAAAGACTCTGATTGGTAGATCTTTGAGTAGAATTTTCAGAGAATCAAGGTTCCCATCTAGGTCGGAGCAAAGAATCTCAATGCCAACCTCCGGGCATCTTTCGTGTACTGCCATAATGCAATCCCTGTAATGCTTAGCTCCACCATCTGAAAGGTCATCCCTGTTTACCACGGTAATAACCGCATGATCAATACCCATATTCTCAATCGCCATTGCAAGATCTTCCGGTTCATCAGGATTCAGAGGAGGAGGGGTCTTGGCAGTATTTACCGCACAGAACCTACATCCCCTGGTACAAACATCTCCTGCAATCATGAAAGTCGCAGTCCCCCTTCCCCAGCAGTCGTGGATATTGGGGCAGCGTGCTTCTTCACAGACTGTGTTCAAGCCGTTCTCACGGACACTAGCCATCGTACTGTTGTAACGAGACTGGGACTTTCCTATTGGGAGACTGGTTCTGAACCAGCTAGGAAGCCTTTTCCTCTTCCTATCAGTCCTTTTTTTATGGCCTGGGGACGAGGTTACGGAGCAGGAATTGGCAGCCCATTCTGATGAGTCAACTGTCGGGAGTCGAGTCGCCATCGTATGTCTCGGATAGAGGTACGGAATTAATCGTTCTCATCGGCCCCTTTGGGGCCGTTCAATACAACCCGTAATAGGGATGAATCCCTTCCACTGGCTATGGGCGAGGGCGTAATACTTGTTACCGGTGGCGCAGTAAGGATTGGCAGAGAGATATGCTTACGTCTGTCGGACGAGGGTTTTACTATAGCAATCCACTATAATTCTTCCAGTGAAGAGGCACTCAATTTAGTGGATTTAATCCATTCCAAAGGAGGTAAATCAGCCTCATTTTCCGGAGATCTCTCCGATGTTTCCATGATTGAGAGAATTTTTACTGAAATCAAAGAGAATCTTGGACAAGTTAGAGGCGTGGTAAACAATGCCTCACTCTTCTCCTTCGATGATATTGGCAGTATTTCCAAAGACTCATGGAATCGCCACATGCATGTTAATGCGTTAGCTCCCACATTATTGATTGCGGAACTCCGTCGTACTATTCCCTCGGGAAAAATAGGATCAGTAGTGAATATCCTAGATCAAAAAATTTCACATCCAAATCCAGACTACCTATCATACACAGCCTCCCGATTTGCTATGGCTGGATTGACTGAGACTTTGGCGAGAGGGCTCGCACCAAATATTAGGGTCAATGCCGTTGCTCCCGGACATACGCTCCCAAGTCCTGAACAGACTCCCGAGGGTTTTGTCAGGGCACAATCCCAAACTCCCTTGGGAGCAGGCCTATCTCCGAGCGATATTGCTGATGCTGTGGCATACCTCATGTCCGCAAGGTCGGTGACTGGTCAGATTATCTATGTCGATTCAGGTGAACGATTCTTATCTAGGGGCCGGGACGTCGTTTTCGAGACGGAGGAATAGGATGGAGAATCAAGTTGGGTCTTCCCCTGAAATTATGAATCACCAAGTTTACGAAAATACCACGATTTTTCTGAGAGATTTAGTAAGGAAAGTGGATATTGGCATTCACCCACATGAGATTGGACATCCCCAGAGTGTACGCTTTGATATTGACGTCACGATCCCGGGATCAGATACGCCAAATTTCGATGATATAGCCGAGGTTCTGAATTATGAGTATCTGTTAGAATCCATTGAAAGTACGATCAAAGGAGTCAGGGTTTCATTACTGGAGTCTTTGGGTTCTATCATCCTAGAAAAGCTGATGAAGCCACCTCAGGTCTTATCCGCCACGGTTCAGATTACGAAAATGGATGTACTATCGGGAGACGGTACTCTCGGGTGCCGAATGTCTAGGATGAGATGATGGTGCAGAGGGCAGGATTTGAACCTGCGAAGCACTATGCACCGGAGCTTAAGTCCGGCCCCTTTGACCAACTCGGGTACCTCTGCAGGTCACTAGGAGAGGGTCATACTCCTTGAATCGAGCGCTTGTTGGGTCACTATTGGGTCATATTGTCCACCCTCACAACTGACGTATCAGCAGCCCAAGTCGCACGAACGCTTTAACGCCACTTGTGTGGGCGAGTAATCGTGCAAGAGAGAAGTAAAGCGAACCCCGCTCGTAGTGGGTGTTCAATCGCGTTGGTCCTTTGCCTATTGCTATTAGTTCCCTCCGGCGCCTCTATTCTAGGCAATAACGAACTAAATGATACGTCCAATTTCAATGTGTCCAGCGATGTCCAGATGAATCTCTACACCATGTACATAGCATCACAAAACTCTTCCGCGGGAGGAGATGGATTCATTACTACTCAGGTGCCTGAATCAGGTGGACAGGAATCCATGAGCGCATTAAGTAGCAGCATAGAGTTCAAGACCAGCCCGATGCTTTCCAGTCTTGATGTGGCAGGAAGGCCAAATCATGGTTCTGGTTCAGGGTCATATTACCTACCAATAGGCCTCTTCCTACGTTCAACTGGCCCTGATACGGCAACAGTTGATTGGACGATTACTCTGAAGTCTTCTGGTTCGCAAGTCGGTTCAGCTTCTTGGTCATCTGAGGCCTGCAATCCCGGACTTACCCAAAGCTGTAGCTTCGATCACGAGACATTCGAGATCGACATAGGGGGAGATGAGACTTTCACAATTGAGAAGGATGAACGTCTGGAATTGATAATCGATGCAGATATGTCAGGATGCGATAGTGGGGGAAGCGGAAGCCCTTGGGGTGGCTCATCAAGTTGCGAAGCAGAGGTAGCGTGGAATGAGATTGATGGAGATGAGAGATTCAGTACCTTAGAAATCGAGGCCAATGCTATTTCCAACAGTTTAGTCCTCCTCCAAAGAGAAGGTGCGGAACTATCCGAGGGGGCAGAACTCGATTGGTATCCAAATGACATCCTATCTGAGAGGGTCATGCAGTTCTCATTCGATGTGAAAAGTAGTTTCGGAAGGTATGACGTCGACTCTATTAGATTGTTAATGAGGGATCCGAATGGCGCATATAGAATTGATCATGTGATAGATGAGGACGATGAGGATATTGAAGATACCAGTCAGGGAATCTTCGGAGAATATCTTTGGTCCTACCCCAGTGGTGTGCCTTCGGGAGAATATACCGTTGAGTTGGAAGTATCGGATATACAGGGCAACAGCATAATCGTTGAGCATGAACCAGTCAACATGGAGCAATGGGGCGTAGCCCTTAACCACCGATTAGATAGGTCAACGGAATACATAGCTCCTGAACAAACCACGCCCATCCCCTTGCAGATGGTACATCGAGGAGATTCAACTAAATCGATGGATGTGGAGCTAGAAGTACTGACAAATTTCCCAAGCTCTTGGTTGATCGAGTTCGATTCACCTGGGGGATACACGCTAAACTCGGGAGGCGACATCCTCAATCCAATACTGACTCTGACCGCTCCTGAAGACTTAACCGGGGCCCCAGGATCAATCGATATCAGAGCTGTTGCAGAGGCCGAGGTCGATGGCGTCTTGCAGGTCGTCCATCAGGATACACTACAGATCGATCTAAAGAAGATGGATGTCTTCCAACCCTCACAAGTTTCTATTTGGTCAGAAGACCATGATATTGCTGTCGCCAATTCCTCACGTCCTGATGATTTCGATTCCACGCCCAACAGCTATGTCGACTATGATCAATTCACTCCTTTCTTGATGGAGATATTCAACACAGGATTTGATGCGGATGAGTTCAAGATTGATGTTCTACAGAGGGCCAAAGCGATAATACAGGTTTACGATAACGATACTGGGGAGAGAATCCTTGAGGATGATGGCGATGGAACATTCCATACCTCACTTCTCGATAGGCACGAAACTCAAACTCTGAGGATTCTTGTCAAACCATCCTCCGACAGGCTCGATCCAGATATCGGCACTGTAGAGCTAGAGGTCGTTAGTATTGGTCAGAGCAACCTGTCCTCTACTGTCCAATTCACCATACAGAGGACATTTGGAATTAGGGCAGAAGTTTCCTATGATTGTGATGGTTCGCCTCTCGGACACATCAAGGTCTCTCTCTGCTCTCCTGGCCCGGGGAACGCCGAAGTGATTTTGAGGGCTAAGATTACCAATACTATGACTTCCGGCGAGTCTGCTACATGGTGGAGGATTCAGAACCCTGCTTCTCTTGAAGAGAATACGGATAGGAATGCAGCATATGGCCAGTGGCAGTTTAGAATAGAGGATGACTCCGGAAATGCCGTTCCAAGGGTTTCTCTTGCTCCCGGCGATGAAACCGAGGTCTTTGTGACAATCACCCTTACTAGCCAGGTTGAATTTGGCAACCATACGGTATACTTGAGAGTCGTTGAGGATACGCCTGATGAGGATCCAAGATATTTCGATCTCCCAATGATATTCGAGATTGACTCTGACGAACCTAGCCTGGAGATAGTCCAAGTTTCACCTAATAGGCTTCTCTCACCAGGGGACGCCGTAGAGATTCAGATGAAGGTAAAGAATCTCGGTAACAGCCCCCTGACCATCCTCCTCGAAGCTGAATCAGAATCTTCAAGCTGGAGTGTGGAAATCGACGGCCCATCAGGCTCAGTGTTAGTCGTACTTGAGGCATTTGACGAGGTGACCTTCATTCTAGAGGTCACAGTCCCAGAGTCATCAAACAATGGGGATACCTCCAGTATTATGGTGTCGGCTACTCCATTCGATACCGATCAGAGTTGGCCGGATGACTCTACTGCCAAGTCCACAGTCGTGATGAAGGTAGGAATCGACTCACTGGTAGATCGCTTAGTCAATGAGTTCACGCATCCGAGACTGTCTACATATGTGGTTGGGATCATTGCATTCATGCTATTCATAGCAGGCACACAGTCGGCACTGAATCGCCGTAGATGGAAGTCCCACATGGCCTATCTTGATGCTATCTCAGAAGATTCCGAAGATGACTCCGAAGATGACTCTGAATATGCTGACGATATCCCCGCTCCAGTGGTTTCTGTAGAGGAAGAGGATGAAGCATTCGATGATATCTATGGCGATGATGACATCGAACTCGTTTGAGCCTCACTGAGGCAATGTCCGAACGACGCTCCATTCCTCTTAAGAGCCCTACTTTCCGCCCTAGGTAAGAGGTGAGTAGCTTGGGCTCTGTCAGAAATCAATCAGATAGCGGTATCGGAGTGAGAAAACATCGCTCCGCAATCGGCTTCTCTCTGTTGATGTTGCTATCATCCTATTCTGCGTTGGAGTTTAGTGCATGGGAAGCTTTAGCATCCTCCGATCAAGACGGTGACGGATTACCTTACGGGCTAGAATTTTACATTGGTAGCCAACCTCAGGATTGGGACTCCGACAATGATGGACTTCCAGATGGATGGGAGTGGCAGTATGGCCTAAACCCATTATCGCAGGTAGGGGATAATGGGTCTCAAGGTGATCCAGATGGAGATGCCTTCTCCAACATAAATGAGTATCGATACTCAATCCCAACTGGCTGGGACTCAATTTCTACTCCGAATGTATTGGACAATGGGGTTTGGTGGAATGGTACTGTTCCCGTGAGTGACTGGGATGAGGAAAGCGCCATGCAACTTATTCAAGGGCTGAATTCAGATGGAGCGGACGAGGACCCCATGGGTAACATTTGCTTCAACTCCTTCGAC
>DALI01000035.1 GCA_002496725.1 Euryarchaeota archaeon UBA181 | reverse complement strand
CGAGAACCAATCGGCCCCGTACATACTGCTCTGAGGGCAGGGGATAGATAATCGTTGTTAGAAATAGTCCGAAAAAGTACCTAATCAAGCATTTTTCCTTATACTAAGCCACAGTTAGAACTTCTGGCCCACCCTCAGTAACGTAGACAGTATGCTCGAACTGCCCTACATTACCTCCGTCCTTATCCTTCAATGCCGGATAAACCTCTAGGAACCTGATTGATGTCAGCTTCTTCACCAGTTGTCCCCACTTCCTCCTGAGTGATTCTTCTCCTTCTTCGGGGAAAGGCTTCTCCAATAGTGGATATGCCCACCTCTCTGCAAAGGGGAGAGTGCTGTACCTCTCTTCTATGTAGTGTGCTAGCCTAGCCCCTAGGGGTTTCAGCTTCTTTTTTTCCAGAGCCCTCCTAATCTTCACATTTCCAGTCACCCTCAGTATATTGGATGAGTTATGGGGGTTCACATTCTCGATCATTCCACTTTTACCAGTTGTATTGAATGGCTCCACTGCGTATACTCCGCCTTCCTCCACAGAACCCTTGAAACCAGGGTTATTAGCGCCACAGGCGAACATAGGTATCGATAGCCCATCATGCAGGCTCCACCTCTCCATCTTGTGCCCACATAAGTTAGAGATGGGCATGAAGCCAGAGTCTTTCGCTACTTGTTCCGCCGCCGCACCAACGACATGCCATGGAGTTCCCGGATGCATCTTCTCTATCGCAGCATCCCTAGCATCTTTTGCCGCCTTTATCTGATCAGTATGATTTCCCCCATTCCCTACCTCTAGAGTCATAGCATTATCGCCCAAAGCCCCTTTGATGTGAACACCGACATCTAGCTTGACTAGATCCCCCTTTTCGAAGACCATCTCCCTGTCCCATCCCTCTGGCGGACTAAGTTCAGTGTTGGTAGTGTAGTGAGCGGCAAAATCATTCACTGAAATTGTTACTGGGAATGCAGCTTGGCCACCATGCCTCCGAATGAATCTCTCCGCTGAATCGATGACATCGTTCCAGCTCTTCCCGACGACAATCTCTCCCTTGATTCCCTCTAGGGTTCTTCGAGCCACATGACCAGCGTCTCTCCATTGCTTCAGATCCGATTCTTCAACCAATCAAAAACCTCCATTTCATCGACTAAACCTTCTCTCAGAACCTTGGTTACTGTTGCATCGGGTGAGCCAGTGGAGGAATGCCACGATATCAAGGTACTGGGTGCCCCTCTCCCACAGATGCCATTAACAAATGGGACCTTCGTATCTTCAGTAGAGAGGGACTTAGCCGCTAAAGAAGGATTTCCCAGAGGAGATTTTCCGGATATATTCGCACTAGTTGCAGTAAGAGGTCCCACCTCTTCAATCAGCCTGACCGCTACTTTATGAGATACTAATCTCACTGCGACCCTGTCGCCACCGAGCCTATTATCCAAAGTCTCCTTGGAATCTAGAACTATCGTAATTGACCCTCTGGGAAAATATTGAATCATATCTTTCACGCCCTCTGGAATATGAGCAATTTGCCCTGCCTGCTCAAGATTTGCGACACCCAAGCTGACAGGTTGATCCCTCCTTCGTTTCTTTAGTGAATACAGCAGATCCAGAGACTTACTATTTGGAAGGCACCCTAGCGCAGGTTGAGTGGATGTCGGATAGACCGCACACATCCCTTCTTTGAGACTCGAAATCGCTTCTTCCATGAAATCTACCTGATATGCCGTCGATTAGCGGGAGGAAGAGAATTCGCGTGCGCTACTATCGATTTAACACTGAGATCAATGTTAGTCTGATGTGTATGTCTCTGGAAGATTCTCGCAACCTCGTACGCTCCTACTATGATATTCACTACAGGAATCAGATATACTAGTTTCCTGAAAGCCCTACGATCCCACATTTCGCTTGTCATCTCACTTCCATCCTCTGCAACAACGGCAAGCCCCATCGATCTTTGGCCAAGGGATCTAGAAAACATAATTCCCGTAAGCCTCCAATAAAGCCAGTGAGAAGCCATTAGAATGAAAGTATATGCCAACGAATGATGTGTCGATTCCTCCCATGTTTTCAAGTTCCATACGTTTATCAGTTGAAATCTAGTAACTAGCATCAAAATAGTTGTTACAATTATTACATCTATAGCGAAACCAGTCCCTCTTCTAGTTGCAGAAGCTAGAATGGTCCCTTCGGGGAGATTCCAGTGATCAGAATTCTTTTCAGCAACAATAGCCCGCGCAATGGAACCACCAGATGGTGATAGAGAAATAGGTGAATCGTGGTCTGCCATTGTACTCCCTCAGGACATTCCTATGATGTGCCACGCCTCAAGGTTGTGTTTCCTAGCATGTTCAATCCATGAAGCCCAATTCTCATCTTGTCTTAGGGTCGAGGGGTCTCCTATGACAACTAACCCCCTCTTTGCTCTAGTCAGTGCCACATTCAATCTTCTTGGGTCTGAGAGGAAGCCAACATTGCCTTCTGAATTCGATCTCACACATGAGAAAATGATTACTTCCTTTTCCCTTCCCTGATAACCATCCACAGTCTTCACTTCTAAGTCAATCAAAGATTCTGGAAGAACATCCCGAATCGCCCTAACCTGGGCTGCATAAGGAGTAATCACTCCAATATCTTCCTTTGGAATCTCTCCCGCATTCACAATATCCTCTACAATTTTAGCAACCCATGAAGCCTCAACCCTATTCTCCTTCGAGGCCCCATCGGGACCCGCCATTTCGCCTCCTTCTACGGGGAGGAAAGCTATCGGTCTATCCCAGTCTGGCCACAATACTCCGGCTGGAGCGGCTCTTTCAGATTCTGTAACTCCATTCTCTAATTTTCCAGAGTAAAATCTATGATTGGGGAACTCCGATATTGCAGGATGCATCCTATACTGTTTTGTCAGTAAGTGAGGAACAATCCCCATATCCATCAACCTCTCAAAGAGAGATCTGGATAATCCCCCATCTTCGGCTCGTCTAGATATTACTGTAGGAGAAAGCTGCCTATGGTCACCAACAAGGACCACTTGCCTAGCACCCCTAACAATCGGAACGAGTACCGATGGTTCAGTAGCCTGAGTGGCCTCGTCAACTAGAACCTGGCTAAACCTTCTCCCATCTAGAAGCTCATGCCCGGATCCTATGCAAGTACAACACAGTACCTGCGCCCTATCAAGAATATCATCTCTCATTTGCCCCTCTATTCTTCTAACCTCCTTCCAGCCCCTGCCTAGGTCCCTGTGTGCAAGACCCTTCTCTTTTCCACCTCTCATCCCCTTGATCTTACGACCTAGTTTCTCATTCAGCTCAAGATGATCTATGAGATCTTTTCTTAGTGGATGTTTTTCCATCAATGCATCCATAGTCGCTTCTCTCAGCCCCTCCCTGACTTTAACCGGTTGACCCAATCTCACTGCACGGACTCCCAGTTGAAGTAACCCCTCCAGTAAATTGTCCACTGCGACATTTGAATCTGCGACAGCTAAGATTGTACCCAGGTCTTGTTGTGACCATGCCTCAATTATTCTGACGGCCGTATGCGTCTTTCCAGTTCCCGGCGGCCCCTGAATTAGAGTAAGCCTCTGTTGGATCGCGGCTAGAGCCGCGTTACTTTGAGACGAATTCATTGAACTATCCAAGATAAAGCCCCTTCCTCTCGCTCCACCAAGCTGTGGGGGAAGGGATGCTGTACCAGGGGGATCATGTACGGAACCTAGCAGCAAGTCTCGGAGAGGAACGCCACCTTCCTCTTGAAAGATAGAATTGAGGGAATCTCTCATTCTGTCATATGCGATTCTGTTGGCACCTCTATCCATCCTCCATGAGTCCTTCCTCAAATCTGCAGGAAGATCACTTATTACAATCCTAATGTAGTCCCTTCTGCGATCACTAACTATGGCCTCGATTGGCTTTTCAGATAGTGGGTCCCCCCTACTTAGCATCACTATATCGCCTTGTCTGAATCGATGTTGACCAAGGTCCGACCTACTCCTCGTCCTCATTTTTACTATCCTCTGATCAAAAAGCCAGCCATCTGGTTTGGCGATTAAGTCAAATAGAGCTAATCCATTTGAAATTAGCCTTTCTCTAGACCAATTCTTGAGCCTCTTCTCCGTAGCAGATAGCTCATCATCAAGCTCCCAACGAATCAGATTCTGATACAGCTCGTGATGATCTTGACTCCTTTTGAAGCGCGGCCCCCGGTCATCTGAGGCATCATTCACAAGCTCTCGTAACACAGGCACCCCATCACCATTGCCTGAGAAATATCTCGATATACCTTTGAGCATAACCGCTCATATCCCCGTGAGGATTATACGATGTGTTTAGGGGAAGTGGATATTAGGGGGGGGATGCGTTAGTGTTTGATAGATTCAAATTCAATCGTAAGACTACTGTAAATACCATTGAGTGCCCCCTTTGCCAAGAGAAGAATCCAGAGGATTCAGAGATGTGTTCCAGATGCTCCTATCAGCTCAATCTTGCTTCTCATCAACAAGCTAGCAATGTTGACACCGAAGAGGCTACAGAGTTATTCGATGAACTACTCTCAGATTTTGAAGAGGACGCGGAAGAAGAAGTTGTGGATTGGTCCAAAACCACATTCACCATGGATGATGTGACCATAGATGTCAAGCAGTATGGTAATGACGATTCTGTAGTCACCAAGCAGAAACCAAGTTTCGCATTCACTGTAGATACTCCTGATCCTGTGGAGGAAGAGGAAGAAGACTACGAACTAACACTCGATGACGCCCCGGAGTTTGTCACAAAGTTTGAGATGCCAGATTCAGAAGAAGAACAACTAGAAGAAATTCCCAAACAACAGGTCGATTTGATCAAGCCGACTTCCGAATCTCCCGATGTTGTGGAAATAGTTCCAGCAGAGGAAATACAGGAAAC
>DALI01000016.1 GCA_002496725.1 Euryarchaeota archaeon UBA181 | reverse complement strand
TTCCTGCCGGACCCACCAATATTTTTCAAGACAGTTAGCCATCTAGTCTCGCTGTTCACATCAATATTCAATAAGTGACGTCGATGGGACGTCATGTGGTCGAAGAAACCGCAGGACTCGCATCTCGCGTAGCTAGGAGGCTTAGAAAGAGGGGCTGGGTTGTTTCCGTAGCCGAATCTTGTACTGGAGGTCTGGTTGCATCTCTTATTACAGATATCTCCGGAGCATCAACGTGGTTTAATCAAGGTTGGATCACGTATTCCAATGAATCTAAGATGAGAGAGCTCGGGGTTGAGAAGTCCGCTTTCGATAGTGACGATGCTGGCGCTGTTTCCCATGAGGTGGCAATTCAGATGGCACAAGGTGCCAAATTTCAATCTGGATCCGATGTTTCCCTGGGGATCACTGGGATTGCAGGGCCCGGGGGTTCAACGGATGATAAGGAAGTTGGTAGAGTTCACGTGGCTGTGATTGCAGGTGATTACTTCCTTTCAAGAAGGATGGACTTTGGTGATAATGATAGGTTGGACAACAAGAGATCATTCGCGGCTTTCGCACTCAGATTGACTCTAGAAGCTCTAGATAGGGTAGATGAGAATGAGGCGGTCGTTGAAGAGGCATTAAGCAGGGAGGACTCTGAAGTATCATTCGATACATCTCAACTAGATCCATCTTCCGAGGAATGGGAAGGGAGCTTCGAATGGCAGAAAGGCCCTAGGACAGTGGCTGAAGACATTGGGAAGGTCGACTTGGCATCCCTTACAGACTGGGATGACAAAGAGTAGTTTCTCCACCCCAATAGCGATATCATCATGAGGTGACCTTCTCTCTTGGTGACATGGTCTCTGATGACTGGCCGGAAAGACAGCGAATTCTGGCTTCTTCTGGTATTCTTGTTATCGGCAGGAAGTCCCAGGAGATGATTCAAGAACTCGATGATATTCAGCCATTAATTCAGGCCGCTAGATCTTCTGGAGTAAAGATTCTTGACCATCGAACAGTAAGTGAACTTCTATCAATGTCGACCCCGATATCAATTCCGGAAACTATTCCAGAGTCTCCAAAAACACTGCAAGTAGCTCTCCCCAATCCGAATAGTGAATTATCATTTGGTAGAACTGTGGCCCCCTCCTCAACACTGGAATTAGCACCAGCTCCAAGGCCTCATGGTCTGGAGGATTACAGCTTAGCCGACTTCCCAATGCATGCCACTGATGTTGATTCTGAAATAGAGATACATTTCGATATTACAGGAAATTCTATTACAGAAGGAAAAATGTCTGATATGAGGTCATTCTTTACAGATAGATTGCAGAAGATCAGGTCAATGATGATTTCATCAAATTCACTTCCAAGAAGGCCGACCCCCGCCTCAGAGGCATGGAGAAATCGCCAGAGGCATTCGAGTAGGGATTACGAGGTGACTTTGGTTGGTCTCGCCACTGAGATGAGATGGGCGAAAAGTAAGAATCTAATGTTTGTAGTCGAAGATGAGACTGCTCAGATTAGATGCATTGTTAAGCCGCCATCCGATGCTTCTGAAGTCCATCCCGCTCTTGACGGATTAATGGATGATGATGTAATAGGTGTCAGTGGATACTTTCTTGTTGGAGAGGGTGACCCAATCTTCTTCGTCCAGGACATACACCTTCCTCCCTTGGGGATGCATCACAAATCTACTGCTGGAGAAGACAGGGCAGTATCCGCGGCCTTTCTATCGGATATGCATGTCGGAAGTATGACTTTCCTAGGTCCCCAATGGGAGAAAATGATAGCATGGTTCAACAACGATCCTCTAGCTCGCACTATCAAATATTTCGTACTGAGTGGAGATGGGGTCGATGGTGTCGGAATATACCCCGGACAAGATAGACATCTTTCAATCAAGGATTTATTTAATCAATACTCAGAGCTAGCTAAGCTTCTTGAAGGCCTGCCTGATTGGGTGGACGTGATCATCCTTCCTGGGAATCATGATGCAGTCAGGCCAGCTGAACCACAGCCCGCTTTAGATCCAGAGGTTCAGCAAGACTATTCTGATGCTATATTCGTTGGAAATCCCTGCGACTTCAGCCTCCATGGAGTAAGGGTTCTTTCCTATCACGGCAAAAGTATCGACGACTTTGTTGCGACACTAAGGTCCGTCTCATATTCTCAGCCTGAGAGGGCTATGCAGGCTATGCTGGAAAGGAGACATTTAGCTCCTTCATGGGGTGGAAAAACCCCTTTATCCCCGGAACCGGAGGATAATCTTGTAATTTCCACTGTTCCTGATATTTTTGTTACAGGCCATGTCCATGGGCACTTCGTCGGGAGTTACAAAGGAACCACCTTGGTACACAGCTCAACATGGCAAAACCAAACAGATTTTCAGAGGATGCTGGGCTTCCAACCGAAACCATGTATTCTAACAGTTGTAAATTTACATACGTATGCTACTGCTTCTATACCATTTGCTTAGCTATCAGAGGGAAACTCCTCGCCCTTGAAAATATATGGCCATATCTTTCGAAGATCCCTACTTTCAACTATTGGGACGCCAGCATCTTGGAAGGCATTTTTGGCTCTTTCCCGAGCAGGATTAAAGCCTATGAATGAAGACCCATCAATCATCATGGAAAGATCGGTACCGGAGTCTCCGACAGAGATAATTTCACTGCTTTTGAAATCATTAATCATTGCTAATTTCTCAACCATGAGTCCCTTGTTATGAGAATAAACCCTGGTGGGGAGGCCCTTCACTAGTAGATCATCTTCATCCCACTCGAAACCATTGGCGGCCCAATCGTCAACTTTCAGCATATTAGCTATGGCGCCAACTAGTAGATCTACGCCCGAAGAGACTATCGCGACATACACACCTCTTCTACGAAGCTCTTCAACAACATCCCTGGCACCGACCATTAAGTCAACACCGCTGTAGCATCTCATTATGTCATCTCTGTGGATTTCTGGCTTGATGCCCTTCCATAGTCTGATATCATGTTCTACAAATTCTTCTTCCGAAATTTTACCATCTAGAAACATCTCAAGCGTTTTTTTATGAGAGCCACCATCTCCCTTGTCAGTTCCAAATTTTCCATGGATATTCTGCCACGATGACCCATTATCGGCTAGAACTCCATCGCAGTCGAAAACGACAGCACTCACCCTTTCCATGCCATCCGGAATTACTACAGCTTAATTTACTATAGTTTACAAGCGATGAATTGATTGCTAGGTACCGGATAAGGGTGCTATGGAGGGACCATCACACCCAGGGGGGCATGCTATTGTAGTCAGTGTCCTTTTCTTCGGGCCACTGGCAGAGTCTCTCGGCGAGAGAGAGGCTGAAATAGCTCTAGATTCGAAAACTACAGTACGAGGCCTAATCAAACGACTGGGCCTAGATGAGTTAGTTTCAAAGGGACTCAGGGTTGCATTGGATGGTAAAATATCATCGGACTTTGACATACAGCTTTCAGACTCTTCTGAAGTGGCTTTCCTACCTCCTGTCTCAGGGGGATAAAAGCCTCTCTTTCCGAAGCATTGAACCGATATGCCCCCTAGCATCGTCCGATAGAATGGCTTTAGGAACGGTAGAAGTAGTAGCACTAGTCGTTTTCGGGGTGCTTATTTTTGGAGTAGATAAGATACCAAAGCTTGCTAGGAGTGTGGGTCTCGCCAAAGGAGAGTATCAGAAGGCTGTGACTGAAGTGACAAGCCCTTCCAAGGTCGAGCAGGACTTGGATAGAGGCGGGATGACTGCTGAAGTTAGTTCCGAAAGTGAGTAGTTATTTCTTCCTCAGTTTCAATGGACTCCCGCAGTCGACGCATACGCCAAGCTCCCCTCTCTTCTGTAAGGGGCCTTCGGGTGATTCGAAGGTAGTTCCGCATCCTGTACATTTCAGGATCCACTCCCATATCTCAGAAATTCCCTCCAATTCAGCCGACTTCCACTTTAGACCCAAAGCTTCTGCAAGATTTTGCATTCGATAGTCATCAGTAACCAACACGACGTTCTTTTCCTGAGCTAGTGCCACTAGATTCAAATCTGTTTCAGACAGTCCTGCCATATCTCCAGTTTTTATTGCAAGCTTGGATACCATTGAGAGAGACTCTTTCCCAGGTTCTGAGATTATGACTCCCAAAGAATCGATAATTTCCCCTCTAGTCGGGGAGTGCCTATGTAACTCATCAATCTGCGAACTAACAATCATTGAGCCATCCAATTCAGATAATGGCCATGAAATTAGGGCTGAGGTATCTAGAACTTGCATGTCGCCCATGAACATCCCGCTACAACGTCTTTCATTGATTTTGCCTCTGGTATTTACCATAAATACCACTATTTCATAATGCAATGACTTAGACGGATGCATATGAGTAGCATAATCCCTCAGGATTTGATCGACTCAGCAGTAGATTGGGCAGACAGCCTAGGTTATCTCGGTTTGGCACTGTTGACTGCTTCAGAAGCGGCCATTCAACCCATCCCCCCAGATCCCTTGATATGGAAGATGGTACTAGAGGCTGGTTCAGGTTTCGAAATACTTCTAATCGTAGCAATAGCAACACTTTCCAGTGTCGGTGGGGCTTTAGTAGGCTACTTGATAGGGATGTATGCAGGTGGTTGGCTTATGGAAAATTTCGTTTCAGAAGGGAATATATTGAGGTTAGAGAAGCTAGTGAGTAAATACGGTGCATTAGGGATTTTCATTGCGGCTGTCTCACCAATACCTTACAAAGGTCTGGCTTGGGTGGCAGGAGCTGGGAGAATGAATCTCAAAATCTTCATCGCAGCTGGAATCTTCGGCAGAGGGATTAGGTTTGGTGTCCCAGGGGTCCTCTTGGGCGTTTATGGTGAGAATATTGTGGAATCTCTGAATTGGTTAACATTTTCATTGATTTCCGTTGCAAGCCTAGTTTTCTTGATTCCAGCGATGAATTGGTGGAACTCACTCCTCTTGGAAGAACCAATATCAGAATAAGATTGACCCGATTCGATTATGTGCGGACCTCGTCTCCGAGGCTCTAGCTCCTGTGGTGTAGTACGGTCCATCATACCGGGTTTTCATCCCGGCGACCCGGGTTCAAATCCCGGCAGGAGCACCAAAATTATCCCAATTCATGGATTACCAGAGGAATATTCCTCTTAGAGGCTTCTTGGATGACTATTCTCGTCCATTTACTGGTCGATGAGGGCATAGCTAGTATGTGGCTTGAAGATCCCACTATCTTCTCAGTTAAGCTGTTGGGGGCCTCAGGCCGCCCTCCATCTTTCAGGCCCTTACGTGGGCCATCCCACTCTTCAGTAAAGATGGCTATGGGGATGGAATTATTCACGGCCCATCTCTCAGCTAGATAATCCACTCCACTTGCTCCTCCAACAATTATCAAATCAGGATATCCATGTATTTCTATCCATGAATCTATAGTCGTCTCAAACTTTCCATAGTCATAGTGCCTACTAGAACCGACTATTGCCAGATTGATTATTTCCCCGTCATCATTCAAGTCTCTACTGCCGAGACGTTGGACTACATCCTGCCCCCCACTGTCCTCCATACTAGAGCCAACAGGGACTAGAGAGATAAAACCATTCTAGAAAAGTCGTCTTCAACACCACTTCTTCTAATTTTCACACAATCGATTTGAAAGCCTGAACCCCAAGCAGCATCTAGGGAGAAGCCATGGGTCTCGACATCGAATCTATACGTTCCCAGTTTCCAATCTTGCAGAGGACCCTTCCCAATGGGAAGAGATTGGTATATTTCGATAACGCCGCCACCTCACAGAAACCTCTAGAGGTGATAGACGCAATGTCAGATTTTTACAAGAACTATCATGCAAATGCCCATCGAGCAAACCACACACTCGCCGATGAATCGACCACTGCTCTAGAAGGTGCGAGAGACAGGATTTCGAAATTTTTTGGAACTTCAGAGGGGCAGATGATTTACACAGGTAGTGCCACCGAGGCGATGAACCTCGTTGCCTATGGATGGGCCAGGTATAATCTCGTTGAAGGGGACGTAGTGGTAACAACTGAAATGGAGCATCATGCAAATATTGTTCCTTGGCAAGAACTATCCAAAGAACGAGGAATAGAGCTAAGATATGTTCCAGTTGATACAGAAAAATTCACCCTAGACTATGATGCTATGGAACTTGCCGTAGAAGGTGCGTCTCTTGTCTGCGTAGGTCATGTAAGTAACGTTCTTGGAGTAAGGAATGATATAGAGAGAGTTATCGAAATGGCACATTCACAAGGCGCTAGGGTTGCAATTGATAGCGCCCAAGGTGCTCCACATGAGAGAATAAATTTCGATCTTTTGGGTGCCGATTTTTTGTCAGTAGCTGCACACAAGATGGCTGGCCCGACTGGAATAGGGTGCTTACTAGTAAGCGAAGATGCACTTGCTGAAATGGGCCCTTTCATGACAGGGGGGTCAATAGTAAAGAGGGTCACCCTAGAAGATACCCAGTTCCATGAGGGATATGCGATGTTTGAAACTGGCACCCCCAGAATGGCGGAGGCAATTGGTTGGAGAGTAGCAGTTGATTGGTTAGAGGAGAATATTGACTTCGAAGAAGCGCATAGGCACGTACAGAGCATAGCCTCTTGGATGTCCAGTAGAATGCGTGAAATACCTGGAGTGACCGTATTCGGCTTCCCCGAGAGAAAAGAGTCAATTGGCGTAGTTTCTTTCTTGCATGATACGATACAGGCCCAAGATCTAGGGTACCTATTGGACGCGGGTGGATTTGCGGTGAGAACTGGGCATCATTGCGCTCAGCCACTTATGGAAGCCATGGGCGTAGGGTCAACGAATAGGGCGTCTGTTTGGATTTACAATACCATGGAAGAGGCCGAGGCATTCGTTAAACACCTAGAGTCAATAGTATCCAGATTCGGATGAACCGCCAGAATTATGAAATCCCCAATACGGTTCGGATTACCATGACTGATGCCAATCAGCGTTCTGAAGAGGTAATTAGAATCATCGATAGATTCCAATCATGTTTCGATACCATGGAGAGGTTTGAGTTACTGTTTGAGTATGCAGATAAGCACCCTTCAGCTCTCGCTATTGATGAATGGGATGATGAGAACATGGTCCATGGATGTCAATCTAGGGCACACGTTGAATGTGAATTGGATAGTAATGGTGGTTTTGTTGCGAAGGGCGGCGCCGATGCGCAAATCGTCCAGGGGCTAATGGCGATTACCGCTATCGCCGTAAACGGTCTGCCTCCGAGCGAAGTGGCCAATCACGATCCCTCATATGTTGAGGAGATGGGGCTAAGTCAGATCCTCACTCCGAGTAGGGCTAATGGATTCATGAATATGGTCAAAAAAGTAAAAGAAGAAGCCTCATCTCTGATGTGATATCATGTCTCTTGAATCCGACGTTAAAGAATCGCTCCAATCTGTTGAGGATCCTGAAATGAAAATTTCAGTAATTGAGCTTGGCCTGATCTATGACATTAGGGCAGAGCATGGAGAAGAAGGGCCGCATGTTGAGGTCGACATGACTCTGACTAGCCCAGGTTGCCCCATAGCCCCCGAATTAATGGCCGCAGTCCATAGGGCAACTGAACAGACTGAAGGGGTATCTAGCGCACATGTCAACCTAACATTCTCCCCACTCTGGGATCCAAAGATTCACGCCTCAGAGGATGCCAGGATGGATATGGGAATATTCTAGGATTTCCTCTCTGCCGATATCACTGTGTTTTTCATCAGCATTGCTATTGTCATCGGCCCTACGCCTCCTGGGACCGGGGTCATTCTCCCGGCAACTCCCCAAGCCCCCTCATCAACGTCTCCGATGATCCTGCTCCCGCTCTTCTTACTATTGTCAAGAACCCTATTTATTCCAACATCAATAACAGTCGCTCCTTCCTTAATCCAGTCAGCCTTGACTATTCCCGGCACTCCCACTGCAGAAACAAGAATATCGGCGGCTTTGCAAATTTCTCTTGGCTCGACACTTTTGGAATGGACCACGGTGACAGTTGAGTCTACTCCCTTCATTGCAAGCATCAATGAAAGAGGCATGCCTACTATCCTCGATCTGCCGAGGACCACAGAGCTCTTTCCCGACGTAACCGTCCCCGACCTCTCAATTATTTCCATTATGCCTGCGGGCGTACAAGGTAGAAAACCACCATCCAGTCCCATCACTAATCTTCCAAGGTTCGAGGGATGGAAGCCATCTACGTCCTTTTCGGGAGAAATTGACTCGGTCACTTCGAATTCATCTAGGCCTTTTGGAAGTGGGCTCTGAACTAAGATCCCATGTATCTTCTCATCATTGTTCAATTCAGATACAACATCCATGAGCTCCTTTTGTGATACACTTTCTGGTAAGTCTATTCTGATACTCATGACCCCCAGTCTCGAGCAAGCCGCCTCCTTATTTCTGACGTATACGTGACTCGCAGGATCGTTCCCGGCAATTACAACTGCCAGACAGGGGACAGTGCCCAAGGTTGCTAGTATGCCTATTCTTTCTAGAAGCTCATTCTCAATTTCTTGAGCCATTGTTTTGCCGTCAAGAACTATGGCAGTCATGAGATGCCGTCACGCTACCGCCCTTTGACCTTGACGTATTT
>DALI01000039.1:8657-31019 GCA_002496725.1 Euryarchaeota archaeon UBA181 | reverse complement strand
TTTCATATGTCCGAGATCTCAGACAAACTTCAGATTTCATAGCCGCAGGAAGCTTTCAGCAACCCGAGGAAAGGTGGACTGGGCCTACCTGGTCTAGATTTGAACTCTGGATGATACTGTGTCCCAACGTAGTATGGATGTCCTTCAAGCTCCATTATCTCGCATCTCACCCCGGTCTCATCCTTACCCACATATATCAGTCCAGCGGACTCAATTCTTTCGATAAGATCTGGATTAACCTCATAGCGATGCCTGTGACGCTCGTCTACATGGTTCACGCCACCGTATAATCTGCGCATCTTACAATCATCCACTAAGAAGGGAGTTGGCTTGGTTCCTAGCCTCATAGTGCCTCCCATGTGAGTTTTGGATATCTCGGGCATGAAGACAACAGCCTGTATGGGGGCACCCTCATCAAATTCAGCGGAATTAGCACCATCGAGGCCTAGAACGTTACGACAGAACTCTATCGTAGCAATCTGCAGGCCCAGACACACTCCCAGATATGGCACACTATTGACTCTAGCATAGTTAGCTGCGGCAATCTTACCCTCTACTCCACGATTTCCAAAGCCACCAGGTACTAAGATTCCATCCGCCGACCTCAGTACCCTCCATGCTTCGTCGTGACCCTGCGTCTTATCGATAGGATCCAAGTCAGTTGACTCTATCCAATCTATGACGAGCTTCCTATTCACCGCAAAGGCACTGTGCTGGAGTGCTTTGATGACAGAAAGATACGAATCTGAGAGCCCAGTGTATTTGCCAACCATAGCTATTCTAACCTCCTCCTCCAGTATGTCGACCTTATCAGCCATTACTTTCCACTCATCGAGCATTGGGAGATCATCAGGAACATCGAAACCTAGATTATTAGAAACCATACTTAGAACAGATTGCTTGTGAAGTGAAATGGGAATCTGATACAGATTGGAAACATCATGTGCCGAGACAACAGCATCTTCCCCAACATGGCAGAAGGCCGCCAATTTCGATTTTGTCTCGGAGTCCAAGGGATTCTCCGAGCGGCAGACTAGTATGTCCGGAATTATTCCTAGGCCACGCAACTCCTTGACAGTATGTTGGGTGGGCTTCGTCTTCTGTTCGCCAACTGGCCCCATTACTGGAACTAAGCTAACATGTACGAAGCATACGTTCCCCTTTCCTGCTCTGAATTGGAACTGTCGCAATGCCTCTATGAAAGGAGCACTCTCTATGTCCCCTACCGTGCCTCCCAATTCTATTACACAGGCATCAGGAGTCCTGTCCGAGCCATCAGCGGGAACATGTGCCACCCTCTCAATCCACTCTTGGATTTCATTCGTTATGTGTGGAACTACCTGCACGGTCTTTCCCAGATAGTCGCCCCTCCTCTCCTTCTCAATAACTTCCGCATAGACCTTGCCTGTGGTAATGTTATTGTCTCTTGTCAGAGCCACATCCAAGAACCTCTCATAATTTCCGAGATCAAGGTCTACCTCACCTCCGTCATCTAGGACAAACACTTCACCATGCTCGAATGGGGACATCGTACCTGCATCACTGTTCAAGTATGGATCTATCTTGATAGAAGTGACTCTTAATCCAGCCGATTTGAGCAGAACTCCGATGCTACTGGCAGTCACTCCTTTGCCTAATCCTGACAGGACTCCCCCGGTAACTACGACATACTTCATCTAATCAACGGGGTCTGAAGCCATTATGCCTTGCATATCAACATTGGGACAACAAACGGCGATTCCAGCACATCAATGACCAAGTATCTTCAGCTTTAGGATACATCATGGCCGAGGCACCGGGAGACAGAATCCTGGTCACCGGGGCACTAGGGCAGATTGGCACTGAGCTTGTTTCGACATTAAGAAAAAGATACGGTAGGGACGCTGTTCTCGCTACGGATATAAGGGATCCAGACCAAGATTCAAACTTCTCACAAGGACCCTTTGCTAAACTTAGTGTACTAGATGGTGAATCAATGGAGAGGATAGTGGTCGAAGAGGGAATAGGGACGATATTCCATCTAGCCGCGATTCTTTCTGCAACGGGAGAGAAGGATCCTGAACTCTGTCAAAGAGTGAATGTGGGTGGGACCGTCTGTGTTCTTGAAGCCGCTAGAGATTTCGGACTCAGGGTCTTCTCGCCTTCATCTATAGCTGTTTTTGGCCCCGACTCACTTAAGACGGCCCCACAGTCCTCTCCTCTCAATCCCACTACAATTTATGGAAAGACAAAAGTTACTGGAGAGGTCTTAGGGATGAACTACTGGAAGCAGTATGGAGTTGATGTAAGGGGAATCAGATTCCCTGGACTAGTCTCATGGAAAGCACCAGCGGGAGGAGGCACTACTGATTACGCAGTTGATATTTTCCGAGCCGCTTTAGATGATGGACACTACGAGTGCTTCGTGAGCGAAGAAACAAGGTTACCGATGATGTATATTGATGATGCAATAAGGGCAACTGAGAATCTAATGGACGCCGATAAAGCCCATCTAGGAACTTCCAGAGTTGGATATAATATCAGAGGCATATCTTTCACTGCAGGAGAACTTGCCGATGCAATTGCAGAAAAGATACCGGGATTTACTTGTAATTTTGTTCCCGACTTCAGACAGAAGGTAGCCGATTCATGGCCTGATGATGTTGATGATATGTCCGCCAGAGAAGATTGGGGATGGAAAGCAGAGTATGACTTGGATAAGATGGTAGATGAAATGTTATTCAATCTCTCGAAGAATCAGTCTTCTTGATCTTCCCCCTCTTTCCAGTCAGGTGCCGTAGGGTCCTGCTTGGCCCATAGCACATCATTAATCCTGAGTACACTAATGGCCGCTTCTGTAGATCCAGAGATAGAATGCGTTGTGACGAATAGAGGATCTAAAATTCCCAACTGATCCATTCTAGTCCTATCGCCGGTAAACGCATTTAGCCCTATCCATGCTCCGTTTTCTGTATCAGAGCTCTGTGCCGCCGAGAGATCTAAGACCACGTCTATTGGGTCAAGTCCAGCATTTTCAGCAAGAGTCCTGGGCACAACCTCAAGTGCGGCGGCATAACCCTCTATTGCCAACTGCTCCCTTCCTGGATTTCCAAGAGCGAATGATCGAAGATGCCTAGCCAGATGAGTCTGAATTGCACCTCCTCCGGGTATCACTCTAGGGTCCCTTTCCATTCTGAAAGATACTCCCATTGCATCATCAAATGCTCTAATTGCTTCTTCTCTAATCTGGGGGGTCGTCCCACGAATAATTACAGTGAGTGCCCCTCCTTCAGAACCCTCAATTCTTGTATGGGTAACGCCGGCGATTATTTCCTCACTCCTTCCTGTGAATGCCCCCAAATCTCTTTCTGAAATCCTGTTTGGATCTCTGATCATCCGAGTTCCAGTAATCTTTGAAAGTCGTTCCAAGTCATCTCTCTCGAATCTCCTGTAACAAGTAATTCCAGCCTCTGTGAGCATGGGAATAGCCTCATCTGAAATCCCCTCCCTGACGATTAGCAGATCTACACCAAGAGATGAAAGCCTATCGACGCACTTTCTTAGTTTAGCTATTGATCTATCGTGGAATCCCTTGAGTATCCCAGGGCTACTGACCTCTATCTCAGCGTCCATCTCGAGCTTTGCATTCTCCAATCCACCATCGATTATCGCTATGAGCCCCCCCTCGGAAGAAATTGGAGTTGAGATATCCACTCTAGTCTTGGCAATGACAAGTCCATTGACCAGATAACTGTCGGTAGTTGATCCACCACTTACCTCTAGTCTCTTTACTCTGAGTCTTTCAAGATCATCTCCGCCATCCTCGTCCGAGAGTACTTTCGCGGCATCATATGCAATATTGGTTATGTGCGATGCTAATGATTTACCTATCTTTCCAGCCATAGTGGTGGAGATGACCGATTTTACCTCTTCAGCAGATTCCGCCTCCCTGGATATTCTTTCTAGTTCTATAACCGCCTCTCTCTCCGACATTAGGAAGCCATTTATGATAGTCGACGGATGTACGCCCATCCTCACAAGCTCAAGTGAATTCTGTAGAAGTTCAGCAGTGAGGACAACTGTTGTCGTAGTCCCATCTCTGGCCGCCTTATCCTGTGAAGATGAGGCGGATATCAGAAGTCTAGCAGTGGGATGTTCAACCTTGGCAGTCTCAATTACTGTCACTCCATCATTCGTCACCAGACTACTTCCATCTGGACTGACCAACATTTTGTCTAGCCCCCTCGGCCCAAGAGTCGATCTAACGGCCCCCGCAAGAGCTACAGCGGCCTTGACGTTATTCACTAGAGCAGCCCGCCCTTCTAGCCTGTCAGTATCTTGCAGGGCGACGTCATGCTCAGCCTGCACCATGGTGCCCGGAATCTACTCCACGATTTGAAATGCTCCATTGCCCAATTATTCCCTTTCTTCCTATTGGCAACTTCCAGTAATGCGTATATTCATATATGGCAGCATTCTCCCACTATACAACCGAGAGTTAAGTAGTGATTGAAATGAGCAACTCAAATTCAGATGAATGGGAAGAGAAAATGATTCAGCAGATGCTAAATCTCTTCGACCAAATGGGCATGTCCATCGATAAATCTGAGCTAGAAGAAACTATTTCTAGAATCCGTCAGCAATTCGATAATCTCGGGATAGATGCAGAGAGTATCTACAACAGCAATGTCAAGATGAATTTTCAAGGAGATCCGGATAATTTCCGTAAGCAGATGGAATCCTTCATGAATAACCCTGAAGGATTTTCTGAAATTTTCAAGAATATGGGCATAAATGTGCAAGTCGATTCTGACAAAGAGCCCGCCGAGGTGGTTGTAGAGGAAGACGAAGAAGACGAGACTGACGTCCCCCTGGAGGATACTTATGTCGATGGAAGCTCTATGTATGTAACAATCGACGTATCAAGCATCGTAGATCTAGATGAGGGAAGCTTCGAGTTGATTCTCTCTCATGGCGGTAAAGTTCTCCAACTAATGAGGAGAACTCAACTAAGGCCGATAAAGAGCATCAATCTTCCACAGGCAGCCAGTTCAGTTTCTGATTGGAGCCTGAATAATGGAATATTAGACATCACTTTCGATACGGCTTAGCCTATCTAACGGAGGAAATAAAATGACTGGACCAGTAATTGGAATAGATTTGGGAACAACTAACAGCTGCGTTGCGACATTAGAAGCAGGGAAACCAGTGGTTATCCCTAACTCCGAAGGCTCGAGGACAACTCCTAGCGTAGTGGCATTCTCAAAGAATAGCGATGACAGAGTAGTGGGAATTACTGCAAAGCGTCAGGCTGTAACCAATGCGGGTAGGACAATAATGTCAGTTAAGAGAGAGATGGGTACTGATTGGAAGAAGGATATCGATGATTCCGAATACACCCCGCAGGAAATCTCCGCATTCATCCTCCAGAAGCTCAAGTCAGATGCTGAAGACTATCTAGGACGAGAAGTAAAGCAGGCTGTAATAACCTGTCCCGCTTACTTCACAGATGCGCAACGCCAGGCAACCAAAGATGCTGGGAGAATAGCAGGCCTGGAGGTTCTTAGGATAATCAATGAGCCTACTGCCGCAGCTCTAGCATATGGTGTTGACAAGGACGATGATCAGACAATTCTGGTCTATGATTTAGGGGGAGGAACATTCGATGTCTCAGTTCTTGAGATATACCAAGTAGACGGACAGCCACAAATTGAGGTCAAGGCAACCAGTGGGGATAACCGCCTCGGTGGCGACGATTTCGATGAAGTCGTAATCGATTGGCTCGTATCAGAGTTCAAAAAGTCTACAGGAATTGATCTATCAAGTGACATGACAGCAACTACTAGGCTCAGGGAAGCCGCTGAAAAGGCAAAGATTGAACTTTCAGGAACCAGTACAACTCAAATCAATCTACCATTCATTACAATGAGTGGGGATGGTCAGCCAGAACATCTCGATATCTCTCTGTCTCGAGCCAAATTCGAAGATCTAATCGCAGATCTCGTGGAGAAAACCATGGGCCCTACAAGAAGGGCGATGAAGGATGCAGGGATCAAGAAAGGCAATGTAGACAAGGTAATCCTCGTTGGAGGGTCAACTAGAGTTCCAGCAGTACAAGTCGCTATTGAGAAGGAAGTCGGAAAGCCGCCATTCAAAGGCATCAATCCAGATGAAGCAGTTGCTGTGGGTGCAGTATTGCAGGCAGGAATAATCACTGGTGATGAGGGAGTTACTGACGTTCTGCTTCTCGATGTTACGCCACTCACTCTTGGTATCGAGACTCTAGGGGGAATCATGACAACCATGATCGAGAGAAATACTACGATCCCCACTAGGAGATCTGAGACATTCTCAACAGCTGCCGACAATCAACCCGCTGTTGAAGTACATGTTCTACAGGGAGAGAGGGAATTTGCTAAGGATAATATCACACTGGGGAGATTCCACCTTATGGGCATTCCACCCTCTCCCAGGGGCATTCCACAGATTGAGGTCACTTTCGATATTGATGCAAATGGAATAGTAGACGTCTCAGCAAAAGACTTGGGGACTGGAACTGAGCAATCTATCAAGATCGAGAGTCAAACCTCTCTTTCAGAGGAGGAGATCAGTGCAAAGGTCTCCGAGGCTGAGGAGTTCGCTTCCGAGGACAAGAGAAGGAAGGCAGGTGTGACATTGATTAATTCCGCAGATGGAATGGTCTATCAAGCTACAAAGATGCTCAAAGAGGCCGCAGAGAAGATTTCTGATATCGATACAGAGCCCATTCACTCAAAACTCGAGGAACTGAGGGCTTTGATTACCAAAGACGACAATCCAATCGATGTCGATGATCTCGATGAGGCAGCAGTCCAGGCGAAAATGTCTGAAGTAGAGGAATCTCTACATGAAGTTTCAGCCAAGCTCTATGAAGCTGCAGCCGCTGAAATGGCCGAAGAGCAAAGCACAGATGATTCTGATAATGTAGTAGAGGCGGACTTCGAAGAGGTCGAACCCGAAGATGGAGAAGAGTAGTTAGCCCTCTGTGATTAGCCTGTGCAGAGTCCTAACGTGGATTCCGGAGGTCCCATACTGGAAAAGAGGGTTCACACCCTCCGAACGGGCTTTGGAACCCGGTCCCCAAGCCGATCCAGCGATGTCTAGGTGTGCCCAAGGAATTTTACTCTCATCATCTGAGAAATCTCTCTTTGGCACAAAGAATTCAAGGAATGCCGCCGCAGTGTTAGATGATCCTGCTCTGCCTCCAATAGAGCCATTTCTGATATCTGCAAACGCAGAGTCAGTCATGTACTTTCGAAACTGATCATTCAGCGGCATCCTCCAAACCGACTCCCCGCTTCTCTCAGCAGCGAGTTTCAGATTTCCCGCTAGAATTTCATTATTCGACCACATTCCAGAAATCTGATTTCCTAGAGCTACAATAACAGCTCCCGTAAGCGTGGCCAAGTCAATGATGTACTCCGGATCAAATTCTCCTGCTTTCCAAAGGCCGTCTGATAGCACATTTCTTCCTTCGGCATCCGTACTGAAAACCTCAACTGTTTTTCCAGAATAAGTCTTGAAAACGTCTCCAGGACGGTAAGCTCCAGATCCTGGCATATTTTCTGCAAGACATGAGATCCCATTGACCCGCCTGTCATATCCAGTTGCATGTAATGCCTCCATAAGTCCGAAGACGGTAGCCGCTCCACACATATCGTACTTCATATCCCACATTCCGCTTGTAGGCTTGATCGAAATTCCTCCGGTATCAAACGTGATTCCCTTTCCAACTATGCAAGGTCTCTGAACTCCTTCATCAGCATCTGGATTCAGAGTAAAGAGAACCATGCATGGTTTCTGATCACTACCCTTGCCGACATTTATGAGTCCACCCATGCCCAACTCATGCAATTTGTCCCAGTCATATACCTCAACTCTGACATTCTCCTTTCCCTTAGCCCATTCAAGGGCCCTTCTGGCATACTCCATTGGATAGAGTACATTGGCCGGCTCGTTTCCAAGATTACGTGCCAGATGAACCCCCCCTACAACCGAGAGAACGCTATCGAGACTTTCCGAGAGCAAATCTTGGTACCTAGAACTTGTTTGGAAATCAACATCCCACTCGTCATCTATGTGGTCATCTGGAACCTCTTGGTGTTCAAGGAACTCGTAGTCCCGAAGCATCATCCCCTCGGCGAAGTCCAACATCCTCTCTCCTGTCCATCCTGAGGTGAACCTCACTGTCACAACAACCCCCTTCTTCTTTGACAAGGAGGCTATAGTCTTCGCACCAGTATCACGAGCAACCTTGTGGTCTAACCTGTCTTTACCTCCCATTCCAACAAGTACGATGTTACATTCAGGAGTCCACAAGGACATTCTACTATCCTTTTTGCCTTCGAAACCGCCAGAGCTGAGAACATCTCTGACTAGCCCCCTCTGGTTCCTATTAAGTCCCTTTAGAGAGTTATTAGGGGCTTTTTTGGTATTTTCGAATACTGGTAAAATCAATTGCGTGCCCAACTTTGTAAATTCACTGTTGCTTATCTTCATAAATAGCCCGAACTACCCGATTAGTAACTAGTTTACAAATAATTCTGTCTCAAACTATCAGTTTAGAGTCTAAATTAGTAGTCTAGAAACATAAATTATTATTCAAATCTACTATTCCTTCCATTAATCGTCGCTAGAGCGAAGGCGACGAAAACAAGCAGAATAGATGGGGCTGGAAGAAGACCCTGTGGTACGCCGTCATTATTCTCAACGATACTCTCATTGACTAATTCCCCCACCCACATCGAGGAATCTATCACTCTCTTCTGGTAGTACAGGATCCAAAACCCTTCGCTGGAAATCGGAGCATCTGAAAAATCAAGCGTTGTGATGGTGCTATTCGTGGCATTGACAGCGAAGCCGTACCCAGGAGCGGAGAGGTTGAACTCAGAATCAAACTGAATCTGAGAAAACCCTTCCTTGACATCCCCAGTCCCAGTAATTTCGGTTGGTTGACTCGACCCAGGGAGCCAAAACTCCATTGAATCCTCGTCCTCTATGTATAGCAGTGTGGCATTTGACGTACTCGAATGTCCCAGATTAGAAACGCTGAGGTGTACCTTTCCATCTTCCACCTCTAAGGAATCGGCTACAAGACGAGCTCTCCAGTACCATACATTCTCGATGAGGTAATGCATCACATCGAGTTCCTCGCCCAATCTTTCCGATAGGGCCTCTACTGTCCCCAGGAGGAACTGCTCGTCATCGGTTTCAAAGGTGAAAGTTGGATATCCCATAACGCCGTAGCCGTAATCTCGACTGGTCCCACAGTTTGGGTATAGGCCTTGGTTAGCGTTACGAATGGGGATGTCAGAAATATTCGTATTCACCTCATCTCTAATATGGTGATACATTTCCCAGTCAGAAGGTTGCTCTGGCCACTTGCCCCATGGATAGAGCATGATCCAGACTCCCGTGTGCATGGTGATATACAAATCAGCGTGCGGCACGACATCATTCATGTATATTGAATTCGCAAGAGTCTCCGATTCACTGAATGCAGAACTCCCAGGCTGAGTCGTAGGGCATGTGTTCCAGTAGTGGTCGTAGTTCCTGTTCAGGTCCACTTGGTTGACATTCCATCTTGTGTCGAAGTCATTACCATCCGCATTGAGCATAATTAGGACGTGCAACTCAGTCGTCGCCAATAAATCGATTACCTCTTGATTGCCATTAGCCCAGCCCTCTATGTAGTACTCGGCGACTAGGAAAGCAAGCTCTGTGCCTAAGTGCTCGTTTCCATGGTGCCCTCCATCAATGTAGACTACTTCTTTGCGACTCCCGTCTAATTTGTAGTGTTCGCAATCAGGTACAGGCATAGGGCCTTCTTGACAAAACCCTGTCCAATCAGAGATTTGCAACATCCAAATTTCCCTCCCCAACTCAGTCTGCCCTATGGTGGAGAGATTGATGATTTCTGGGTAGTCATCTTCCCATGCGTTGATGTCCAAGGTCAGAGTTGCATAGGAGTGATACCAGTGCTCCTGAATGATGTCCGGCTGACTAATCTGAGCGGAAACCACCGGGGAAGCAGAGACTGCCATCAATGATGACAGAACCAAGGTGGTCATCCATTGACGCATATTTAATCGATCGAGTTTCGCCATACTATCACTCCCTATTTCTCTTCAGCAGGCTTGCAGTATGGCAAGCGACTATCTTAGTTGCGATAAGAGCGGCATTGAACTCTGTCAGAGGCCCCTCCTTTCCTGGAGCTATTTCATTTACATCGGCCCCGATGACATCGGTCCCAGGTGCAGAGAAGATACTCTCAATGATTTCAACGGCCTCCCAATATGAAAGTCCACCTGGTACTGGAGTGCCTGTTGAGGGAACCAATTTTCCATCAAGTCCGTCGATGTCGAAAGTAATCCAGACTGGTCCCTCAATACCAGATATGTTCTCAAGCATATTCGCCCATCCTGCCCTGCCATCAGAAGCGCTGAGGATTTCCCTGGCATACCATGTCTCAATCCTCTCGTCACTAATGGAAAACTCCGCTTCTGACTTTGAAAGCGCCCTAGTCCCTATCTGTATCACTCTTCCAACTCCTGCGTCTAGAGATCTCCTAATAACCGTCCCATGCGAATACCTCTCGCCTTGTAGTTCATCCCTCAAATCAGCGTGAGCATCGATTTGAATCAATGTCAGACGCGATAGTTCTCCCTGTAATCTTGGGTGTTCGGATATTGCTTCCATAATGGGTGGCAAGATACCATGCTCTCCTCCTAAAGCCACCGGAAATGCATCTCCTACCCATTTCGAGAAGTATTCACGAATTGAGTCCAGCTGTTCCATTAAGGTTCCAGCATCAGACTCCCAAGGTTCCGATGTGTGAAAAGAGAGGCCACATGGAAGCTCTTCAGATAGAATTGGATCATATAACTCGACTTGTGAACTGGCTTCTATGCATGCTGCAGGGCCTAACTCTGTTCCCTCTATCCAGCTGGTAGTCATCTCGAATGGGATTGGAAGAATCACAACATCCCAAGGCCCTTCCTCAGCCTCATCAAGACCTAGGAAAGTGGCTCGCACCTCACCATCCATGCATCTGCGCTACTGTTTCACAGAATAACGACTTCGTACACACAATCGTTAGATTTTGAAGAGTTTATAGAGACCGTTGAAATAGAGCCCCCTACCCTGTGAGCATGTCCCGGGGGCATTGTGATGGGTTTGACACTAGCTCAACTTACTTCTGCAATCAGAAGTAAGGTGGATACGGATATGGAAGTGGTTGTAGCAGAGTCAATCGCCGAACACGCACTCGGCTTCTTCGGTTTCTCAAACCGAATCATCGATAATGCACTTGAGCCAACCGACAGAAATCTCTTCTACCAGCTGCAGGACTATGATCTCCTGACCACAGAGTCAGAGGAGACAACACTCTGGGACGGTAGAGAGTGGAGGATACACTACTGGAAATTCAAGGCGAATGCAGAGGAATTCGCAAGAGCCGCAGCTGAAGCAGCACTGCTCAACCAGAAAGAGAAGGACCCCTACTCGGATGTATATGAAGACGTACCAGTTTCTCTCTGGAAGGAAAGGTCTGGTGAAGATGATGACTACGAAGAGCCTCTATTCTGACTCATCTACGAGACGTCATGACATTGATTGGCTCAGAATAATACTATTCGGCCTACTAATATGGTTTCACTTTGTAGTCTTCTATCCATACCAACCTGAAGGCCTACTGGGACTACCCTATGCCTTCGTAGTAGCAGTCATGCATCAGTGGAGACTGGCGGCATTGTTCGTAATCTCTGGTATGGGAACTGCCTTCGCCTTAAGGAGAAGAACTTGGCAGCAATATGTCAGAGAGAGGGGCTCTAGATTAGGAATCCCTCTTATTTTCACAATCTATATACTTTTTTTTGGAATTTTTGAATTCACCGAGAAAACCACTCTCCTCTTCACAATTTTCCCAGGTGGTGACGCTATGCCCTATGGCCATCTCTGGTTCATCTACAACTTGCTGATTTACTCAATTATCCTGACACCATTATTCCACCATGTGAAGGTAAATCCAGAAGGCTCCATTATGCGATCAGTTCGTTATACTATGAATATTAGAGCAGGTCTCGGAATTCTGATACTACCTCCTATTATCTTAGCATTGAACGCAATATTGTTCAAACCCTGGGAATTTGGAGAGGTTGGAATGTGGTGGGAGTTCCCTCGATATATGCTATACTTCTTATTCGGCTTCCTTATGATTTCAGCCAAGGAGGAATATTTCAAAGTATTAGAAATGATACGAACACCACTAACTATTATCACACCTTTTTTGGCCATAATATGGTTCATCATGATGCTCGTAAGTGAAGTACCAAGTGTGATGGATGGGGGTTGGGTAGATAGTGGCTACCCTGCCTTCTCCGTCACCGCTACATCTGCCTCAATCATTCAATCATTCCATGCTTGGTTTTGGTGCTTACTAATTTTTTCTTGGTCCTCGAAGATGCTTAATGGGCCTAGCAAATATCTAGCCTACCTAAATGAGGCCGTTTATCCAACATTTATCGTGCACTTGCATGTCACCTTCCCTTTGATAGCTATTTTAGCAATATTTCAGGTGGGATTCTTTCCCGCAATGTTATTCGCCACACCTGTCCTGATAGTAGGTGTCTTGACTTGCTTCGAGGTAGTGAGACGCGCATTCATATTCAGGCCTATTTTTGGTCTAAGGGGGGGACAGGAGAAAGTGATGGAACTCTTCCCTTACAATTCAACGGATGAAAGGTCTTTGCAAGTATTTTTCACTATATTCTTCCATGGCATGTCGTTCGGAATGGTTATTGTACTAATGCTGTCTCTTGTAGTATTAGGTGGTTAATCATGAGTGTTGAGGAATCACAGACAAAACTCGCAATTCTCTTGACATTAATTTTATTGCTCAGCACTCCTGTAAGTCTGGTTTCTGGTCAACCCCCAGTCACAAAGGAATGTGATATTCTAGTCGACTGGGACTCAGAAGTTACATGGCTTGACGAGGTAAACGAAGATGGAGATTACTTCAGCATAGGACATGTCCATAGATATCGAGTAGTATTCGAGCCCCCCTTCTCCCCTGGAACATCCCCCAGTGGCGTTACTGTTAGTGCATCCCACATAAACGAGATCAGAGATATTTCACCACCAAATGTATCGCACATCAGTGCAGGAGGAGAGGTCGATATAGAGCTAGATTCCCAACCAAATTTTGGTGATAAGATTCTTGTGAATTTCTCCAGTATGGAGTCATCATGCAGTAGGTCCCTCACAGTTACAAATTGGAACCAACCCATCGAAGATCACGAAATAACTAGGGAGACTGTCTGGTCACTCGAAGGAGAAGACTCTAGTGATCAGAATATCGATTTCGAGGGAAGAGGCTGGCAAAAGAGAGATGGAGCTATTCTAGAATCAAACGAACTCGGTAACGGCTCACTTCAGATGAATACGATGAATGGATCAAATGGAATTATGCTAGATTTATCCTTAGACAGGGTATGGTTGAATGAGTCATATGATGGTGACGAGCTTCTAGCTCAAGATTTTGAGATGCTAGGAAACGGGACCATGATTCTAAGGGAGGGATATTCAGAGGACGACTACGAAGAAGGCTTCACAGCAGAGATTTCGGTCAGTAGTGCTTCAGTAAATCGCTCATGGAGAAATGGGGAACTGTCTGAAAGTGTGATAATTGAGGGTATTGGCTGGTTATCATTTAGTGGGGGAGATAACAATAGCTCAGGGGGAGGCTTCGGAGAAATTCATACGTTCTACTTCGAATCCTTGGATGAAGACGGCCAGAGACGAGTTCAGAATTTTCAATTAGAGGCTAATGCCTCAATCCGATTATCGGCTGGTTCAGATTTCTTTTCATTCGAGCTTGATGATCTGACGATTAGGGAAAGATGGTCTGATGACACCCGTGAGGAGCAGTTCTTCAGGGCCTATGGAGAAGGAGAGTTTGGGTTTGAGATGCGTGAGGAGCAATTCAATATCGATGTCAATGGGACAGTCCCAATAGTGCACCTTGAGTCTTCTGGAGGAGAAACAATTTCTGATACGATTATTGTTGATGGAACTTATGATGGCGATGCAGAAGGTAGTTTCGGATTTGTGAGGCAGATAGTTGATTCCGGAATACAGGAGAATTCGGAAGGCATAAGGTATGAGGCAGATAAAATTCAAAATGAGTTTTGGTTCAACGTCTCAGCTACTCCATTCGGTCCAATTTCACAAGATTTTGGAGCCGAACATAATCTCACGTACGAGTTTACAGTTCCACAAGAGGATTGGCAAAATAGGACTGTCAGACTGCAATACGTAGAAGATAATGGCTCAATATCTAATGAATTCCCTCCTAATTCACCGATAATCGAACAACCGATTAGACCCGAAGCTAGCCCCCTGATCTCCAATCAGATATCCAGAGAGAGTGGAAAATCACCTCAGATTGTAGTCCCAGGAGATAGTTTCGTGCTATTTGGAAATCCATCCAACATAATCAAAGTCATCATAAATTCAATTCTGGAGAAAGAGATGGATGGCCATATAGTAGAAGTTGCTGAATGGTTTGGCCATTTAGATTTTGGAGAAACTCGGGCCTCAGGATTCTTTGTCAACGAAGGCCCTCTATCAGGTCTCCTCTACGAGGTTTCTAGGTGGATATCACTTGACTCGGGTGAAGAAAACCAATCCACAGATATCTCCTTTCAAGAATATCAGAAGGTAGACAGAATACTTTACCCGCCAATTATTACGTTCGATGAGAATACCCCTCCATCTATGGAGTCTATCAGATTCAGAGAGGGTTCATTGCATACTGAAGGAGGAATTTCTCATATCGAGGTATCTGTCAATGATATCGATACAGATGTAATTTCAGTGATGGCAGATCTCTCATCCCTAGGACTTGGAATCGTCCCACTTTCAGATAGTGGATTAGATGGAGATCTAATTATCAGTGATGATGTCTGGACCTCAATGATTTCTTATGACGGGCTCGAGTTTGGAGAGCTATCCATCCCCATTATTATCACTGACTATTGGGTAGAAGTAAACGAAATTGGAGAAATCAATATTGTAAATCTCCCCCCTAGGGTCACCTCAGTTGCATTCTCTGAGGACTCTGTAACCAGGGGCCAAAGCATTCGTATTTCTGTTGGAGCAGTTGATGGGCACGGAGTGGCTTCAGTCTCAGTCGATCTCCTCAGTGCAGGAGGGGAGCTATTTCATCTGTCTTATTCTGAGTCCACTGGGACTTGGTCGGGAGAATTCACCATACCTGTCACCCTAGCTCCGGGAGAGAGATTAATTCCTCTCAGGATGTCAGATTCACAAGGAGGGGAGATTCTCGTGAATAGCCCTGATGTAGCTTCTAAGCTGAGGATTGAGAATGAATATCCGATAATTTCCTCATTGGAGGTATGGAGAGCTGATTCCGCCCTCTCTACTGTATCCGAAGATGGAGTTTCAATACATCCTGTAATGGTCTCTAGCAATGGTGGGCAAATGGAGCATCACATCGAGGTTTCAGTTTCAGATTATGATGGCGTATCTTCTGTCCAAGCAATGATTGGAAGACTTGCCGATATAGGAAAATCAGATGATTGGTTATTGATGGTAGACGATGGAACTTCAGGGGATAGGATTGCAGGTGATGGCATCTTCACATTGGACTTCGTGGTTAGATCTACTATACCCGAAGGGGATATGGAAATCAAGATAAGGGCAACTGATATCTTCCTTTCCACTACTCCCTTGGAAGAACAAGGACACGTACTTTCGATATACTCATCAGACTGCTGCCCTGGTGATTCCAGTTGGTTTTCACAAAATTACTCTACAATAATCCTGATTTCGTCATCCTTCATCCTACTAGCGGGATTGGTTGCCGTGATTCTTCAAATTAGAAAGTCAGATTTCGATTAACCCAGATAGAGATTGGTACGAGTGCCGGGATTTGAACCCGGGTTCCGGCGTTGGCAACGCCGGGTGATAACCACTACACTACACTCGTGTAAGGACGGGGAAAGCAGAATCGCTTTTCTAAGCGTCGGTCCCCTTTTGAACTAGTTCCTTTACAAATTTCATTATGCGGTCTCTGGTCGTTCTGTAGGTTTCAAGAGACTTTCCATGTGGATCTTCCAATCCCCAATCAGCGTCAATTGGCAAGTTGGGACATTCTACGCCACACCCCATACTGATAATTTTGTCATGTCCTTCGGAAGTAATGTCATCCACATTCTTGGGAAACTGTTTAGAGCAATCTATTCCTATCTCTTCAAGGACTCTGATGGCATTGGGATTTACAGACTCTCCCGGGTGTGTTCCCGCCGAGATAGCTACGTGACCAAGACTCATGGCAATGGCTTCCGCCATTTGACTTCTGCAAGTATTTCCAACGCAAACAAAAAGTAACTTCATAGAGATGGGACTAACCAGTTCTAGATTAATGCAATCCCAATAGAAGAATTTGCATGGGCCAGTAGAACAGCATTGAAGTATACCCGCTGTTGCCCAGTATCATGGCAGATTCTCCTGTATCCCACCATTCTCCTGAATCCAATGAGCAGGAGGATGCTAATTCCAATCAGAGAGCGCAGATGGAGCAGGCATACCAACAGATGCAAAGAAAGATGAGGATGTCAAAAATGAGTGAGGGGATCCGTCATAAAATAATGGTCCTCTCGGGCAAAGGCGGCGTTGGTAAGACTACAGTAGCAACAGGAATAGCACTTTCACTTGCTAGGATGGGAAAGAAAGTAGGACTAATGGATATCGATATCACAGGCCCAAATGTTCCAAAGATGCTTGGTATAGAAGGAACAGAGTTACACATAGAAGACGGTCAGATTTTTCCTGCAATCGGACCTCATGGAATAAAAGTCATTTCCATGGCTTTCCTAATCGAGGATCCAGATAAGCCTGTGATATGGAGAGGGCCCATCAAGCTTGGAGCTATTCAGCAGTTCATAGGAGATGTAGCTTGGGGGGAGCTTGATACTCTAGTAATTGACTTCCCACCCGGGACTGGAGACGAGCCTCTTACTGTCAGCCAAACCCTTCCTAATTTAGATGGTGTAGTCATAGTCACTACTCCACAGGAAGTGGCACTTCTAGATAGTCGTAAGTCGATAAATTTCGCTAAGACAATCTCTGTTCCAGTTCTTGGGGTGGTAGAGAATATGAGTGGTTATAATCTATCTGGAAACGCCGAAGCTGGCGCCAAGTTCTCCTTAATGGGGCCAACTGGAGTCCCCATCGAGGTCACTGCCTCCCAAGATGGAAAATGGTCAGTAAATCTCGATCTATTCAAATCAGGAGGAGGAGAGGAATCAGCAGTGGAGTTGGAAGTTCCTTTCCTAGGGAGGCTTCCTTTCGATCCGGGAGTCGTTAGAGGTGGTGACGACGGAGTTCATAGAATCGTCGCTCAACCAGATGGCGAGACTGCAATAGCCTTCAGCAAGGTCGTCGAAGAGATACTTTCATCATTGGAGAAGGGCGATATCCACCAAGTGAAGATTACTTGAATCCCCCCAATCAAGGGTCGAATTCATTTCAAACATGCTTCTCCGAAGGTATTGAAATGGCTGTAGGCAGTGGAATCTACATCACCTGGATTACAGGCGCTATACTTGTCAGCGTAGCAATGATGCCGATTTTCAAACCTCCTTATGCGAAGGTCAGGATTGAGGGCTTCATTGATATGTTCAGAAGATACTGGGCCCATATGATAGTGGTCTTCTCAGTGTATCTTTGGAAAGATATTCTCGATGGACTAGATAGAATTCTGATGGCTAACACACAGCTTGACATGACTCCCTATGTTTATGCAATAGAGGGGGACATTGTCCTCTGGGTACAGGAGGGCTTCAGAAATCCTCTTTTGGATGTGACACTAACTCACTTCTATGTCATGGGATTCATGACGGCAACATTTGCCTCTTTTCTGTATCCGATATACTTCGATGATAGGCACATGGCAGATAGAGTTTCACTGTCAATGTTTTGGGTCTATATCTTAGCGATTCCATTCTATCTCTTCTTCAATGTTAGAGTAACTGGCGACTACATCCCACTAATGGACACTGTCGCCTATGACCTGACTCCAGAAATACATAATTGGTTCACCCGTATAGATCCGTTCACCAATGGGATGCCCAGCCTTCACATAGGGCTCCCCTTCGCAATTTGGCTAACCATGAGTAGGTGGGACGAAGATGGAAGATGGCTCAAGTTCCGAAGACTACTGGTTTTATTCATAGCACTAACAGCCTTCTCCATCGTCTACTTGGGCATCCATTGGGTAATGGATATCCTAGGTGGCATGATAATCGCTATAGCGGCCGTTACCGTAACCGAAAAGACCCACAAAGGAGTTTGGACAATAGCTGATGAGAGACTTTTCACCAGAAAGATAGCCAGACTGATAGATGATCCAAGGAGCTTCATCAGGGGTTTCAAAAGATTGATCAGACGGAAAATCTCTCCATTGAGGGAGCCAGGAAGTAAGCAGACTAGCGTTTTCATAGCGGCCCTACTGCTTTCTACAGGATTCGTACTACTTTGGGATGCAACACATCAAGATTTCCCTGTCGAAGGCGTCGAGTGGCCAACCTCTACCGCGGGTTCGGATGATTGGTTGATAGGTGTAGAAGTAGATCCACAGATGGATGGAATAGATGACATTGAAATTACAGCATTGAATACTAGCTTAGAAAATGATAGGGATGGAGTGATAATCTCTGGCCAGACATGGTTTGAAGAGCCAAGAGCATCAATCTCAGGATCATTTTTGTTACTCAATAATCAGACACGCATCGATGTCTATGATTTGGACTCAGCGGATAGCCCATATTCTCCACTTTACTCAAAAGTTACAGATTTTGAAATTATCATGGCTGATATCGGCGAAGATGAAGTTGGCAAACCACTCATCGTAATTGTAACTGAAGATGAGATATTGACATTGAATCATGAGCAGATTTTCTCAAATCTAGAGATAATCAACAATGATGTAGAGTCACTGGAGGTATCCGGCAATTCAATTGCATGGTCAATACACGATGATCCATCAGGACCAACCATTTACATTTCATCACTCACAGAATCTAGCTCTATAACGTCTGTGTATCTGGATGTTATCGCCGACACCGATCAAGATGAGTTTCTATCTGAAGAATCTGGAATCGAGGTTAATTATTCCAACTCAAATATAGTAGATATTACGATTGATAGCCAATCAATTGCGGCAGTAGTAGACGTCGGACCCATCAATAGAACGATTTTTGCCAATACACAATCTGGAATGCAGACAATGATATCGACTCCAATTTGGGAGTCTTCATCTCCCAGTATAGGACATGGAAATGTGGCCTTTCTTCAGATTCCGAGATTTCAACCAGGTTCCACAGATCCGGACGAGAAGGAGACAAATCAGGTCTTCATCTACATAATAGAATCAAACCAAACAGAACAACTAACATTTGATGAGGATGAAAGTCATTCCAGTCCACAAGCTCTCTTGGGAGGAGTTGGATGGATAGAAACCGGAAGCAATGGAGAAGCTGAGTTGAAGTGGTATAACCTCGAAGAGACCTTTGAGCCATACTCATCAGTCCTATTGCAGACATCGGTAGTTCTAATGGTCCCACTGATATTTACATGGGCCAGACAAAAGCAATCTGAACTATCATGAGGCTACTCAGCTAACCTGAACATCTCATCCAGAGATTTACTAGCATCTTGGATAATCATTTCATCAATCTCAATAATCTGTTCCGGGCGCGGCTCTCTAAGGGCTTGAAGAATATCCTCAAGATGAGTTCTTTTCATGTGTCTACACATGACACAGGCGCCTAGTAGGTTAATTTCATACTCACTCTCTGCAAGTACTCTCTCCGCGGTTCCGCATTCTGTGATCAACATGATATCACGACTCCCTACAGATGCTAACCTCATCGCTTCCTCCATCAATAGCTCACTACTGCCGACAAAATCACTCTCCTCCAGAACTCCGACGTCACATTCGGGGTGAGCCAGTACCTGAAGATCAATCCCGATAGACCCCATCTTATTTCTCCATGAAATCACCTTTTCTCCAGTAAACTCAGCATGAACTTCGCATTCACCATCGAAAATAATGACTTCCTTCTTGCCCTCAAGGTGCTTTTGAACATGCTTCCCCATGAATCTATCAGGAACAAAAATTAACTTGTCTCCAGGAAGCCTTTCACAGATTCTTAGATAGTTACTACTGGTGACACAAACATCGCATTCAGCTTTCACAGCAGCTGTGGTATTGATGTAACATGCAACGGGAACCCCTGGATATTTCTTCTTCAAATCAACTACATCTTCCGAAGTAATCCCGTCACTCAGAGAGCAACCTGCATCCGGTGATGGGTGCAGAATGGTCTTATGCGGACTGACAATCTTAGCCGTCTCTGCCATGAATCTCACACTTGAGAAAAGAATAGTTTTCTGAGGGGCATCACGTGCCGCTTTGGATAATGTGTAACTGTCAGAAACTGAATCAGCGACACCATATACGATATCCGGCGTTTGGTATGAGTGCGCTATCAGAAAAACATCTTTCTTCGCTTTCAACTCGTTAATCTCTAACGTCAATGGAGATATAGACCTACATATTTTCATATTCCATCTAGAACTCTGCCCTATTGCTTCAAACAGCCTCTTAGCTTCATCTTCGATCTCTTCAGTTGAGAAAATCTTGGGTTTTACTACTCCCCTCGGTGAAGGTACTATTGGCATTTGCATAGGATTGCCCCTATCCTCGCTCCAGTGGAATCGCTTTCAAGGTATGTGGCCTGCGACAACCATGGCCGACCTCTTTTTTCAGTACTGGAAAGAGTCTGAAGTGATTCATATCGGAGCAGAAGCAAGAGTCACTTCGGGATTTTGGTTGGGGATTCCTGCAGTACTAAAATCCCGTAGAAGACGTGGATATAGGCATCCTGAGCTAGACTCCAGACTAACAAAAAGTAGGATTTTAGTTGAGGCAAAGGTACTTTCTAGACTCCAACTCACAGATTTCCCTTCACCTAGACTTCTCGAGTTGAACCAAGATGATGGATGGATGGTCCTATCGAAAATAGTTGGCTCGCCAATATGCGAATCACTAGTCGATAAATCTGCTGGAAATAAAGATCTTGAGAGAGTCGGGGCTAAAATTAGAGAGCTACACGAACTTGGATTCTCACACGGTGATCTGACTACACATAATATTATGATGGACGATAATGGGAATATATCACTGTTAGATTTTGGACTATCTAGAATTTCTCCTGAATTAGAGCACATGGGACAAGATCTGCAAGTTTTGAACGAATGCCTCTCAGCTAGTCATTCAGATCTAGATAACGCAGTTGAGGAAGTACTTAGAGGATATAGGAATGCCTCAAACTCATCCTTTTCACCTAGTCCCGAATCAGTAATTTCTAGATTTAATGAAATTAGGAATAGAGTCAGATACATGGGGTAGTGAAATGAGAATAGTCTTTGCAACGGGCAATCAAAATAAGCTAAAGGAGGCTAAAGAATACCTAGAGCCACTGGGACACAATGTCGAACAATTACTAGTCGCCGGAAAAGCTCCAGATTTTATCGAGCCACAGATAGAAGACTTGCAACAAGTCACCCTTTCGAAGTTAGAACAGGCAATCGCCATGATGCCGAAATCAGAATTATCTAGTTGTGCTATACTCGTAGAAGACTCCGGACTTTTCATCGACTCACTGAAGGGTTTTCCAGGAGTTTATTCATCATATGCGTACAAAACCATCGGCCCAAGAGGAATTCTCAGGTTAATGGGCCAAACAAAACTAAGAGGTTGTGAATATAGGGCCGTTTCAATACTTTTTATGCAGGGGAAAAAAATCATCAAGACAGGCATATGTAGGGGTGAAATAAGCCTTGAAATAACTGGAAATGGTGGTTTTGGCTATGATCCAATCTTCATACCTGAGGTTTCTGATGGTAGAACCTTCTCACAAATGAGTGAGTCAGAAAAATCATCAATGTCGCACAGGGGAAAATCCCTCAAGGCACTATCAGAAGCTATCAGTTCCCCGTCAATGTGAAGTCATACCCCTCCCTGTCACCGCTGGGAGTGGCATGGTTTCTCTGACAAGGCTAGTTAATTGGATAGCCCTAATAGCGGGCATGTTTCTTTTCTTGATGTTCCAAGGAGAGGTTGACTTAATCCAGAGAATTGCAGGTGGAACTGTACTCCTTGCTCTCGCCTCTTTGATAATTTTCACTGGAAGGGAGAGAATTGTTGTGACTAACCAAATCGAACAAGAGTCCGCTGAGGAGATCCCCGAACCAATT
>DALI01000039.1:0-8260 GCA_002496725.1 Euryarchaeota archaeon UBA181 | reverse complement strand
ACTCTCCCTGTGATGATGCCACCACCAACTCTCCCTGTGATGATGCCACCACCAACTCTCCCAGTGATGACGACGCCTCCACAGATACCGAATCAGCAAGGAGAAACAGGAAATGTGATTCCACCCAAACCCATTCCAGATGGAGCGAACGTTGCTATGAAGTACGTAGCAAAAGGCGATGCAGTGTCTGACGAGGAGGAAGAGATTGAGGGATTTATTGCCCAAAGGAGGGAAAGAAGGGATGAGTTGCTTTCAGAAATTGAGCGTAGAAGAAGAATGAAACTCGCAGAAAGGAAGGCATCAATGACCAGAAAGTGGTCAGAAGCAGAAGATGGCGAAGATCTCGCATTATTGCTTAGGGGGGATGAACATGGAATCCAAGTCTTCGAAGAGCCAGAAAATCCAGATACTGGAAAACCATTGGGAATAACCTATTTCAGAATAGACGAAAATAGAGTATTGATGATGAGAACCCCTCTTGAGATACCCAAAAAGAAACCCATAATGGATGAAAAAGAGATTTCTCAAGACCTCTCCTTTCCCCCTGGGATGCCACCACTCCCTCCCCCTGGGATGCCACCACTTCCCCCTAGTCCAAATCCGAATGAGAGCTAGTGATACTTTCAAACCACATCATCGTCTGCGGGACCTATGGAAGAGGGCGTATTGATTGTAAAAGACATACAAATAGACGGAACTCACCCTCCCGGGGGTGTAATCTCAGTTTGGACCCTGAATAGGCCTGACAAACTTAACGCACTAAACGATATGTCGCATCAGTCAATAAAAAATGAGTGTATTAGAGTGGAGTCTGATGACAATATAAGGTGCGTAGTAATCAAGGGAGCTTCTCCTCCAGAACCTCCCGAAGGTAAGAGGAAGAAGCCTGCAGCCTTTGCCGCAGGAGCAGATATCTCAGAATTTGCAGGAAAGAATTCTGATGATGTGAGGCCATTCTTTGAGGATAATGCATGGGAGGCAGTTTGGAATTTATCCAAGCCAACAATTGCAATGGTAGACGGATTTGCCCTTGGAGGAGGTACTGAACTTGCTCTTTCTTGTGACATCAGGATAGCTTCTGAAAGGGCCATGTTCGGTCAGCCAGAAATTAACTTGGGCCTGATTCCTGGTGGAGGGGGGACTCAGCGACTATGCCGACTTGTTGGCTATGGTAAAGCTATGGAGATAGTTCTAACTGGGGACATGATAAATGCCCGAGACGCCCTAGAGATTGGTCTAGTGAACAAAGTGGTCGCTATCGAAGAACTAGATGAAGTTTCGATGAGTATGGCGGAAACCATTGCGAGGAAGTCACCACATACTGCCAAAGTCGCCAAGAGGGCAGTACGTACTGCCCTTGAGCTACCTTTTAGCGAGGGTGTATTGACTGAGAGATCTGAGTTTGTAGCCCTGTTCGATACCGAAGATAAGGAGATTGGAGTTCAGGCCTTCCTAGGGCGCAAGGACGCAGAATGGACTGGAAGGTAAGCTCACTTACTAGGCGTAAATCTCCGTCATCCATTCAAAGACTAACGTTGAATGGCCTTTATCTCCAAGAATTCATCTAATCCGTACGAACCCAATTCTCTCCCATTACCCGAAAGCTTGTACCCCCCAAAGGGAGCACTGATATTGAACGCGCCACCATTGATACTAACCTGCCCAGTTCGCATAGATCTGGCTACATGCATGGCTCTTTCTTCGTCCCCTGACCATACCCCGCCAGAAAGACCGTATTCAGAATCATTAGCCATCATAATTGCTTCATCATCACTTTCATAGGTACTAATAGATAAAATCGGGCCAAAAACCTCCTCTCTGAATATTGTCATTTCGGGAGTCACATCAGCAAATACTGTCGGTTTAACAAAGAAACCTCTAGTGATTCCTTCTGGCATCCCAATACCTCCAGAAATTAGAGTTGCGCCCTCGGAGATCCCTATCGAGATGTACTTACTGACAGACTTCTGCTGACTCTCTGAAACCATTGGCCCACACTTCATCCCTTCATCCATTGGGTCTCCGACCGTGTATCTTTCCATTGTAGAGGAAATAACTTGGATTATCTCTTCACGATGGCTGGAAGGAATTAGGAGTCGACTTAGTGAGGAACACTCTTGTCCAGAGTTATTGAAGCAAGAGTAAACAGCCATCTTAGCTGCCTTCGCTAAATCAGCATCATCCAGAATTATATTTGCACTCTTTCCTCCAAGCTCGAGAGTTACTCTCTTGACCGTTGTCGAAGCTGCTTTTGATACGCTGACTCCAGCAGCAGTGGAGCCTGTGAAACTCACCATATCTACGTCTGGATGAGAGGAAATAACTTCCCCAATTTCCCTGCCATGACCAGAAACGAGATTAAATACTCCTGCAGGTAATCCACAATCATGTATTATGTCAGCTAGAATGAATGCATTTAGGGGAGCTTCCTTTGAAGGCTTCAAGACCATCGTACATCCCGATGCTAGAGCCGGTGCAACCTTTCCTATTATCTGATGAAGGGGAAAGTTCCAGGGGGTAATCATCCCAACCACACCTATCGGCTCTTTCACTATCAATGAATTTCTTACTTCCTCTTCCCACTCAAAAGAATCTAGAATTTTAGCATACGATCTCGAAACCACCCTAGGGGTCCCTACCATGGCCATTCTCGAGTAATTAATCGGAGTTCCAACTTCTGATGTGATCAATGCCGCTATTTCCTCTCCTCTCTCAGAGATAGCAGCTGAAATGGCATTTAGATAGCCCTGACGCTCTTCAATACTGGATTTAGACCACGATTGAAAGGCCGATCTAGCTGCTGAAACAGCTTCATTTACATCCACTTCCGTTCCAACAGGAACCGAGCCAATTATTTTCTCGGTCGTAGGATTGACGATCTCAATTTTTCCTTCCCCGCTCGCGGGAACCCATTTCCCATTGATGTATATGGCGTCCCGTGTATGCATATACATCCCAGTGAGGAGGGACTTATCACCTTCATGGAGTTCAATAATGAGGCCCCCTACCGGTATTCATGACTTTTACCGTCGAAAGACAGGAGGGAGGGGTAGCAGTACTCTCCCTTTCTCCAGAAGCCTCGAGAAATACCTTCAATCCAGATAATTTCGGGCCCATGGTAATTGAGATCGAGTCGCTAATGTTGGATGCCACTTGCAGAGCGGTCGTTCTGACAGGAAATGGGAAATTCTTCAGTGCAGGGGGGCCAGTCGATGAGTTTGCAGAAGCTATCCATGATGGGACCATAGCTAAGGTTGTCAGTGAGATGACGAAATCCCTCCATTCTCTCATTCTAAAAATGAGGGCGAGTGATACTGTTTTCATAGCTGCCATAAATGGAGCAACTGCTGGAGGAGGCTTGGGTTTAGCTCTAGCTACGGACTATAGAATTTGCTCAGAAGAAGCAAAGATAGCCGCCGCGTTCTTTGCATTAGGAATCTCTCCTGATGGCGGAACCACATGGTTACTACCAAGACTAGTAGGCAGTCAACGTGCTAAGAAGTTCTTCTTCAATAATGAGGTTTGGTCAGCCGATACGGCATTGGGAGAAGGGGCAGTGGATGAAGTGGTCACTTCAGAAGAACTACTCACTAGGGCATCTCATATTGCTAGAGAATGGGGAAAATGGTCAATCAATAGTAGAAGATCTACCAAGCAACTAATCGACGCCTCGACTTCTACTTTCTTCGAGACACAACTTGAGTTTGAGCGCGCTTTGATGATTTCTTCTGTCCAATCTCATGACTTCCTAGAGGGCGTCACAGCTTTTCTGGAAAAAAGAGAACCAATTTTCTCCGGGTTGGATGAAAATGAATAGAAGAATGATAATTCTTAGACATGCTCATAGCATTAGGAATGACCACTCATTAGTAGATCATGATAGGCCACTCGATTCAAGGGGGGTTCGAGACTCATCAGTAATCGGACTTGAGATTTACAGACGGGGATGGAAGCCAGATCGTATTTTCGTGAGCAGCTCATTGAGAACAATACAGACTCTAGAGAATCTAGGCCCGGAATTTTCTGAAATACAGAAAGAAATCAGAGTGGAAATGTATAATGCACCACTGGAGAACCTGCTTCCGATACTCGAGAATTCCCTAGATGATTCAACCACGATGATAATAGGTCATAATCCGGGATGTGAGATGCTACTGGAATCTACTACGGGAAATATGGGAACAATGTCCACTGCCTCAGCAGCATTACTTTCAGAGGAAGACGGGAACTGGAATCTAATAGAACTAATCAGACCCAAAGATCTAAACTAATTATTCAGGAAACTAGAGCACTATTGAAGAAACTGGTCAGAAGGCCACTATATTCCTCAGACTCTCCCCATATGGCATCTACATGACCCCTATCCTCAACATACCACGTAGTTACATTTCCACCATTCTCAAGCATCTTCGTTTCAAATCTCTCAGAATGAACAACAGAAACTCTTGGATCTTCTATTGCATGAGTCAGGAAAACAGGCCTTTCTCCAGCATTATCAGCGGCTTCCATAGCTGATCTTGCATCTAAGTCCACACCAGCTAGCCACCCTCCAACTCTAAGTCCTGGCCCAGCAAAAAACGTTGGGAAGCCCAAACGCTCCAACTCATTTTTTACAACGAGCGGGAAGTCTAGTACCGCGCTATCAAGCCACATAGCGCCAATTCCTGGCTCATCTGCAAAGGCGATAGCCGCGCTTCCTCCTGCCGAGATGCCGATTATTCCAACCTCTCCTGGCTCGTACCCTTTTTCGGATACCAGCCAATCATATGCACCAAGAATATCTCTGTACTCCTTTTGTCCAACTCCGATATAATCGTCCACAACTTCGCTATTTCCATAGTTTCTAAGATCAAATGAAAGCGAATTAATCCCTCCTTCTGCTAAGTATCCCTGCATTAGAAGCATTTCCGGTTTACATTTTCCATTCATTGGCATTCCATGTGTTTGAATGACTACGGGGGCATTTGGATCTACCTCTACATACCAACCACTAAGAGCGATATTAGAATTATCTCGGGGGGAGAATGTAACCTCCTCAAATGTCGACATCTGATATTCCGATGCATCAAAATCACGACGTATCTCCACTCGCTCTTCAGCATCGGGCCACGGATCGAAACTTTCCCAGTCATCATCTACATCCCAATCAGAGGGACTATTTTCAGACCACATTCCACAACCCGGATTGGCCGCTAATGACTGTGCAACTACATATCCAATTCCTGCGTAGCCGATACAGAAAAGTAGAATTGATACTGAGAATATCGAGAATAATTTTTTCTCCTTACTAATTTCTCTCCAATACTCCCTAACTCCAGCCACATCTCTAGGGGCATGTCATGATTCATGATTATTGCTATTCTGAAGGTTGATGACCGATGAGCACTTCAACTCCCGTCTCTGCGCAGTCATGTGGCTAGAGAGCTAATCCGCCTAGAAGATGTCCATCGGGCATTCGGCCCATTGACAGTATTGGAAGGGATTAACCTTAGGATAGACGAAGGAGATAGGATTGGTGTCGTGGGACACAACGGCGCCGGTAAGACCACACTTTTGCGTACAATCAGCAATAGGGACCAAGATTTAGGCGATATTTCTTTCACGGCCGGATTAAGATTGGCATTTCTGACACAAATCCGCGATATTGTCGAGGATGCTACTCTTGGCGAGGAACTTAATCGTAGAGGGAGGCAGTTCCAAGAATTGGAGGATGAGATTTCCGATATAGAGAAAATGATGGCGGATCCCGGATTCTATGACGGGGACTGGCAACCGAAGATGGAGAGGTATCAAGAGCTCCAGAGTCTCATGGCTAGATCAGGAGGAGGGGATGTCGCTGGGCATGCACAGGAGATTCTGAAAGCACTAGATCTAGCTCATCATTCAATGGATATCCCCCTTTCTTCACTCTCCGGGGGGGAGCGAGCTAAGGTTGCTCTGGCCAGACAACTAGTCGGACTCAGGGAAATAGACGTCTTCTTCTTAGACGAACCAACAAATCACTTAGACTTCCAAACTCTTGACTGGCTAGAGAAATTCCTAAACACATTCGATGGAGCACTATTGATAGTAAGTCACGATCGATATTTCCTAGATCGAGTTTGCAACAATATAGTTGAGGTCCAAGATGCACATCTGAAGGGATACAGTGGGAACTACACCTCTTTCCTTCATCAAAAAGAACTATTTCTACAGACCTTACAAGATAGAATAGAAAAGACACAGAAAGAAATCAAGAGGCTTCTGGGTGCTATGCAATCTATGAAGAGGGCAAATAAATATGACAAGTCAGTATCGCAAAAACACGTTATGATTAACCGTTCTCAGAGAGAACTGAGATGGCTCAAGACTCTGAAACCCCGTCAAAGACAAAATCTCCAGTTCAACCTGAAGTCAATCGAGAAGAGCAGTCTAGAGGTCCTTGATTTCCACAATGCGAAACTCATTTTTGACGGATTGAAAAGGCCAATCATTAACGGTCTAGAAGTAGGTGTTAGAAGAGGGCAGAAAATAGGAGTCGTAGGTCCAAATGGAGCTGGAAAAACTACTCTATTGAGACTTATGACTGGAGAGATAAAGCTAGACTCCGGAATTATAGATATCAGGCCGGGGGTTCAGTTAGGGTATTTCCATCAAGATCATAGATCACTGAACTTCGATCTGAACCCAATTGAGCAAGTCAGGGCCCTCAGGCCTAGGATGGATTATGGAGAGATCAGGGCCCTCTTAGGTAGATTCCAGTTTACCAAGGATATGGTGACTGTACCGCTGGGGAAACTAAGTGGGGGAGAGAGGGCAAGAATCGCTTTATTGGAACTGCTTCTAGGGGAGAATAATATGCTTCTTCTCGATGAGCCTACCAACCATCTTGATACCGATGCCAAGGAGGCTTTAGAAGAGGCTCTGCAGGATTATGAGGGGGCCATCATCACTGTAAGCCATGATAGATATTTCTTGGATAAGATATGCGATACGATATGGGAGTTACCAGGTGATGGAAGCCTATGGGTGTGGCCAGGGAATTACTCAGAATACATCCGAAGAAAGACCCAAAGAGAAAATGAAGCCTCGTAAACTACCCAATTTGCTCCTTTGACTACTTTTGCACTTCACTTACTGCCCATACTAAATAGGGAACCTACGCGGGGCCACCTGTAGGGTTCTCAGTGGTTCGATTCTCAGACTTAGGAATCGAGCCTAGCTTAGTTGGTCGTCTAGCTCAACAGGGAATCACCGATCCCTTTGAGGTTCAGATAGAGGCAATACCTAGCGCTATGCAAGGTAAAGACATCTGTTGCAGAGCTCCAACTGGTTCTGGAAAGACCCTCGCCTTCGGACTTCCATTGATTTCTAGAACCAAGCTCGCAGAACCAAACAGACCTACTGCACTAATACTCACCCCTACGAGAGAGCTAGCAGAACAGATCAGGAACGTCCTAGATCCTCTGGCTTGGGAATCGAAGATGAAGGTACTCTCAGTGTATGGGGGGACTTCCTATGGCAAGCAACTGAAAGGGCTGGACAAGGGCGTAGAGATATTAGTGGCCTGTCCCGGGCGTCTTCTAGATTTAATCAAGAGAAAGGCCCTGACTCTAGATGATGTAGGAATAGTTGTTATTGACGAAGCCGATCGAATGGCCGACATGGGCTTTATGGAACCCGTCTGTAGAATAATTGACAAATGCTCCAGTGGACCTCAGATGATACTTTTCAGTGCAACACTCGATCGAGACGTTTCTAGGCTTGTAAAGTCATATCAGACTGACCCAGTAAGGATCGAAGTCGGTCCGAAAGAGATCAGTATGGATAGTATGGAACACTTATTTTGGAATATCAAGCCATACAAGAAGACTGAGGTTGCTGTTGAATCGGTAAGAAGGTCTGGTAGAAGTATAATCTTCTGTAGGACAAGAGCGGGCGTTGATAGATTGAGTGATGAGATGCAGTTGGATAGTGTGCCCCTGTCCTCTCTACACGGGGGTCTAAACCAAAGACAGAGGGACCGAGCCATGAGTAAGTTCAGCAGTGGTCGAAGTATGGTTTTGATAGCTACCGATGTTGCTGCTAGAGGAATAGACGTAGAAGGAATAAACTGTGTTATTCATTATGATCCACCGGATGATGCAAAAGCGTACAAGCATAGGAGTGGAAGGACTGCTAGAGCAGGCAACAGCGGAGTAGTCATCTCCTTTGTAAAGAAGAACGAGCAAAGGTCTTACAATAGAATTCAGAGAGAAGTAGGTATAAGAAAAAGATTCAC
>DALI01000077.1:1166-42911 GCA_002496725.1 Euryarchaeota archaeon UBA181 | reverse complement strand
TTTGCTTGTGAGAAGGTGCTTGATCTGGGTGGAAAGCCGGTGACTATGTCAGATTCTAGCGGTTGGATTCATGATCCTTCTGGAATCGATAGGGAAAAGCTGGACTGGATAATGGACCTGAAGAATAATCGCAGAGGGAGAATTTCTGAATATGCAGATAATTTTGATAATGTCAAATTTACTGCTTCGGCTCCCGAACCAACGCCTAACGGACTTTGGGGCGTCAATGTCGATGTTGCTCTTCCTTGTGCTACTCAAAACGAATTGAATGGTTCAGAGGCAGAGATGCTAGTGTCTAATGATGTAATTGCAGTCGCTGAAGGGGCCAATATGCCCTGCACTCCCGAAGCAGTTGAAGTGTTCCAAAAGAACGGTATTCTATTTGCTCCCGGCAAAGCATCCAATGCAGGAGGAGTTGCGACATCTGGTCTTGAAATGAGCCAGAATAGTCTTCGATTATCATGGACTCGTGAAGAAGTTGACTCCCGACTCGATGCAATAATGGTGGATATTCACAAGAATGCATATGAAACAGCGAAAAGATTTGGTATGCCAGGAAACTATGTTGCAGGGGCAAATATTGCTGGATTCTTGAAAGTCGCCGAGGCTATGACAGCCCAAGGGATGATTTAATCATCCTCAGTTATTGATGAAAGGAATCTCTTGAGACGCTCGGTCTTGGGGCTCTCTATTATCGAAGAAGCGCCAGTCTCAGCAATAATTCCCTGATCCATGTAGATGACTCTGTCTGCAACATCCCTTGCGAAGCTAATTTCATGCGTGACGACCACCATAGTCATTCCATCATCTGCAAGTCCCCTTATGGTTTTTAGAACAGAACCTATCAATTCAGGATCCAAGGCACTGGTAGGCTCGTCGAAAAGCATAACTTCTGGCTTCATAGCCAATGCTCTTGCAATAGCCACACGTTGTTTTTGGCCCCCAGAGAGGTTTCCAGGAAACGCGTCTTTACGATCAAGCATGTCTACCTTCTCGAGAACTTCCAAGGCCTCTCTCTCGGCCTCCTTCTTGCTCATTCCCTTAACGTACCTCAGTCCCAGAGTTACATTGTCAATCACCCTTAGATGCGCGAACAATTCAAAAGATTGGAACACCATCCCTATCCTTGATCTAACATCATTGATATCAGTATTAGGGGTATTAATCAGATCACCCCGAAGCCTCACTTCTCCTTCTGTGGGTTCTATTAGCCTATTTATGCACCTAAGAACAGTAGATTTTCCACTGCCTGAAGATCCGATTATCGCTACCGACTCACCTTCTTTGACGTCAAAAGAAACCCCTCTAACGGCATGAACTCCACCGGCGTATGTCTTATGCATATCTTTGATACTCAGAACCCTACTCATTTCAATTTCCCCCTGAAATTCCCAGTCCGGGAATCCTAGTCTTATTTTCTAGATATCTTAGGAATAATGCCAGGGTCCATGTGACGATAAAGTAAGAAATTAGAACCATCCCATAAGACCAGAATACTTGGAAAGTTACGGCATTTATCAGCTTAGCCTTTCGAGTCAGCTCGGAATATCCTATCACCATAGCCAATGATGAATTTAGAACTAGATTCACCATCTCATTTCCCATGGGGGGGATGCAAATCCTAATCGCCTGAGGCATAATTATCAGTCTCATAGTCTGCATGTAATTCAGTCCGATACTCCTCCCGGCCTCCATCTGTCCCGAAGGAATTGCCGAAATAGCACCACGGATAGTTTCGCACTGGTATGCCCCAGAGTTTAGTCCGAGTGCGAAGATAGCACTGACACAGGCCCTATTGGATAGTATGTCATCTCTTAGGAAAGATGTTATTAGGCCGTTTGAGCCTTCTAACATCTCAGCTCCAGGGTCCCCAATCAGGGCACCTATCTGGACTCCGAAATGAATGAAAAGGAATTGAACTATCAGAGGAGTATTACGAAAAATATCAGTGTAAATGGTAGCAATGAAATTCAGAGGACGAACTCCCCATGGATTCCAATTTATCTCCCGCCCCCCTAATGCATATGTTGATTTCTTGTACGTTCCATCTCCTGAGATCAAAAGCATTCCCAAGAGAGAAAGGCTTACGCCTAGAATCAGAAAAAGGAAATTCTCAAATTGTAGATCACCCGTTATTCCATCAGGATTTATTATTCCAATAGGGGCATAAATATATTCCCAGCCATCCAATCCAAGGTTCTCGAAAATTGGCATCAGATGTCGTAAAAGAACGATTCCAATGACAAGAAAAACAATGCCAAATATACGTATTAGTGCAGGGCTCCTTTTCTGTGCAATCTCCTTAAGAGTGGTGGGGGAAGTTTTCATCATAGAGAGAGAAATCCCTAGGAAAAAACCTAGGAATATTCCAAAAATAACTATATTCATCGTTGCGAACAGTCCATCTATCAGCATACCTTTGGAATAGTCAACAAAGTTTCCAAACTCTGAAAAGTCCATGACCTCGAAACCAATTTGCTCATCCTCTCCCGATCTTTCAGTCAACAGTAATGAACCCGAGCTTCCTACTGCTACTCCATTGAATCCATCTATCATGGCTATGTCATTGAACGACGTAGAGTTTCCAACGGGAATTATCTGCCTGTTGACAATATTCCCCCCGTCCTTACTCATCGATAGGTAACCATCAGCTCCAGAAAGAAGGAATTTGTTCGTCGTCGCAATCTCTATTGAAGTGAGCTCAACTCCCAGATTGCTAGATCCGCCCTCCGACTCAAAGTATTGCATATTCCACAGGAAGCCAACAGCAGTCGTCAGCTCTCTAGAAGATTTCAGAACTTCCCCATTATCGGTTATTGCATATGCCCTAATATCGCTAAAGAACTCCACATCGATTATTCTGGAGTTTGAGGCTTCAGTGGGAGCGTCCCTATAATCCCAACTTCCCCCTCCATCGTCAGAGAATAGAATCGTTCCTAGCTCACCGACGGCAATTCCCTTATCGGAGTCCAAGAAAGAGACATCAAGAAGGTCGCCTTCCCCTACTGAGATATTACTCCAGGTTTGAACATCATATGTCCAGATGTTTCCATTATTGCCAACAGCTACAGCAGTTGAATTCCCAGTAAGAGAAATTCCTGAGATAAATCCATCCCCGACCTCAACAGAAATTTCCCTCCACGGTGAGGTAGAATCCGATTTTATGATGACTGTTCCGTCCGTACCAGCCGCAATGAATGCACCAAAACCAGAATCAGAGATGGATAGGTTCGAAGAGATAGATGACTCGTAGTTCTGCCAATTAAGGCCGCCATCAGTACTCATGATGATTGTTCCATTTTCCCCGAAGGCCCAGATTTCATCGTCTTGTGCCTGAACTGAAAAAAGATCACTAGATGTACCACCTTCTACAATGTCCCACCCACTTCTGTACTCCTGTGCAGACGCGGGTAATGAAATTACGAATATGGCTAAAATAATGACTGCACATAACTTCGATATTCCGAACTGTGACCCATAATTTTTCTCGGGGCCTGTTGTTTCAACCATATGCTCCCTCGCTACATGGCATAGTTCTTCGGATATAGTCCCGGCGGTATGAAATTATGATATATCCATTCAGAAATGTTCATCATCCTCTTTTCTTTGCTGGGTGCATGGTAGGTATGCTGTACAAGGGAAAAGTCAAGGAAGTTTGGAGTACAGGGGATCCGGATGTGATTGAATTCAGATACACAGATCAGATTAGTGTATTTGACCAGATCATTCCTAGCTTGGTTCCAAGAAAGGGAGAGAGCCTCAATAGGACCTCATGCCATTGGTTTAAACTCGTGGAGGAAGCCAACATTTGCGATACTCACATTATTGAGATGAATGCCCCAGACAGGGTCCTAGCTCGACGCTTCGAAGTGATTAGGGAGCCAGGTGCTATTCCTCAAGAAATGGAGAATGTATTCGTCCCCCTTGAAGTGATCTGCCGTCACTATCTCGCAGGTGGAGGATGGAGAAGGTATAAGCGAGGGGATGTTGGATCCGAGGAATTCGGTTTTGAACCCGGGACACAATTATCTGAGGGCATAAAACTCCCCAAGCCCTATCTAGAAGTTTCTACCAAATTCGAGAAATTCGATAGATTACTAGATCGTCAAGAGGCATTACAAATTTCCAATCTGAGAGAAGAAGAATTCGACTCAATCTTGGAAATCGTCATTAAGATAGACGAAATAATTCAGCGCGAGGCTTCTTTGAGAGGGCTCATTCACGTCGATGGTAAGAAGGAGTTCGCTCTAGGGCCTGGAAGAACGCCTGTTCTAGTGGACTCCTTTGGCACTCTTGATGAGGATAGGTGGTGGGCTGCAGATGATTATGAAAAGGGGGAAATAGTTTCACTATCAAAGGAATCAGTTAGGGAGCACTATCTGGGAACTGGACATTATGAAGAACTATATGCGGCTAGAGAAGCTGGTACTCCAGAGCCTCAAATACCCGCACTTCCACAGCATATAATTGACCAAACAGCCGACCTTTATGCTAGTATGTTCGAACGCCTAACAGGTAAGGAATTCTAGTTATGAGTGCCTTCTCATAATAATCCCGCATTTCCTTCTCTGTGCGGTTCTCAGCATCATTAGAAGTAGCCTTAGGGCATAGTCGACCCCCCCATCTAGAGGCTCCTCTGAAAATACCTCCCACCTTCCAGATCGTATCGACCTTCTCAACTCTGAAACCTCTTTCCTGGTTAACCACCCCAGAAGAGTCAGTCCTCCAAAGCCCTCTCTGAATCCTATCTCTCCCAGATTTTCTTCAGACAGCCCATCAGAAAGCTTGGAAAGGAGCTCATGCATGACGGTCATATCGCCCTTCTGTTTCGTATTATCTAGGAGATATGTCACGATATTCCCATCGCCGAATGGAAAGCGACCAAGCCTTTCCTTCCCGGGACCAGAGTCAATGGCCTCAGCTCGTCTCCCATCCTCATTCAATTCTCCAATGGATATGTACAGCATAGTCGCAGGATCATAGTCCGCTTCAACACCATCTTTGAGTTTTTGAATATCTTTTGAATAGGGACTAATCTTCTTTATCTCTTCATGATCCCCCCCAAGGGACGATTGTATTGCTGGAATTACATCTAAAGGATCGCATACTACTGGATCAAACGTATGGAAAAATGGCAGATTAGATTGTGTGGACATTATTTCACCGCTATCTTTCAAATTTTAGACGGTTGAGACGGTTCTCAAAACTATCAGCTTCACCTGGAACGGCATCTCTCGCCTCTTCATTAGATGACTCATTAGTTGGCTCAGGAATACTAACTTCATCATCCTTGGGAATCGCCTCCTTCCTTTTCTCATCCTCCAAGGCTTTCCTTTCCAAGGCCTTACTCTCTAGGGCCTTCCTGGTCTTCTCCATCATTTCTCTGCCCTCCTTGAAGTTTCTCGCCATCCAGGCTAATGCAATGGATATGCCTATTACTAAGCCAGCCGATGCAATCGCTGTACTAGAGTTACTAAAACCCCCTTCCGTGTCATCAGAGCCGGAGAGAATTATTCTCTCCTCATCATCAGACGGATCAGAATCAATATCCCAGGGGAATTCACAACTTATCTTCGCTACAAGTTCGGTTTCATCACTAACATCAGGCCTGTCAATCACAGGTCTTGGCGCTAGTACGCTAGATTCTGACATGTCAACAATGTACTCTGCATTGAATGTACCAGCACTGACTTGGATAATACAAATAGAGCTATCCAGAATCTCATGATTAGCTCTCTTAGTCAGAATAGATATCTCTTGCCCTTCTCCCGTGCCAACTAATTCCAATCCCACCAATCCGACATTCCAGTCAGTTCTTCTGACTTCGAAAATTTGACTATGTGAATCAATCTCTACTCCTCTATAGTCGATGGCTCTGATAGTCAACTCACTTCTTCCAGGTAGGGGATTCCAACTTTCCGCACTGAGATTTAGCATTCCCGAAGACTTCCCCGAATCTACCGAGCCTTGGGTGGAATCAAGCATATTGCCATTATCATCAGATAGTATAATTGTGTATCCGAAGTCCTCAGTACCATTCAAGATCGTACAACTTGCCTGTACTGACCCTACCAATCCCGCGATTGTACAACTAGCAGATCTTTCCGATGGCTCAGAGATCCATGACTTGTAATCTAATGTGGTAGAAGTTTCAATTGTTAGTGTCCCATTCTGCCCAAACTGCGTATCCCATAGCCAACCGCCCGAAGCGCCCCATGAAAGAATCCCTGCTCCCGAGTCAACAACTGAGCTTACTGAATCTGTGCCATGCACTTTCAGAACATACTGGTCGCCTGAATTGGAAATAATTACCGGGCTATTGCCCCAAGAGTAGTCCTCCTTTCTAGTATCCAGAGAAATCTCTCTTTGATTTCCTGCCGTATCCTCTGCTAGTATTCTTATTGTCTTTACATCCCCCTCCCATCCCTCATCTGGAATCAATTCTATTGGGATTCCTGAAACTTCTCCTACACCTAAAATTACGTTATTCCCCCCTGAAACTTCCCATCCGATAGGTAAACTCAGTATCTGTATTGAGACCGTACTGGGCGAGTTTCCAAGATTCTCTATGAATGCCAGAGGGAATCCACCTTCTTGACTAATTACCCAATCACCATGTCCAGATAATGAGAAATCCTGAGTAACAGAGACTCTCAATGGAAATACTATCTCGGATAATCCACTAGAATCGCCTTCTCTAATTCTCAAAGTCAGCTCTACTGCTCTACCATGTATGGCGTTTTCAGGAGGGGTTATGTTCAATGATAGTGGGGCACTCTGGCCTGGATTTATTACCGGCATTTCAGAAATCTCTCCGATGCCCCAGCCCGATTCTCCAGACACAAACATGGAGATGTATGGCTGGGTCGGAGAGTTACCCGTTTGGACTACGGAAAGTACTATTTGAGATCCACTTGGATCTACTTCTAAATTTGCTTGGTCGACTATTGCATTCCAAGAAGGCACATGGGAAGACTCGACAGAGAATGTGAACGAAGAAATCTCTTGGCCCCTTGAAAAGGCCGTAACATTCACCTCAACATATGAGCCACTCCAAGCATCTAACGGAACACTAGTATTCACTACAATGATCCCTGTCTCATTAACCTCCAGCCCAAGAATAGAACCTCCTGTAGATTCCCAATTCGATGAAGGATCACCATTCTGAACGGACGTATAACTAGTGGTAATTAGAGTCAGATCATCCTCTAAGTTCCCTATATTTGTCGCATAAACATTCACTGCAACAATTTCTCCAGGATCAGCCAAGAAAATCGCCCCATCCGCTTCCACATTGCCTACTTGAGTGGCCAAGTAAGGCGTAATCTCCCACTGATGATCCTGTCTAGCTTCAAAAATAATCTCAACCACAGATTGCACCGCGTTGTCCCCTTCGGATTTCATGTTAAATGAGATTACCAATGGGACTCTTGCAGGTGTACTTTCAGGTAGTAAGACGGTTATTGGAACAGTTGTAAGGCTCCCTGCCGATAGTGAGACATAATTTCTTGAGAATGAGACGATAACTCCTGGGTCCTCAGTAATATTATCATCCAATAATACTGAGTATTCAAGTGAGAATGAGTCATCACCGTTACCTGGATTCTCCAGTCTCAGAACGACCAAAGATTCGTATTCAACATCGACAAGGAAAGGCTGTTCAGTAGGAGATGAGACTACTATAGAAGATCTGTAAATCTGTAAAACCTCGATAGATAGTCTGAGCACATGTTCTACTGACTCGTCGCTCGTATCTTCAAAATAGTGGAAGGAGGGAGCGGCATTATTCGGGAGGTCCAAACTTAGGGTCCCGCTTCCACGGCCATCTGAAACATCAATGGTGATATTGTTTCCATTGATAGTCAAGTCCCCCGATGCCGACCAAATCCATCCAGTCTTGGCCATTCCAGCAGAGGAAAGTGACCAGGATAGAGAGTCTATTTCTGATGGTTTATCCGCATCTATCTGCCATTCAAGGCCCTCTGAAGGGACACTCCTGATGTGACTTCTACTAACCGAACCGGATGCTACGAAAGTCAAATCTACTGTTTGACAAGTATCTTCACCATCCACACAGAGGGTCAAGGAGGTCTCCACATAATCGCCAATCGATACGACTTGCTCATTGTCATTAATTACCGGGACATCAAGTGAAGCTTCGAGTATCTGCTTCTCTCCGGGTCCCAGGACCAAAGCGAACCTCTCGTTCCCCGCCTCATCAATCAATCTCAGATCACTTCCCCAGAGAGTATTTCCCCAGTCCATCGATATCTGATTCTCAGCAGCATTACCAATATTCTCTACAACTATCCAAGCTCTGGCAGAATCACCAATTAAACCGAATCCAGAACTGTATGAGGCTCCTTCCGGACCTCTTATCGAAAGTCCCCTGGTTCTATTTGCTTCGATAGGCAGTATCGAAGAAACGCTTACGTTCGCATCACTATCAAGTGTCATAGTAAGGCCAAGGAATCCAGAATCCGAGCCAAGAGCATCCGAAGGCGCACTAATGTCCAGTGTAGGGGACCAAGAATCGCCCACTGCAATTTCTACTCCCTCTATTCCACCCTGTGTGGAATCAGCCCATGTCCAACCAGGGGGCATTCCAGAACTATCTACTTCCAGTGACCAAGTTCCAGCCAGCCTCCCAGTGGATCTAATCGTAGGTAGAGTCTGAACGGTTTCTCCCGGAGAGACCCTCAAAGGCTCTGATGAAATTTCAAAGGTAACATTGTATGTTGGAATTATTGACAATGTCTTCGAATACCGATCGTTATCGGTTCTAGTTTGTGTAACATTGGAAAATGGATCAATCTCCAAAGTGAATTCATGATCTCCTAGAGGGCCGGACCAATCAATCGAGAAAGACTCGAAAGAGCCAGATCCCGAGGGGGCCACTGGTTGCATGGAGGTAAATCGGTATCTTCCTATCTCGAAGTCATCAGCATACAATACAGCATCAACATCAGAGTCCGCATTTGAGGTTCCCGCATTCTCAATGAATGCAGTGATCTGGACACTTTGCCCTGGGTTGGGGGAGGTGGGATCGAATTCTATGCCTCTCCCGTCAAGTAGTGGTCTGATATCGGACCTCTCCAGTGAAACAACAGTTGCCCCAATGACAACATCCAATGTGTTGTCGCCATCAATATCGGCCAGCGAGGGGGAAGACCAGGTCCTCTGATTCAATTCCAAGTCACTAGACCAATCCGTACCTATGGCGGAACCAGTTCCTTCAGAACCGTCAAAACCCCATATTGATCTACCATATGCGACTAATAATTCTGGCTCACCTGTCCCTTCGATATCCATCCAAACAGGCTGAGAGACAGCAATTTCATCATTTGGCGTACCACTACTCTGCTCTAAATCACGATGCCACGCCTCATTAGGGCTCGAGGTATCTGTATCATCAACACACCCGGTAATTCCATGTCTAGCAGTAGTGGTCTGCCACCATGTAATCCAGCACATCCTATCATGGTCGCCATCTCCATCAGTGTCTATTGGAACAGGAGGCGCATCAGCGTAGCCATTCGGCGAAGTGTAACTCCATATCTCGGATCCATTAGCCACCTCAATGCCTCTGAATTCAGCACCATCTAATGTCCCATAGGAGTCACTATCAGTGGGTATGGTTACTATTATCTCTGGATTGTTGTCATTATCCAGATTAGCCACAACAGGCCCGGGTAATCTGATATGTGGGACATTGGAGTCACCATCCAAATTCCCTAGGGATTTTCCGTCCCAACTAGGATCTCCGCTAGAAGAGTCCAGTTTCCAAAGCCACATTGCCCCATTGGTAGACTCAGTTGAAGTTAACATGACATATGCAGTATTTTCATCAGTCTGTACGAAAACAGGATCTGATGCGTGACTTCCGTATCCCAATCTCTTATTCCACAGTTTCGTCGGGGTGCCAGAAGAGGGGAGGCTGATGGCTACAACTTCTGGCGAGCCATCACTTTCTCCGATAGCTGAAATTACTAGCTCCGGATCCCCATCCAAGTCTAAGTCAGCTAATAGTGGCTGAGAAGTGGGTTTGTGACTCCCCCAAATACTTCCCGTATAGGGCCCCTCTTCACTACTTATCATCAGTTCTGGATCTTCCCATGTCCAAAGTAACTGACTATCGTGAGAGCCACTAGAAGACCACCCTGTTACTCCGCATACCAGTCTTGGCGACCAAGCGTCAACATGCAGTGTGGTGTCACTACCTGCTACCACGTCATATGCCACGATGATTTCAGGTCCATTGGCTCCATCTATGTCGACAACCATGGGTGACGCCTTGACTGTTTCAGTTTGGCCCAAGTTAACTTCCCATGCTAAATCTGAATCTTCTCCCTCGATAATTCTGAGGTAGCTGTCTCCCGATGAAGCCTCTGTCTGTACTATCACTGTGTAGAGGGAACTCCCCCCACATCTCTCTACCGAGTCAGAATCAACAGTCAGTGAATCTCTGAAGTCAGCTATTGGGGTGCCAAGCGAGTCCGTACCAATGTCATATGCCCCATACTCCCAATTAATTACAGGATCAATTATTGATGCCAATGAAAGATTATTTCCGACCGGATCGTGCAAAGGGCTTGCTGATACTCTATCTGGAGTTCTTCCGGGCTGGGGCCATGGCTGATCTCCATCTTCCCATGGATCAATAATCCCAGTCGACAAGATTGGATGATTTTGGCTGACAGCGAGATTATTGGTTCCCTCATCCCAGATTGGGAAAGTGATTACTGTGCACATTATTAGCGAAATAATAATTGCTCTACGCGGCTTGGACCAGACGTCTGAGTCCCTTAGAGATGCCATCAGATTAGCAAATGGTATTTGGAACACTCTTGAACGTTCGCACCATATTCTCACTCAGACCGTAGGTCTGAGAGAATATCGGCACTAGCCAACTACATGTTTGCATCCGTTGCGCTTATACAGGAGAGGCAGCTCGCCGTGCCCACGGACTTCTCCTCCAGAGGCTCAGCCGATGAAGGACGGGAGGGAAACCCCCTGTCCTGGCGGAACTCGGAGCGGTTCGTTTTGGAGGCAAAAAAATGTACAGTATCGTTGAACGAGAGGACACAATTCGCATTCCTGCAGAGTATATCAGAGAGGGACAAAGCCTAGTTGATCACATCGACAGTCTAGCAAATGATGCTTTCGAAGGAAGATTCGACGTCGATGAGAACTACACGGTTCTGACCTTCGACCATAAGCCAGTTGGCAGAGGAAGAATTATTCATGGGGACGGAGCAATATATCAAGCTGTCAGCTTCAAGGCGCTTCTTTTCAATATGGAGAACAATGAGGTCGTAGATGGCTATGTTTCGGATGTATCCGAGTATGGCGCATTCGTTAGAATAGGGCCAGTTGAGGCCCTTCTACACAAGTCCCAGATATTGGATGAGCCAATTCAAGTCAATATGGGCGTTAGGAGAATTGAAGGGGCTCAGTCCGGAAAGCACATAGAAGAGGGTTCCCATGTTCGCTCCAGAGTCGTTTCGAAGGCCATTAATCAGAATGATCCGAGAGCTAGTAAGATAGGACTCAACTGCAAGATGGATGGTCTTGGAGCCGCAGATTGGTTGAAGGAGACTGATTAAAATGCCAAAGCAACCCTTCGCTTGTGGAGAGTGCAATCAGGTTCTTCCTGAGCCAGATAAGAAAAATGATCCAGTGCAGTGTCCACATTGCCCAAACTCACCTGTTACGACAGATTGGCAGGGATTAGTTGTAATCTTGAATCCGAACAGATCAGAGGTTGCCAAGAGGTTGAACATCACTAGGCCAGGAAATTATGCGCTCAAGGTAAACATCAGGTAGGTGAATATATGCAGGTAATTAACAGAAAGGATAACCCATTGCTTAACAGGGTAGAGATTAGATTTATGTGGGATCATCCCAATTCTCCTACGCCCGATCTTTCCCAGATGATAACCGCGGCCGCCAAGGCTGAACCTGGGGCCAAGGAAGATCTCGTTTTCATCAAGGATGTATCTTCGAGATTCGGTATGCCAAGGACAACTGGACTGGCTTTGATTTACTCAACTGAGGAGGCTTCCTCAATAGAGCCAAATTTCATCGTAGAGAGGCACAAGAGAGTAAGGGGCCCCGACTCAGATGGGAATCCCTCAAAAGACGGAGGCGATGAGTGATGTCAGACAGCCCAAACGCTAATGCGAAGTGGTCGAAATACAAGATAGAAGGGGATAAATTAGAACGCGCAGAGTGCTGTCCTGACCCTAGATGTGGCCCCGGTGTGTTTTTGGCAGTTCATAAAGATCGTAAGTCGTGCGGTAAATGTGGATATACTGTAAAAAATGAGTGACCATTGCCCCATATTTGCCTCTGTAATCAACCTTCCCGGCGAAACTCGCCTAAAGTACAGTTTCACATCTTCAAACGTATAGAATCCGGTAGATTTCCCCAGGAACCGCTGTTCGTCAGAACCTTCGTGCCTAGTAATGAGACCCCTATCTCTTCTCGGGGGTGAATCTCCTTCGTTCCGGCGCAGGATATGCCATCATGCCTCCATCCAGTCCACACCCATCCCCCATTCACGGGAGAGGCATCTAGTACTGGTCCAGGAACTCGAAGGACCTCCGGCTTAGACAATAAATCATCCAATAGCACGACATTCCTTCCGTGCAACATTACGATCCATCCAGAATCACGTTCGAATTTTACATCATGGAGCCTCCCAGGAAGATTCGATAAAATTCCATTACTTACCTCATGTCCACTGGAAACAGAGATAATTGAGAATCCCCCTGATGATGAGAACGCATAAACCTCCTTTTCGTTATGGACAATCGAAACAATAGAGTCCATGCCAACTAGGTCCTCAAGCTCCCTCCATCTGGGATAGGGAGAGCGCCAAATCTCTCGCGCTTCAGAGTCAATCATGTAAATCCCAGCTCCCAGACATGCAAATACAGTATTATCTCCCACTGCGCACATAGCCACTGGTTCCGACTGCAAATCCCTAGTCCAAATGGCAGATTTACTGACATGAAGATTTCCCTGCCCAATCTCTTCTTCATCTCCCGAATCTGAATTCACATTCGACCAATCCTCATCGAGCGAGAATGACCCCATGAATGCCTTTCTGAGATCTCTTCGTGTCCATGACCCTATCCATCTGCCAGAATTAATCACTCCACAGGATGAAGCTCCCGGGAATGGATGTGAGATAGGGCTACATGGCGAGCCACCCTGATCAATTTTCATCATTTGGCCATCCGAGCCAACAATGAGAGAATACTCGAGACCCTCATCAATTCTGATAGGATTGAATCCCACATCAGTGTGCATGATGCATGTCCGTCAGGACACTACTGCTTGAAGGTGTGGCTGTAGTATTGAATACATGGCCCCCTTGCGGTTCATGGTCATACTAATCCTGTGCTCCGAGGCCGATGATGCATCTGTCAATCTTAGGGGCTCTCTGCTGGAATCCTCTAGTTGGGAAAAAGCGGAGTTCTTTCAACATGGGAAGGTAAATAGAAATTCCAATTGTAATGTACACTTGCTCACCATAGAGAAAATTCACGTGGATGCTGACTCAATAGATGAGATTCACGAGAATGAAGTCGGTTGTGTTGTTAATGAGGTCCTTGTCCTTTCTAGGCATGTCTCTTCCTCTGACACCCCCGCTATTACTCTACACGCGATAGGACTCCCGGGCTCCTTACCTGAGGGGGCCCCTGGAAGATCAGGGGGGGTGAATGGAGTATTGGTGCCCCCTTCTCCCAGATTCGCATGCTTGTACAGGGAGATGGTCAAAGAAGCAAGGAAGAGGAATTTGCAAGAACACTTTGATTTGACATTAGAAGCCACACATCACGGCCCTGTGTTGACTAGGCCGACACTATACATCGAGATTGGCTCCACGGAATCCGATTGGAGCAGAGACGATGCCTTGGAATTGTGGGCAAAGGTTCTTTGTAGAGTTTTAGGACTGAATGGTGATTTCCCCAAGGGGATCTGGGAAGGCTCGGGAGAAGTAATGATTGGCTTGGGAGGGGGGCATTACGCGCCTCGTCACAAAGATATAGTTGAGAGAGGGGGCATGTGGTTAGGGCATGTACTGGCAAATTACTCGTTAGACTTCACTCATGATAAAAATCCAGATTCAGAAGAATTGCTAATGCCGTGGCAGAGATCGATTATTTCTGCGATAAACTCCACGATGGACGCCTTTCCGGGAGGTGACATATTCGTACATTTAGACCGAAAGTCGTTCAAGGGCTGGCAGAGGACAGAGATCAATAGTTTCCTTTCAGAAAATGACATACTAGTGCTTAGGGGAAGGGACATCCTAAGAGAGCAACCGTGAAGTCTCTCCTCCTCCTCGCAACTAAGGATGGCGTTGTTGGGAAGGCTAGTTGTCGCCGCTATGCCACTCGCCCCCAAATTCATTGTTCGTATGGTTGCCAGTAGATATGTCGCTGGGTCAAATCTGGAAGATGCAGTCTCTACAATGAATAACTTATCTTCCGAGGGGGCTTGTTTTACTGTTGATGTTCTGGGGGAGGAAATCAGATCTCTAGAAGAAGCTGAGTTCTTTCTGAATGAATACTCGATGCTTATCGACTCTATCTCGAAGAATAATATCGATGCCCATATCTCGATAAAACCTACTGCCTTTGGATTATTAATAGATCCAGAGACAGCTTTTCAGAATATTCTCAATATCACTAGAAAGGCATCAGAAAATGATATATTCGTAAGGTTAGATATGGAAGATAGCCGTGTTACTGACTCCACCATAGAATTGATGCTAAAGATTAGGTCCGAGGGAATTGATAATATCGGGGTCGTACTTCAAGGGAGACTATTGAGAACTACCTCTGACATACTTGAGATATGTGGTATTCTGGGCCCTAAAGCAGATTTTAGAATATGCAAGGGAATTTATCTCGAACCAGGAGAAATTGCTCACACTGGCTACAAAGAGATTGTTGAAGCAACCAACCAAGCAATAGAATCTATGATGGCAAGTGGCGCCTATACCGCCATTGCCTCGCATGATTATCCCGTGATCAACCATTCCCTGTCCCTACTGGAGAAATACGATCTTTTTCCTGACTCTGAAAATATCTCATTCCCGGGCAAGGGACCTGGATATGAATTTCAATTCCTGCTAGGCGTACGAGGAGATCTCAGAAGAAAACTCGCCAAAGAGGGGCATCTAACTAGAATATACGTTCCCTATGGCTCACAGTGGTATGAATATGGAATCCGCAGGCTCAATGAGAACCCTGAAGTTGCAACGCATGTCCTGAAAGCAATACTTTTACCTTGGACAAACAGAAGATAGACTAGCTTTTGATTACTGGGTGGAGGTACATTCTCCTTATGTCCGCGGCAATTCTCTTCCCTCTCAGGGTTCTGCCTTCTCCAGTATGAATCGCTCTTATTCTCCACCTTCTATCGTCAATTTTCATGACTGTCCCACAAGAAAATTCTTTCTCTGGATCGCAATCAATTGTTGATGCCGTACTCTTTTCTCCGTCAGTCAGAGTAATCTTTACTGTGCAGGTATTTTTGTTCACGGCCCACATTGATACAACTTCTTCAGCTTTACACGAGTCAATAGACATCTTGTCTCCGACCTCTATTCTTGTAATCGACCAGAAAGAACTACCATGTTCAAATAAATCTCCCACACTTATCAATTCATTAGAATCCGATTCAATCATGACTGAAATGCTTTGAGAGCCCTCGGAAAGCGTGGTCCGCATCTTAGCCAAAGTCGATGGTCTAAGATTCATAAGGTGCACTGCATTGCACTCAATGCACTTCACTAACAAGTCCTCGCCTCGTCCCTTGGGAGTCCTCTTGAGAATACTGTGCTCTGTCATAATCAAACACTTGGGGCACTCAGTGACATCCACTAACCTGTCGTCTTCATCCTCCCCGTCCATGCCCCTCCGGCCCGAATGCGTCTCTTGAAGGCATCCTCATAGACCAATCTTGAATAATGATGCTTCTATGGCTCTCCATGGCGTCCGAGAATAGTGGATTCGGCTTACCTCAAATGTCCGAGAGAGAGATGCTTGAAAGGTTACTCTCTAAAGATTCCTCGAGGTCTGAAGAAGAGCCTGAGATAGCCTCATCGATAGGTGAGCAGATGCTTTTGATGGGTCTGAGGACAATGCCTCGATCATTAAGGAGCAGGATCAGGGACATCGTATCTAGGGTGCCACTCGGAAATGCCATACTGGTCGGTGGTGGAATCGGTCATCTATCGGCATGGTTACTCGACTTGTGGTGTGGAGATCCCTCGGGCGAGGGGAAGGGCCCCGAGGCAAAGCCAGATTCTTTTATTGTCCTTGAGGAGGGAGCCAGGTTTGGCGTTATAATTGATAGATTAATAAGAAGATATAGCGCCGAAAGTTGGGCCAGAATTATTTCAAAACCTTGGGCCGAGGTCACTGCCGAAGTAACTAGTTGGTCAGCGGCATCTGCGTCTCTCCCTTCTTCTGCCAGACCAAGTGATATTCCACTTCCAGTCTCACTAATTATAATCGATTTACCTGATTCAGATAGAACTACAGCCGCATCCTCTGCATTCGAAATCCTCTCTCCAGGGGGTTTGTTGATCATGCCTGAGCCGGAGGTTCCAACTGGCGATGTAGGAGTTCCTTCCGAAGGTAAAGAGCCAACTGAGGCACAGTCTAAGGTAATAGCTTTCAATCAATGGATTTCCTTCATCAAGTCAATCAGCGAAGATCACTCAGTCTCTTTTGTAGAGCTGTCAGGCGGGACATTAGCAGTTGTTCGTCGAATTGCTTGAGATGTCTGAGGAACGACTTCTGGATGCCTTTCAGTGGGCAGGTTATCATTTCTCGGCATGACTGAAATAGAGCTATTATTTTCCGAGTAGTTAACCAATAAATCTATCCTAAGAATCCCATATCCATAGTGATCATCGTGTCCTTCCTGTCCCTCTTTCATCTCAGAATTCTGGGCAATCATCAATTTTAGTTCAGAGATGGCACTCGCTCCCCCTTGAGCTCCGTCCCTTTTCATTTCTGGATTCCCTTCAAGAAAAATTGCTATTGAGCCCGAAACCCATGCAGTTGCGGCAGAAGTCCCACTGGACCATCCCCACCATGTCCCGCTCCCCATTCCACTAGCCATCAAGACAGGAACTTCATGTCCAGGTGCAACGACCTCTGGCTTCTTATCGGGATCTTGCCTTGGGAGAATTGGGTTTGGCCATAATCTCCCATTGTTATCGCCCTCTGAACTACCGCTCCAAATTGAACTTGTCCTAGTGATCGCACCAACGCAAATGACGTCTTCGACAGATCCTGGCGATTCTACGTCTCCATTATCATCCTCTCCATCGTTTCCAGCCGCCGCAACTACAAAAACACCTGAATCTATGGCATCTTCCACAGATTCCTCCAATTCATCGGTAGTGAAAAAGCCAGAGCCAAAACCCTGATTTCCCCCCAAGCTAAGTGAAATCACGTCAGATCCCTCTGAGACACACCAATCGACCGCATCAGCGATGACCGCATCTGTTCCCGAACCGTCATCTGATATCGCCTTGGCAATTAGTAGATCTGCACCAGGAGAAACTCCATTCAATCCGCCATTTGCAGCAATAATGCCTGCCATTGCTGTTCCATGGCCTTCATCATCATAGGGAGTATTCTCACCTGAAATAAGATCTATCCATGAGGTGATATTGATTTTTTCTAAGTCTGGATGAGTCACGTCTATTCCTGTGTCCACTATGCATATGGTAGTTCCACTTCCATCCAAGTTCGATATCCTGTCTAATCCAGTCATATCCCTGTACTCGTCTTCCCATAGTTCTAGAGAACTAGGGGGGCCACCAAATGCCACATCCGCAGTCTGATATACCGCCCACAGAGATATTATCAAAACACTGAGGAGAACTACCAGCGATGAAGTTACTTTGATCAACAAATTTAGGGATGAATTACCGATAAATGACTCTTCTTCCTCGATTTTTCGATCTTTGTATTGGCCTTCATCGATGGCTTCATCGTCTAAGAAATCCAACTCATGCACAATAATACACTCTCATTCCACCAATTAAACAATTCCGAAATATATCAGCTTACGGCTATCACCATGCATCCGTTTTGACAAAGTGACTAGTGGCAGAAGAGCTACTTCCACATTTCTCACACCTCATCCTCATTGGCAAATCTTTAGCGCATGATATACATGCTTCACCAGGAATGCCCCAGCCAGAGCAATCCGTATCGGAGCAGTGAACCTCTATTTGGCCTGAAGGCTTCTTGATTACCGGTGTTTCAGCGCCACAAACTGGACACAGGCCTTGCAGAGTTTCCTTTCTAGCAACAGGGGATGATCCCGAAACCTCCCTAGCTCTAGATGACTGGATAGTATGGTCACCTCCACCTAGCATGAAGTGAGGGTACCATAGAATGTGCATAAGGAGAAAGAACGAGAGAATCCCAGAGATAACGTATGCCACAGAAAGTCCGAAAATACCGTCTTCTATTGGGGGCCTCTGGGAAACCGCCTGTGCCCCAGTCCAAGACATGATATTGATCATTATCGCCCAAACTGCCAGGCTACCGCTCCATGCTTCAAGACGATGATCTTTCCATGCCTTGTCAACTAGCCTAGGGTCTGGATGAGCATGCTTCTCCTCAACATGTATGTCCCTCGTTTCTGTAACGGCCCTGTGCACAACGAATAATGCTAAGAAGACCATCACAAGATTCCCCATGGCCACTCCCCCCCAATCAGATAAATCAGACTCAATCGGAAAGTCAGGAGATGCCGCATGTGAGTAAATATAACCCAATTGAACGGCGAGCATAGCTACTACTAAGAATACCAAATTTTCTCTCATAATGGGATATCTGATCCACATAAGGACAATAGCAGATAACCATGACATCATTGATAGGAGGCTGAGCATCAGTGACCAATCTTCTAGACGAAGAAACCCACTTTCATCTCCAAATAAACCTCCTCTGCTCCAATCCCCTCCAGAAGATAACTCACCTATTCCATAATCCCAAGCGCCGAGAATTACCGACGCTGAAGAAAGCGCCAGAATCATTGCTTCCGAGACTCCCCAGAACTTCCTCGAAGTAGAGACATGGAATGTAAATTGCGTGATTAGGGTATCTAAAAATAAGAGTAAATTAGACCATTTGCCGAAGCTCGTTACATTGCTGAATTCAGATAATCGCGGTATATCCCCGTCCCTGAATTTTTCCACTTCTAATGGCTCGGGCACCTCCTCCATGTTCTCGACCAATAGGTGGACGACATAAGGGGCTCGCCGATTTGGTCATAAATAGGCCGAATGTAGTATGGCGCCGAGACGGAGATTTGAACTCCGGAGGGATGAACCCACATGATTTCCAGTCATGCGCAATACCAGGCTATGCGATCTCGGCTATGAGTCTCGGACTATACTTCCGGACTTGAGTGCATCGGAGACCCCCCTCCTATCGTAACACCCAAAGGTGACGGGCTATTCGCCAAGTCTGCGCCACTGTGGCTTAGGGGTATAGCATCCCATTGGTAATGGGAAGGTCGGGAGTTCAATTCTCCCCAGTGGCTCCAAATTTCATGTATAATTTATCCTAGTTTAGCCGCGTTCGCAATAGTTCACCAATTAATTCATAATGTCTGTAAGAATAGCAGGCAACATGTCGAACTACCGCAGGAGGCTCGCAGGAGCCCTAGTTCTCCTGATGCTACTGGCACCGATTACGAACGCAGCAACTACCTCTTGGGCCGGTCCCTCTACGGTAAATACATCTGGTGACTCAACTACATTGACCGCATTCAGAGTACCTGGTAATGCCACAATCATGGATGGTTGGGCGCATGTGACCGACTCGCCCATGGCCGCATCTCTGGAATCCGCAGACGTCATGGACATCTTCGTCCTAGAAAATGGGACTGATTCTGGCACCACAACTGATTATCTAGATGGCAATCTCACTCTTGTCGATGATGGAACTCTGAATAGTATGGATAACATGGATGTTGGCAACTACTCAATTGCCATGCCCGCTTCTTACAGGCCAGGGCCAGCATCAACCCACATTGTACAGTTCCAGAGCCAATCTGGATACACCCCCCATCCTAGCTGCAACGGCCTCACTGGATACAACGTAACCTCTGGTTTTGACGAAGGAGGCAATGCGCAACTAGATAGTGGCGAGATAATTCGAGTAGACTACCTCTGCCGAACAAACCAGACTATCCAAGGCGGCAATGGCAGAGTTGCCAACGGCTCTGTCGCCAATGGCTCTTTCTTGTATTCCATACAAAGCCTACCTTCTGGGAACTCAACATGTCCTTTCGGTGGCCAAGAATTAGTTTATGGAAATGATTACGGCAATTTCTACGACGATGACACCACACTCAACTCAACAGAGACAGATGGAACCCTGACTTACTGTGACAGGGACGTGTTTTGGGGTGCGACTATCTTTGACTTCAATGGATCTATCAATGGCAATGAGCAGACCCTAGCACACGGGGTAGTCCCAGCTAGTGCTTCGCAAGGAGGCGTGGCGATAGGGACCAAGCCGGGTGAATCACTCACCCCGGGAGTCGATACCTGGATTACTCTCCCCCAGATGGTCGTTCCGACTAATGCCACAAGGAATGGCTACCAGCTCACTTTCGATCACTGGTATCATCTGGATGGTAGTAATGGAGGTGCTTGGATTGAGTATAAGGCTTCAAACGGACCGTGGACATGGATCGCCCCAGATGGTGGATACACCTCCTACATAGACCAAGGCAACCTTTCTGTAAATGGAATTACTGGGACCACTATCCCAGTTTTTACTGGAACTTCTCACAGTGGATGGATGACTGAGACATTAAATCTCACTACACTGTTCTCTGACCCTGTCCTCAACTCGTCCACCAGTGTCGAATTCAGGTTCAGAGTCTGGACATCGAATAACTCAGCGCCATCTCCCGGATGGTTCATTGACGACGTTAACTACCAAAACAGCGGTACTGGTCAAGGAGTCTGGCACCATGGCTGTGATGTGAATGGCTACTCCTTCCAAAACTACGGTACATACTGCTACTACGGCAATAATCAGTTGGGATACCTGACTGTGCCAATCGACCTCTACAATATCACAGAAATGGAATTCGATCTCCATTGGGATCTCGAGGGATCAGTTTGGGACAATGCATGCATAGAGCTTTCGAACAATAACGGGACCTCATGGACTGATATTTCATCAACTGGAACTTCCTCAGCCGCAACGCAATGCAGATCTAGATCTGGAAATATACCAGGTAGCGCAGGCTATGCTGATTCCGATGGTAATATCCCATCCCTGACTTACGGGGCGGGTAGCGTATCCACTGACGACAGTGGTGGAATGGTGACAATTGCCAACGACGTACCTGTGGCCAACCGAGTCAACAACTCTCTACTGAGGTTCGTTGTCCAGACCGATGGCTCCGTTCAATATGGGAATCCCGGCGGAGTAAGCGATCCAGATGGCCGTGAGGGACTTACTGTATTCGGTTACCGTACCCTAAATGGCCTCGGTGAAATGGTGGACGGATATACAATTCCCGGAAATGCGACTACATCGAGTACAGGCGAGTGGCAGTTCCTAACTTTGAACTCTGGATTTATTTCTGATATACACGGATTTGAAGATTCGCAGGTAACTGATCCAGAGAGCATCTTCGTATCCGGTTTCTCAACTGTCTACCGGCAGTCCTCATCTAATCCCGGAGCTTGCCCTGCAAGAGAACAATGCGCTTGGCTACTCTCAGCTCCATCCAGCACCTTCGGTCCAGAAACTGCATCTTCATTCCCCTACATGTATGATATTGGGCTAAATGGCGCGACCGATCAGTTCTTCCAGTCAAGCCTAGTGACACCTTCATACTTTATCTCAGACATAGGGCAGTCCTCATTCTCATTCGATATGTGGGTATGCCTAGACTATGGGACAGGGGCCTATGTTTACGTCGGCGGTGCTCTCTGGATGAGGGTCAACAGCGGCCCATGGCAACATGTTGACATGCCATCTTACACAGATAGGCAGTACTCATACACAGGCCAATCCTATACCATAAATGACGGACTCGAGATTTGGACCAGAGTAAATTGTAACTCCAATGATTGGGATAATTATGAGTATGATCTATCTCAGAACAAGGGCGACGAAGTTCAATTCAAGTTTGCAATGGGCGCTAGATTTACAGATGCGAACTCTGGCTGGAGTATCGATAACGTCGGAATTAAGGTGGGTAACTTCAGTCAACCAGGAACTTGGACAAGTCCTAGCTTTTCTATCGTAGATGACGATGCATTCAACAGGGGCATCATCGAAATTGATGGAACCTCTCAAGACTATGTGAATAATACAATCACGGGAACGCTACTTGATTCTAGCTCTGAAATGCCTATACCAGGTTACTCCAATGTGAATTTCCCCATCAGTCTGGCAGGTGTTGACTCATCTACGCACCCTACTCTAAAACTAGCTGTCAATATGGATACTTCCAATCCTCTAGCGTCTCCAATGATCGAGTCTATTACAGTGGGTGGAGATAGGCTCCTAACAGCAGATATGATGGGTGCAAATGGCTGGCAAATGACCAATGTGGAACTTGTCGATGGTCTGATTAATGCCACTAATACTACTGGTACCATAACCTCTGATTATCTGCACTCTGTCAGACCTATCAAGGCACTCAGCTTCCTAGGAAACTCATCAACAAACGTACAGATTGAGGTCAGAGACCAATCTGGAAACTCAATCGGAAGTACACCCAAGGGGGGGTCGGTTTTGTTCGCTACCCCGCGAACCGGGTACTCTCTTCATGTGACATTGCCAACGAATGGCTATATCGATAGGCTAGAAGTCTCCCATCTTTATGGGGAACCTGCATCAAATGTGGAAATTGATTTCGCGGATGATGGCGACATTGACTGGTCTTTCCCAAATGAGCTAGCCAGGGGACATTATGCATGGCAGACAGACTTAATCGGAAGCCAGTCCGATATTGGTAGCTCAGCTGGACTGAAGTCTGTAACTATGGAGATAGGGGCAACTCCTTCCACCGCTTACACGATAGTTCCTACAAGCGGCAATGTTAATGACGGCCTGATTTCACTACTGTCGGACTCAGATGGCTTTGATTCCCCTGTTGATATCGGTATAGCCGGCTCCACCTTCTCTACGGGTTCGGCAACCGAGAGGTTCACATCTGAGTTTAACTCATACCAGATTTCAGCCATTAATTCACTAACATCTGGATGGTCAGATTCTGGCACTGATAGGGACTGGAGGGTTATTGAGGTAACACTATCCTCCTCGCAGACTCAGACTGTCACACTGACAGGGCTCGCTCTCGGGTACACTATGTTCGAGAATGTATCTGATATATCCTCGCCTATTTCGGTATACCATTTGGCTAATACCCAGGATGAACCCCCTCCTGTGGAGATAGCCATACCAGTCACAATATCCTCTTCCACTGGATCGGTTTCAATAGATGGGGAGATTGTTTACGATTACATAATGACTAACAGGGATTTCCAAGTTCCAAACACGTTTTATCCAGATGGCCATTTGAATGAGATTGAAACTGCTCACCACCACTTGAATGATAACTCACTGATGGAAGTAATCGAGCTTATCGGAACTGCCTCTGATGGTCAAATAGTCTCATTCAGGGCACAGAATGGTGATGATGGACTATGGGGCCAGGGAGCTGACCCGGTATCCTTCACGCAGGTATCCGGAAGTAGCGTCGCCCCCTTGGATATCTCCCAGACCTATGTTGAAATTATCACACATCCGGACGGAAATGATGACGTTGTAGTCAACTGGATGTTTGGTATAAATTGGAATTGGGATGATGTAGAATCTATCCGTTGGGTGTCTAATGCGCTAAATGAGTATGGTGAATTCGTGTGGCCATCCGTCTCTATGAGTGGACAAGGCAGCTCAAAGGCTGTAGAGAACGATCTACAGATTGAGTCATTCGAAGTACGTGATCAGTTTGGAAGACTACTTTCAAATCAATTCTCGTCCTTCTACCCATTCCCCGTCAAGTCTAACACTGATGTTAATGTAACTGGAAAGGTTAGGTTCCAAGATGCCTCTGATTCTAGGCCCCAGTCCACTGACTTCTTGGTCGGACTGAATATGTCTGGTTCACTTTACCCAATGACAATGGGAGAAAACGGTTCCTTCGAGACAGTAATAGATTGGCTATCTTTTGGAGGCGATGTAACGTTATCTCCCCTGATGCTAACAGTTGGCCCATCCGGCTCAACAGTTGGTGCTGAAGATACCACAGGCATGCCACCTGTGGTCACACTGGTTGTTGATTCGTCAGCACCTAATGCTGGTCCTTTGCAGGTGAATACCCCCACAGGACTGCAGGATGCGCATGGTAAGGTATGGGATCCCGATCTATCGCTGTCCCTTTACGTCACTATTGATGAGTCAGAAGCTAGGGGCGAGTCAATCACTCTGAAGTATTGGAGAGGCTCTATGGACGACTATAACTCAGACGGTATTGCCGATGAGGACGAGTATCTTAGCCAGACTCAGCCGCTTTCCCCCGGAATGACCGGACAGCAACAAGTAAACTTCGTTGGAATCGATGTTTCAGGACAGGATTTCAACAGTCCAGTTCACATGTATCTGGAGGGGACCGACTGGGCAGGACTATCGTACCAAGAGGGCGGAACTGGAGGTGCCGCAGGCGCATCCAATTCATGGGCCTCGGTCATTGTAGCCACAGACGAACCAACCAGTATTCCTTCATCTGGCTATACTTTGGATTCAGAGCTAGGGTTCTTGATGGCAGGACATAGGCATACATTCTCTATGCAAATAGATGAGCCGAATGGCATAGGAACTTTGGATAATGTTTCTGTTATGCTGTGTGGAGATGGCCCAAGTAACGTCGGTAAGATGTTCTACGACCCATCTAGGGGGACTCTCTGGTCATCACCCGATAGTATGGTCTCCCCATTGTCCGTTCAGACACAACCCGTGACGGCCACTGTGACCAAGGTAAGCCTTGATTTCGAAATCTCATGGGATTATGCGTGGGAAGAAGGACAGGTATCCTGTAAGCCCAGTGTCTCAATCATGGATGATCTAAATACCGTGGCATACCAGAACAATATCGGTGAGCTTTCGTGGCAGTTAGACAATAAATTTGTAGCCTTGCCTGACAATATCGTCGATTTAACGTCCCCTGTCACAATACATGACGATAATCAACTGTATTTGAGACAGGGCGATGAATTCATGATTTCTGGCTCTTTGGTATACGCAGGTTCAGGAATGCCAATAGAAAATATTCCTGCTGACCTCAGGGTAGAGGCGACAGTAGTATATGGGTCACAGATCCTAAAATCTGATTCGGAGCTAGCTGATAATTCAAGCTTCTCAATCATCGTCGATCTTCCTGATAGGGTTCCATCGAACCCATACATGGACGTCTCAGTAGGAGTTCTGAATGTGCCTGGTTTAGGTGGGACACTAGACAACTTGGATTACTCTGTAGTAGTCGATAGCAGACCCCCGACTGCACTCTTCGATCAATTAAATTATCCTGACTCATCGCTCACAATAATCGAGTCAGATAGAGTTGATGATGTAATGGTCACAGTTACAATGATCGATGAGATAGGAATGAAAGACGGGCCCTTACAGGTGTCTTGGGTCTACATTCGAGGAAACTCCCCAATAATGGGCACAGAAGGTAGTGGCGAGCTAGTTTTGATTATGGAGGGAGACAGATCTTCTTCCTCTCAGTGGTCCGATGTTTACCAAGCACGTCTAGATCTAACTCCGGGGAATGGAATGGTCATTGAATCAGGCGACTCAATCGATTTCTGGGTTACATCCACAGATAAGTCTGGAAATCAGGTTTCGGGTCTGGGCGGAGAGTCCGCACCCAGGGCCCCCGCACTCAGGATAATGGAGTTCCTCGGAGATTATGTTAGGGCAGTGTCTAATCCAACGGCGCCTCTGATGAATGAGATTGTCACAATCGAGACTTTCTGGGAGAACACAGGCAAGAGAGATGGGACATTGGTTGTTGGGCTCTATGAGCTCATTTACGAAGTAGGTTCAGACGGGCAGTCATCAGAAAGATGGCAGCCCTCCCTCACCACTGCACTGACTCCCGATATGGAAATTCCATTAGCCGCCGAGTCTACTGGAATCAGGGTCACCTTTAGATGGGAGGCAACTGCTCCTGGTCAACCTAACTTGTATCTAGTCACAGATCTAGATGGTGATGGCACCCTTGGTGAGTCTGATTTCAATGCAGCTGAGATATCCATAGGTGGAATAAGTGTGGTACCGCCACCTCCTTCCGATGAAGGCTCGTCAGATAATGCAGTATTCATGATAGGGGGAATTGCCGTGGTCGCAGTGGCCGCTATTGGATTCTTCATGAGTCGAAGAGGCAGTGAAGAAGACATGTACTATGATGATGACGAATATGATTACTATGAGGGCGACGAGGACTAGTGACATTTTTTTCCGTGTACGGAAAACCTTGTCAACTGGCCTTTATGACCTCTTGTGTTTATAGGCCAAATCACGATTTTGCCCATGAGGGAGTTCCCTCAGATGGGATGCGTGATACAAATGGACGACAGTTTGTCTTTAGAAGAGCTTAGAGAAGAGGTAGATGATTTGAGGCAGTTGGTCAAGACCCTTCTTACAATAATTATGGAGGAGGCAGATGGGGTTCAGTCAGGCTCAGCCCCGTCTATCCCCGATCAGCCAAAGCGCGGATACTGCATGTGATCAATATTCGACAGGTTCTGGATCTACTGTCCTCCACATGTAACAACAAGCTACCGTTCGCCATGGCTTCCATTTCTCAGAAATAGAATATAATTGTTCATTAGTCATTCTTTCTCCGAAATTGTATGATTTCTCGATTCCCCTAATCATCCCTATGTCTCCGATTGGAAAAACATCAGGGCGGAGTAATGTGAATATCAGAATCATCTCTGCGGTCCATTTCCCCACACCTCTCAATTTGATTAATTTTTCAATAATTTCGTCGTCATTCATCTTATCCCAATCATAATCTTTGTATTCGCCCCAAGACTCAGAGATTCCTATTACATATTCAGTTTTTCTCTGGGATAAACCGCATCCCCTCAATTCCCCAGTATCAACTGATAGGATATTCTCTGGTGTAATATTTCCAACCCTTTTACTAAATCTTGCCCATACTGTAGATGCAGCTTTTACAGAAATCTGTTGGCCTATTACCGATCGTATCAGTGTGAAAAATAAATCTCCTCTCGATATCAATTCCAAATCTTCGAATTCGACAATTATTTTTGAAAGTATTTCATCATTACTTGATAGCTCTCTTTTGGCCACTTCCCAGTAATCTGGACTATTCACCGACTGAGTCATGCAGTTGCCACTGCCTCATGGTTCAAGACTACTGGCCTTCTCGCACCTCTATGAAATCCGAGGATGCGGTACTTTCGGCAATAGCTATTTTCACCCTCGTATTCCTCTTTTTGTTAGTGTCTTCCGATGATACAATTCTTGATGCCGACGATGAAAATAATTGGGCGATTACGGATATTTGCCTCGATGATCACAACAGCCTCGCTACGCATGAGCATGTTCAAATTGAAATTGTGATTAACGGATCGAAAGTCAGCATAGGGCCAAATATTGGCATTGGGGATCCAGGGTGCAGTGGAATGAGGGGAATTCATACACACGATAACACCGGTAAACTGCATATCGAAACCCCAAGTCCCATGGATGCACCCCTGGGGGCCTTCTTCCAAATATGGGGTGAATCCTTCAGTGAGGAAGTCATAATGGGGAATTACTCCGACGAGACCCACGAAGTAGTATTGACGGTCAATGGTGAAGTGAACTATCTTTACGATTCCTACATGATGATGGATGGGGATCAAATAGAGATAGAGTACCGTAGCCTCTAATCATCCCTTGATGACCGAAACCGGCCTCAGTCTTGCAACCGGCCGAGCAAGACCTGCACGATTCGTCAGACCGATTACTTCATCCACATCCTTGTAAGCATCGGGGGCTTCCTCGGACAGAACATTAGGCGTCTTAGCTCTAACATGAATCCCTTTAGATTCAAGCTCGGAAATCAATAACTCTGAGTCTACTGATTTTCTCGCTGCTGTCCTAGAAAGCCTTCTCCCCGCTCCATGGCAAGAAGAGGAGAATGCATCATTCGCACCTTTTACAGGTCCCGCAAGTACCCACGAAGCAGTCCCCATATCGCCCGGCACGAGAACTGGTTGACCAAGTGAGAAATTAGAGGCTAGTTCTGGATGATTACCGCCCAACGCCCTAGTCGCACCTTTCCTATGGACGCAACACTTGCACGCTACACCTCCTATGTGGTGATCTTCAATTTTGGCTATGTTATGACTCACATCATACACGAGATCTAAATCCCCATCAACCGAGTATTCTTTCCGTAAAACCTCACGGAGCCTCTGGGTAAGTGCTGACCTGTTTGCGAATGCGAAGTTCCCTGCCGCACTCATAGCATCGAAGTAAGACTCTCCTTCGGAGCTGTGAATAGGCGCGGATGCGAGTTGCCTGTCAGGAACAGAAAATCCCCATTTTTCAGAATACCATGAGTCTCCAACTTTCGAGTATTGACTCTCTATAGTGGCAACATGTTCCGAGCAAACCTGATGTCCGAGTCCTCTTGACCCAGAGTGAATCATTGCCGTCACTTGTCCAATTCTCAATCCAAATGCTCTCGCCGCTTCCTCATCTACTATCCTGTCAACCACTTGGAGCTCCAAAAAGTGATTTCCCGAGCCCAATGTTCCCAAAGAGGTAGATCCCCTCTTCATCGCCTTCTCTCCAACATCTCTGTTCTCGCTCTGCAGCAAACCATTGGATTCTATGCATTTCAAATCTCTCTCCTCTGCCAGGCCCAGATCGATAGCCGCGCCTGCTCCACCTGCGAGTATGGAGTCCAACTCAGACTCCGCGAGCCTCACTCCTCCCTTCCTACTCGCCCCAGCCGGAATAGATTTGGATAATTCCCCAGCAAGGTGCTTAGGATCTATGTCCGAAATATGGAGATCAGTGGAGCATAATCTAACTCCGCAATTTATGTCGAAACCAACTCCGCCAGGGGATATCGAACCTCCTTGCTCCCCCCACTCTGTGTCAGTAGCAACCACTCCGCCTATTGGAAAGCCATAACCGAAATGCCAATCTGCCATTGCCCACGCATCACCCACTATCCCGGGAAGGCAAGCAGTGTTGACTAATTGGGAGGGGGATCTGTCATCAGAATGATTGGACATATGCGCTTCATCTGAAACCAGAATGGCATCTGAAAGCATCGATCCATGTTTCGAGATCCTAATTCTCCCCGGTCCATCGGGTTTCATGTGCCTCTTCCATGACGCCTCCATGTGAGTGCGTCACATCCACGACGTTTCAAAGCGCCGTATACAATATTAACAATCGAATTCAAGTCAAACCCTCCAATGCATAAGCGCGGGGAGATGTCATGGGGTTCGGAGAGGTCAACATTCCATATTGGGTTGAGTCCAATCATGAACTCAGAATCTGTAAGGTAACCGGTTTGAGATTTTGGACCCGTGATCACACTAGAGAAACCTGTGGGGATACCTCAGAAGACCCTTATACATTCATTGGAAAACCCATAATTGGAGGTTTTTCTTCTAGAGGAAAGGAACTCAAGGACGATATGAGAGAGGTATTTCTGAATTTCTTCGACTCCAAGGCGCATTCTAGAGTCGATCCATATCCCGTAATTGCGAGGTGGAGGGACGATATTCATCTCACTATAGCCAGTATTGCAGATTTTCAGCCCCATGTAACTAGTGGGACAGTTCCACCCCCTGCAAATCCCCTCGCAATAAGTCAACCATGTATAAGATTGACAGACGTAGCGGCCGTGGGACGTTCAGGAAGGCATCTTTCAACATTCGAGATGATGGCGCATCATGCATTCAACAGGCCTAAGGAAGGAGATGTGGTATACTGGATTGATCAGTGCGTTCGTTTCTGCGATGAATTATTAGTTGAAACTCTGGGAATTGATCCAACTTCAATTACATATGTCGAGAACCCTTGGTCCGGAGGAGGTAACGCCGGACCAGCACTCGAAGTAATCGTAGGGGGATTAGAACTGGCCACACTCGTCTTCATGAACTTGGAAGAAGACGAAGAGGGCAACATCACAATCAAGGGTCAGAGATACAGTGAGATGGAACTTCAGATTATTGACACCGGATACGGTCTGGAAAGATTTTGTTGGGCGGCATCAGGAACTCCTACTATCTATGAGGCGATATACCCTGAGTCTATTGATTGGCTGAAGTCAATCTCCGGATTCGACTCCTTCCTTGAATCGCTAGCATTAGAAGTAGAAATTGACACTCTTTTAGGTGAACTTTCCAGATTGGCTGGCATATTGAATATTGACGTAGGGACAGATGTGGAAGAGTTGTATGGGAAACTTTCTGATAGACTATCACATAGTGGAGTCCCCATTTCTCTAGAAGACCTCAAGAAAGTCACCGAGCCATTATCTTCGATATATGCCATTCCCGACCATATGCACGCGATTTGTAATATGTTAGGGGACGGACTAGTTCCGAGCAATAGCAAAGCAGGTTATCTAGTTAGGATGCTAGCAAGAAGAGTTTGTAGAATGAAAGATGCTTTGTCCATCCCAGCCAGTCTCTCCGAGCTAGGCTCGCATCATATTAACACTCACTTAGAAATGAAAAACTTCATCCAATCTGAGGATGGTATTATGAAAATTCTAGATCTGGAAGAATCACGATATCATGAGATGCTGAGGAAAGGAAGGGCGGCAGTTAAGACAGCCCTAAAGGAACTGCCGAAAAACTCCAATCAGGTTCAGGATGAGATACTCTTCAGATTATCCGAAGAAAGAGGGCTAAATCCGGAAATGGTGGTATCGATAGCCAAAGAACTAGGATGGCCTAATCTATCTGTTAGAGTTGGTTTCACTGCTGATATGGCTGCAAGAAACGCCCTTATGACCAAGGCGGCCTCAAAGGAAAGAAATGATAGAGCTATCTTCAATACCGAAGGATTGAAACAAACCGAATTAGACTTCTATGATGATACAGGTGCTATTGAATTTTCATCCGAGGTTTTGCATTGTATGCCCATTACCAGAGAAATGGCCTCCAGAATGACTTTCTCAGGGGAGGTAGAGGCCGTCCCTTCCCATGCAGTAGTAACCGATAGAACCCTGTTCTATCCAGAAGGAGGGGGGCAATTAGGAGATCAAGGTACACTCCATCAAGACGGTAATGAGGTATTGGTACTTGATACAAAGTCACAAGATGGAGTGGTATTCCACCTGACTAACTCCTCAATAGCATTGGGCCCAGTTAAGGGTACGTTGAATGCCGATAGGAGAAAGCAACTAATGGATCACCACACTGCAGTTCATATCGTTGGAGGGGCGGCTCGTAAGATTCTTGGACCGCATATTTGGCAGGCTGGTTCCAACAAAGGGGCACGCTATGCCAGACTTGACATCACTCATCATTCCAGGCTAAGTATAGAAGAAATTGGGGCTATTGAGGATGTTGCCAATAATGTAATAGAATCGAATCCTAGTATCAAAAAGGAGATTCTCAATAGAGCCGAGGCAGATAAAAAATATGGATTTGATATCTACCAAGGCGGTCCTCCCAAGCATAGAAAAATTAGAATCATAAGCATAGGCGAATTTGACGTTCAAGCATGCGGGGGGACGCATCATGATGAGGCATCTAGAATTGGCGACATAAGGATAGTCAAGTCCAGTCAGGTACAAGACGGGGTAGAGCGTCTGCAAATCGTGGCAGGGGAGACTTCGAGGGAGAACTCAAGGCGGCAAGAGCGTATTCTGAGTGAAGCTTCAGAGATTTTAGGCGTGCAGTCTGAAGATTTACCGAAGGCAGTATCAAGATTCTTCGAAGAGTGGAAGTCACAACAGAAGAGAATCGATTCGTTAGAAGCCGAGATAGCTAGACTCAGGACTAGTGGCGACGGCAATGGTGCAGTAGAGGTAGATGGAGTTAGGTATGTCGTAATGGAGGTAGATGGCGGTATGAAGCAGATGATGACGATGCTCTCGCAACTAACTAGGGACTCTGGCATGCCCACACTCGCTGTTCTCGGAACTCGGATAGAAGGGGGGAAGCTCATTGTTGCCTCCACGGAGAATTCAATCGCCGCAAAGAGGCATAATGCCGTTGAGATCCTGAATGCAATTTCAGGGCACATTAAGGGAGGCGGTGGAGGAAGGCCTACCATGGCCCAAGGTGGTGGGACCTATGGAGAAGGTATCCCAGAGGCCCTTAAAGCCGCAAACTCATTCCTCGGATTGTGAATATATGAGCGACCAAGTGGATGTCTCAGCTCGCGCAGCGGCAATCGAATATGCGATACGGGATGTAGTAGTTCCAGCAGTCGAGCTTGAAAAACAAGGTCATGAGATAATCCGCCTTAATGTTGGTGATCCACTGGCATTTGATGGACTGCCTACGCCAAGGCACATGATCGATGCTTACAAGGAGGCACTGGATGATCAGAATAATGGATACGGCCCTTCCTATGGGTTACCAGAGTTGCGCCAAGCCATAGCAATGTCTGAGACCAGTAAGGGATGGAAATGTGACCAGAACGATGTTTATGTCACACATGGCGTGACCGAGGCACTGCAGCTAATTTTTGCCTCATTCCTAGAGTCCGGAGATAAAGTACTAGCTCCAGGGCCACATTATCCTCCTTACATGGCATATCCACAAATGTTCGGCGCTACCACTGTGGAATATCGGTTAGATCCCACGGATGGTTGGCGTATCGATCTCGACGATATTGAATCAAAAATGGATGAACACGTCCGTCTTCTAGTTCTTATCAATCCAAACAATCCAACAGGAAATGTAGCTACATCTAAAGAGATAGTAAATCTAATTTCAATAGCGGAAAAATGGCCTAAATGTACAATAATAGCTGATGAGATATACGACGGTTTAGACTTTACTGGAAACTTGGTATCAGTAGCTTCCCAATCTAAAATTACACCTGTAATTGTTCTGAATGGAGTCTCAAAAGTATACTTTGCTCCTGGCTGGAGAATTGGGTATATGGCATGGCACGATCCTTCTGGCATACTGAACCTAGTTAGGGATGGTGTAGAGAGACTTCTGAGAAGTAGGTTATGCGCATCCACTCCTGCACAGTATGGATATCTAGCCGGGCTAATGGATGACTCAGAATGGCTCGATGGGCATCGAAAAAGAATCAAGGAGAGATTAGATTATTGCACAATGAGAATTTCTGAGATAGATGGACTCGAATGCGAGCCGCCTGGAGGGGCATTCTATCTATTTGTTAGAATTACTCGAAACGATCTATCAATAGATGATAAGAAGTTCGTACTGGACTTGCTCAATGAAAAGCACGTCCTAGTGGTACATGGATCAGGATTTTCTCCAGAGTATGGAAGTGGTCATTTCAGAATGGTTTGTCTACCCCCAGTTGAAATTCTTGATGAGGCTTTCAATAGGATTTCCGACTTCCTAGGGGGCTGATTATCTGGGCTTCCTGGATCGATTTAGAAAAAATAAATCCCTGGCTAGCATTCTAAATTCTAGATGGAAATCGAAATCTGACGGCTCTATCTCCGATGAATGGAGAGGGGGAGAGAAAGTATGCATAGCAGGCGTAAACTGGTTCAATTCCTTGATTTCAAATATAGAATTGAGAACCAGCCTAAGTCTTGGTAGAAAGCTAGCACATGCCTCTTCGGAGTCAGAAGAATTTCTTGTATCGCTACAAAAAGAAAGGCCACGGGGAAAAGATCTAAGAAAGTGGAAGGGATACTACGAAGAAAGATTCTCAAGAGGCTTAGGTGAAATCGAGGTTATCGATCTATCTACCAGTAAAACGACCGTACTGATCAATCGATATTCGTCTGGTCCAATGGAAGCAGGAATATTCACTAGTTCTTGGGAGACTGCCACTGGCAAGAGGCATAAATTCAGATGGTCGGAATCCAGTAAAGTACTGATGGTTGAACTAAATGAGGATAAACTGGAAGTCCCGTCTCCAAGAGTGATTAATGGGAGATGGCCAGAAACAATTGAGAAAAATGATACTGATGGCCATGTTGATTGGGAAGACATTAGAGAATTAGACTCGGGGGGCTGGGAACTTACCGGAGAGCGGAAATTCATTCTTTACAGGGACCTAATGCTAAGATTCGAAGATTATTCAATTCATAACATAGATACAGTACGAGACTCAAGGATTGAGGATTACAAATGGATCGGAGTAGAAGAAAAAAGAGCACTTTGGTGGACAGCAGTCGCCGACTCTTCACGACAATTATTCTCAGACAGTGGAAGGCATGTGATGATATCGGGGGCTGAAGACTGGGCCTCAATATCCATTCGTAATCTGTCTCTTAACGGCCTTGGAATACTATCCAATCCAAGATTAGAAATTGAAACCGGGGAGATTAATGCTAGGCTACTTGGGTGCTTCCATCCTGCTATATGCGGAGGAATATTGCTTGGTTGCTGGGAGAGGTCCACTGGTGTCAAAGGACGAATCACGATGAACTTGGAAAGTGAAACATTAGGGATAAATATCGTTCCAAATAGAGTGACGATTAACAATCACGAATAATCTATTTCTGTCAAGTGTTATATCCATGCCTAATGTCAAAGGGTCGGCCCCCTAGGGGGCCGGGGTGTAACAATGGCCATGAATCACAACCAATACGCAGTCACTGCCATCGTCGCAACCCTTTGTCTCGCAGGAATTTACACGATTATTGGGGCTGGATTGTCCACTACTGAGTCGGGAGGATTCGAGCCAGCAGGTTCAGATGTTGCAGATAATGAGGCTACTGGCCAGGGAGGAATAGATACAGATGGAGATGGCATTCCAGATAGGATGGAAATGACACTTTATGGTACGGATTGGAGACAGTTTGACACCGATAATGACGGCCTAGATGATGGATGGGAAATAAGAAATGGTTTAGACCCGCTCGATAATGGTGAGCCTGCAGATTCTGAGATACCGTTCTCCGATACTGATAACGAAGACGAGACAGGTGAACAGAACGAAACATTCCCTAATCCCGATAATGGGCCTTATGGGGATCCAGACAGAGATGGTCTGACAAATACCGAGGAAGCCGCGCTTGGTACGAAGCCAATGGATAGTGACTCTGATGACGATGGATTGAATGACAAGTGGGAATCCATGCATGTCCATGAAATTATCACCCCCAATGGAGTTTTGAGATTACTTGATCCATTGAATGCAAATAGGGATTGTTATTTCCTGACCCCAGATGGTTCGATTAATAGTCAAGGCCCGGATGCCAGACAGCAGATACTGAATGAACTGAGTAATTCAGATTTAGATCTAGTAGCTAACGCCGATGGGGAGATATCCTGTGATGCCGCACTAGACCTTGAGCAACCAACCCCTGATGGACTCAGAAATTTCGTAGAAGAGAGGTATGATACAAATCCCCTGCAAGAGGATAGTGATGGGGACCTCATAGCTGATAGGCATGAAATAGCCTACGGCTATATCGAATTAGGAAATCATTGCGGCGTACCGGTCTTCGGAACAATAAATCTACAATCCCCATTTACTGAATTTATGTCTGAACCAGGCGATCTAACATGGTTTGAGCAAGACATGGATGGCGATGGACGCCTGAATGGGCCCAGTGATTGGGATACCGATGGAGATGGAATGCCCGATGGCTTCGAATACTGCTACAGCGATCTTTTAGATCCTTCAAATGCAACCGATGCATTTGGCGACTCGGATGAGGATGGCTTAAACAATGTCGAGGAATATGAGGTAGCCTACACTTGGGGGCCATCTAACTTCACAGATCCTGGGGACAATGATACAGATAACGATAAGATGCCCGATGGTTGGGAATATCTGAGCGGCATTCATCCGAATGACGGAAGTAACGCAGACCATGATCCTGACTTTGATGGATATGATGCAGATGGAGATGGAGGGGTGAGATATTCTGACATGATAGGGGTTTCAACCGTTCATTCTATTGCTGTAGAGGTAGGTGACTATGTTCAAGTCAATAGAACAGTAATCTGGGTTCGGACAGTCCAAGACAGTGAATACGTCAATATCCCAGTAAAAACTCTAACTTCGGGATGGGTTTATCATATCAACGTGGAAATAGGTCAAGAGATTTCTAGCAGGTTGCAAGACCTAATCACTGTCGTCGAGGAGGAAGAGAGATTCACCAACCTTGATGAGTTCAATGCCAGAGACAGGGACGGTGATGGGACTGCTGATGGGAGATCTACAGACCCTCTATCTCCTGATACTGACGGAGATGGCCTGATAGATGGAATTGAGGTAATTGGATGGACAATTAGAATAGTTGATCATGGGGTAAGGGACGTCATTGTCAGAAGTGATCCAGGTGCATATGATACAGATAGAGATGGATTATCTGACTCTGTCGAGTACTATGAGACTTTTACCAATGCCACGGACAAGGATACCGATTCTGATGGATTAGAAGATTTTACCGAGGCCATAGATGGTTTTGTCTGGAATGGATCAGTATACTACACTAACGCTTCAGCTTTCGACTCTGATAATGATGGCCTTGAAGATGGTGAGGAAGTTGTTGATGGAGAGGATCAGTATATCACCCACGCCAACAATGCCGATAGCGATGCAGATGGCCTAAACGATGGAGGGGAAGTCCTCTTTATCCCCCGGCCTTGGCAGTCTGCCACTAATCCACTAAACAATGATACCGATGGAGACTCCCAGCCCGATGGTTGGGAAATGCAGGTATTTTCAGTTCAGCAGAATACCAATAGTCACAGTCTTTGGGTCGTTACCGACTGGTGGCTTCCTCCTGGATGTGATTCAATGATGGAATGTGGACTCGGCCCGGGCGGATGGATATGGAAGAACTATTTGGATGGATTCTCTACTTCAGGGGATAGGAATGGCGATGGCATCATAGATCCAGAATATTTCCTCTGGGAACTAAATATCTCAGGATTCTTCATTCCTGATGGGGGTAGATGGGCTCTTGATCCATCTTATGGGTCAATTCCAGACTCGGTTTTTGATATCGATAATGACACTCTGATGAATTCCCAAGAGGCACCTGATAGGTGGGATACCAATCCCGTTTCTCATGATACTGATGGAGATAAGCTACCGGACGGTTGGGAGGTGACTTACTCAGAAGAGTCATTGATGATGGGCCTTGTAGATAACAATACTTTGGACGCATTAGGTGCAAGGGGGCCAATGGATCCTAGGATGCCAGATTCAGATTTGGATGGTATTGATGATGGTCAAGAGGATTTTGATGAGGATGGACTCAATCGTACTAACCTGATGAATAGGTACTGCCCTGGTTGGAATAATCCTCAAAACTCAGAGTGTCATATTGATATCATGACGGAAGCAGGAAACAGGTTCTATGATGATCTGGAGAATTATACAAACTTCGAGGAGTACCAAAATGGGACGAATCCCGTCAATGCAGATACTGATGGAGATATATGGGAGGATGGTTCAGAAGTGTATCATCAAGATCAAGATGGCGATTCTATGTGGGCCGGTTGGGAATATTACTTCGGTTTCGATCCAATGGATCCAGCAGATGCAAATGTAGATTCAGATGGTGACGGATTCGTTAACAAATGCGAGAACAAGTGGAACACCCATCCAAAGGATCCAACGAGCTTCCCCTCTCAGGGTGAACTTTGCGACATGTTCAACTAAAACCACTGTCCCTCTATTGGTGCCGGAGTCCTTTGAAATGTCATCGTGGATATTCCCAACTACCGCTGATGTCGGAATAAGGTCATTCTCAAGAACACTCTCGGGGGCGATTGAAGAGATAACAATGGGCATCCAAGAATATCAACTGCTAAGCTCCAATAACGATCTTAACTCCTTTGTTAGGAAAACAGGAACCTGGGGAATCCCGCTAATTGAAGGTGATATGGAGAGGGGACTAGTAAGATGGTTAGAAGAAGTCCTCTACAGGGGCTATGGCGAGGGACAGTGGCTTGTTGATGTTTCAATCTCAGTTTCTAATGACTATATCTCAGGGCAGATATCATGGATAGACTCAGACCTAGTGGAAAGAGAAATCGAGGTTAAGGCAATAACTATGCATGAACTCGTACTTAGAGAAATTAAAGAAGGTTCTACTGAGACTGGAATTTTCCCTGAAGTTCCCGATTTCGAAGGGCCCGGGTGGATGTCACAGATAATTCTAGATATCTAAGAAAACGCTTCAATCAGATATAATAAACCACTAGATATTATTCCAATCATTACCCCATTTCTAATCCATTCAGATTTGAGTGTCTTTAGCCACCTCTTGCCTAATCTAGCACCCGCTAAAGCAGAAATCACGAGTATTATTATGAGGCTATAGTGGGAGTAAACCTCCTCGCTCCTGTATAGCAGATATACAGGTATTCTCGAAAAGTCAACACAAAGTGCAAGAATACTAGCTGTAGCTGCATATGACATCTTGTCAGGAATCCTCTTCGTCAGGAACATCGCCCTTAATGCTCCTTGATGGCCAGAAAGTCCACCCATCAGACCAGAACCAAAGCCCCCAATCCTATCATTGGCATCAGGAATTCTATAATTCATCCATTTCTCACTGATGGTAAGTATTGGAAGGACAATAAGTGCCACTCCGAGAAGTCCCAAAAGAGGCTTCTGAGGGACCTGATTCTGAAGAATTGCCCCTATTATAGATCCTAATACTAACCATATCCCATATCTCTTGAAAGCTGTAAAATCGACATTTTCCCATAGTAATGATAGCTTGCCAGCGTTATGTGCCCCATGTATAATCGCCACTACGGCAACTGCTTCATGAGGGGGCATCAGAACAAGTACCAATGGAGTTAGTACCGTTGAGAGGCCGAATCCAGCTGGGACAGTCAAGGCGGCTGCAATGAATGTCCCTATGGCTACTACCAATAGGAACTCATTCATACCCAGCCGTAAATATCTACATTAAATTCAGTTTCCCAAGAAGGCTACTCTTCAACATTGAACCTTTGGTATACTTCATTTGTCGTACGGGTGACTCTGATGAAAGTAGTACACTTGGGGAGGTCCTTAATCCTCCTAGCCCCAACATAGGAGCAAGCAGATCTGACCCCTCCCAAAATTGACTGTACAGTTTCTTCAAGATTTCCTCTGTAGGGGACTCTAACTTCCTTTCCCTCAGGAGCACGATGTTTTGCAACCTCTCCGTAGTACTCTTGCATTGCTTTTGCTGATGACATGCCATAAAATGACTTGTACATCTTTCCGTTTGAACCCTCTACTAATTCACCTCCAGATTCATCATGCCCAGCTAGCATCCCTCCAAGCATTACGAAATCAGCTCCTGCGGCAAACGCCTTGGCAACGTCCCCAGGGGACGAGCAACCCCCATCGGCCATGACATGGCCCCCAAGGCCATGTGCCGCATCCGCACATTCAGAAATAGCTGATAATTGAGGATAACCAACGCCAGCCACCTTCCTAGTGGTGCATACAGAACCCGGCCCTATTCCAACTTTCACAACATCGGCTCCAGCTAGAATTAATGCCTCAGTCATCTCTCTAGTGGCGACATTACCAGCAATCACAATAGAGTTAGGAAAGCTTCTTCTAACGTCCTTGATGAAATCCAAGAAAATCTCCCTGTAACCATTAGCTACATCGACACAAATCATTGCCAAACTTTCACTTGTAGCCATCTTCTTCTTCAGTAGCTCCAAACTATCTTCCGTGGAGCCACAGGTTACTGCAGCATAGCTTGGATTGATGCCATCTTCCCATGCGTTCGAACACTGTCTGGTGGAGTAGAATTTCTGGAGACATGTCAGCATATTATGACTCTGGAGGACCCTTGCCACTTCGAAGACCCCAGTGGTATCCATATTAGCTGCAACAATGGGGACTCCCTTCCAAGTAGTATCGGAATGCCTGAATTTGAATTCACGAACTAGAGTTACATCGGATCTAGATACCAGTGTACTACGCTTCGGTCTGATCAGTACATCATCAAAAGTTAGCTTAACATCATGCTCTACACGCATTGGGACCTTATTACTCCAACGAAGGTGACCTTAAGAAATTATGTCGTCACTAAAAACTGTGATTACTACGCTGATACGATAGGTCCCGGATTATCCCAATAATGCCATAGTTGTCTTTGATCGCCATCCCAAGCGGTGAAGTAAATCTTCTCTCCCGCGGTTGTGAGCCACCAAGGCCAACTGCCGTCCTCGCCAACATTAACATCGACTACCAGCTCAGTCCCATTTTCAGTCCCATCGGTTCTCCATAGCTCTTGGCCACTCACTCCATCGTCAGCCGAGAAATAGAAGTGTCCATTGTGGGTAAGCGTATATTCCCCATGAAAATGAGCTGTGGAGCCCCATGACAAACTACTATTTTCGCCCTCCTTGATATCCTTTACCATGATTGTCCCAGCCTCAGTTCCATCTGTTTTCCACAGCTCCCATCCATGAGTTCCATCATTAGCCCCGAAGTATAGTTCACCATTCAGGACTTTCATCGGCCCTGTTGGATTGCTTGAGTTGTTCCCAGGATTGATATCCTTGATCATATGAGTCCCCTCTTCAGTATTGTCTGTTATCCATAGCTCCCTGCCATTCTCTCCATCATTCGCTGAAAATATCATATTGTCGCCAAGCTTAGTTAGCCAGTTAGGACTACTAGAATTATTCAATCCAGGCCAAATGTCCTTCACTATATTCGTGGTAAACGCATCTCCGAGGCTAAAATACAACTCCTGTCCCAGAAGGCCATCGTTTGCCACGAGATACAAACCTCCCGATCCAACCGTAAGATAGGCTGGGTTACTGCTCTCAGCTCCCTGGTTGATATCTTTAACTAGAAATAATCCTCCACCTAGTGCCAATCCAAACCTGTAGAGCTCTCTCCCATAGTTCTCAGTCTGAGCTGTAAACCAAACTTGGTTCCCTTTATGCACAATATCTCTTGGAACGGAACCATCCCAGTCTGCACAGCATTGAACAATTCCATTATCATCAATCCACGAGCTGGTCTCGGGCTCGATATTAGCGATCATCCTAGTTCCTGAGGCGGTTCCATCACTGATCCACAGCTCCTCGCCCTTGGGATATCCATTTTCGCCTACTCCGCCAATCGCCTTTATTGTTGTAAAGACGACTCTATCTGGTGATTGTCCTACTCCTGGAACTAGAACCAACTCAGTGATTCCTCCGAAATCAAACTCGCACCCATTGCAGTCATAATCCCAGTTTGCCCAGAAATCATATACCAAATTAGTCCCCTCTTCCGTTCCATCACTTACCCAAAGTGTTGGGAAACCTCCGTTGTTCGCATAATACATATGCATCGAGGCCGTGAAGTATATTCGATCTCTTCCGGCTATAATCTCAATGTCATTGAATATTCCATCCCATGTAATATCAAAAAGAGAACCCCAGTTCTCACAGTTTTCTGTTGGCTCTCCAGTCTCAGGATCGACACCAGTTGTACAGTCCTCTCCTCTGATATCCTTGACGAGGTAGCTGCCAGCGAGTGTACCATCGCTCCTCCACAGCTCCCATCCATGAGTTCC
>DALI01000077.1:0-873 GCA_002496725.1 Euryarchaeota archaeon UBA181 | reverse complement strand
CCACAGCTCCCATCCATGAGTTCCGTCATGTACCGTAAAGTAAAGGACACCTCCCATTTCAACTATGCGCTGCTGAGCATAATTTTGTTCAGTATCGGTTTCATTGTATACCATGCCATAGTTTCCAGGGCACTCTCCGACAGTAAATTCTATTTCATCATAAGTGACTATGCCATCATCTTGGATTCCCAAACCCTCTCCATTATCAAAACCAATATCCATGAGGAACCCCGAATTATCCAGCGGGCACTCATTCGTTCGGTAACTAAGTGTGTATGTTAGGCCCTGTATCATATTCTGCAGTACTGATATTGTCCCCTCCAGTTGTGTAACTTGATCTAGAAGTTGTTGAAGATCAGAGTTAAGAGTAGTAATTTGCGATTCCATACTGTTAATTTCATCGTTTAGATTTGCTAGTTCTACCCCTAATAACGATTCATTTGCAGAAGACTCGTTAAGTTGCTCTAAAATTTGCTCCCGTTGTAATGACAGCTCATTTATCTCCGAATCAGCGTCCGAGATTCTATTTGTGAGATCTCCAACAACACTTTCCATGGCCGCTAGACTTGAAGTAGCCTCAGAAAGTGCGCCCTCAAGAGTGGATATCTCCGATAAGGCGTTATCATTCTCCAAGAGTGAGTCAGCTAAGTCAGATTCAAGCTCCGCAATCCTCTCTTCATTTCCAGAATCATCGCCAGCACAGCCAGAAAGCATCGAACTGAGGAATAGTATGACGATAACGGCAGACTTAACTCTCATGAAACTCCTTATCGCCAGAGACTATTAGAAGTTCCTCCTAATTTATTGATTTAACTAATAAATCAATTAATATCTACATCGACCAGATATCTTTTGGTGCTCGTGCCGGGATTT
>DALI01000022.1 GCA_002496725.1 Euryarchaeota archaeon UBA181 | reverse complement strand
TGGCGGACCCACCGCGATTCGAACACGGGTTACAAGCTCCGCAAGCTCATGTGATATCCAGGCTACACTATGGGTCCAGCGTGTTTTGGACCAGCGTCATGGGTTTAATCCCGACGGTTTTGGAATACGCAGTTACCAGCAATGATCATTTTTAATTAATCGGGATTTCTTCATTGATCGAAAGTGTATACATTGGTGGATTGCCATCAATATTAATGGAGTCACTCACAAATTCCCTAATTGTTTGGACATATGAATTAGATTCTGGGAGTCCGAGTTTTTTATTGAATGCCCTTTTTCCGGATTCGTCCCAATTATTTTTATCTTGATAGGCGATAATTGCATGTCCTAGTTTTGAGGAGGTATTAGCCCCCTCCTTTACTTGTTGAAGAATTATAGTTTTTATTTCGGATTCCAACGGTGCTTTGATTTCCACGAGATTCTCTTTTTCGGATTCCAACGGTGCTTTGATTTCCACGAGATTCTCTTTTTCGGTAATCCAGTATGAGAATGTTTTACCATTTTTATGAAATCTTTTTTCGATTCCTAATAGATCTGAGCAGTTTTCTTCCAGATATGAGGAGGGTTTGATATTATGATTCTTGAGATTATATTTTGATTCTTTGATTATTAATTGCCCATAGAGAAAGTTGAATGTCATTTCCCCTTCTCGGGATTTGTGCCTCAAGAGACCTTTAGAAAACTCCTCTGGGGTGAAGTCCAGATCAGCGGTCCCATTGTGTTTTTTATGTTCTAATATTTTCTTGGGAGTCTCTGTTTTTCTCCGAAATAGACTGTCAATAAATCTAGTTAGTCTCCTCCACCTACTATTCTCAAGCTCTGCTATTCTATCCTCTAATGAGGATATTCTTTCCATTAGGGAGGATATGGAAGGGGATCTGGACTTTTTCATATTCTCCCATAATTCTTGTATTTCTCTATCTTGTTTCTGATTGGGCAGAAGAACTGAGGAAATCGACCATTCAAGGAACCTCTTCACGTCTTCTAATGCATTAGATGGTATTTCCCCTGTGGAGTTAGAGAATACCGGAGTGAGAAAATGTTGCATTACACTGTTTCTACGAGAGTTACAATGAGAGCACATAGCAATCATGAGATTCTCATGGGTGTTGTCTCCACCTATCCTCAGAGGGAATAGATGTTCAATCGTAAATGATGATTCAATTGGTTGGTACACTTTACTTGATGGGGGATTGGCTATCGTAATTATTCTCTCACAAGTTGGGCATTTTTTACCTATTTCTTTACTTAATTCATCTCTAAGGGATTTTGAAATTTGGCTTCTTTTTGCTTTTCTACCAGATTTAATGAAGGAAATGGATGCCTCTTGACAATGGGAGATAGCCTCACGAATTTCGTTTTGTGTTAGGGACAAAGGCATCAGCTCTACCGGTAACTAGGATTACAGGGAGTCCTTGAGAGTCGTGGGAGTAATTAATCATCTCTATTACAATGGAAGTATGGTCTTCCATCGGGGCTCTGCTAACTTCTTTGCATTGGGACCATCCCTGACATTCTTGGTCTTGTTAGTAAGAACCCCATGCATGCCATCGACAGCGAACTTGACTCTCAATTCCACCATCCTATCCCTCTCTGCTGTAATTATCTGTTCCTCATCTAGATCCGCAGAAGCCGAAGGCGACTGATCGTTTCCATTGAATAAATTCATAGTAGCCCCATCTAGCGAGGCTCTTGGTGAGAAGTCATAGTCCTCAGGGTTATTCATTCGAACGCTCACATCGATTACCAGCTTCTCTTTGATGGATAGCTTGGTTATCTCCATCGACTTGACCATGCCTCACGCAGTCGTGAGGAGTTCAAAGCACTTCGCACAGTGCGTACTGGTTCAGGGACCTACTTCACTGATTCTTAGAACCATGACTACTACTGTGACTTCGAGATCCCAATCATTGCCCTGATCTGGGTCGACCCCATCAACTGGCAGATCAGGATCACATTGGTCCGCTGTAATGGTCCAAGACCACGTTCCCTGGCCGAACCTCTCTCCAGCTTGATTCAGGAGGAGCTCCTCGAGGCTTTCTTTGGAGTCGGCGGACAGAGTGTACCCACTTTCCGGGTATGTGTTCATGTTTCCCCTGTCAATGGAAGCGCTTGTATTCTCGGTGATGTTATCCTGAGAGGTGGAAGAGAAGGTGCTCCAACCAGATTGAATATCCAAAGAAAGTGTGAAGTTATCTTCTGGGAGAAGAATCGGTATCAACTCTCGAGAAAGAGTGAGTGTTGCGTTCAGTTGGATGATTCTTGCTCCTATTCCTGGCTCGTGTTCGATGACTGTGGATTCACCCTGTTCTAGGTACCCATTTCGATTTAGTTCAATTGTCTGTTCTTCCCAAATGATGTTGAATACCCTCGAGACCACCATGAGATCCCAATTCATCGTAGAGATGGCACCCTTGTCATCGACGATCGATATGGATCCAGTCCTATTGCCTGCTTGGTCGATAAGCAGTTCTGCTACGGGCATGTTTGAGTCGGCATCATTAGTTGGGTCCCCATCGTTGTTTGAGTCGGAGAATATGTTGAAGTCCCAGATGTATTCTATGGAAGCTCCCTCTGGATCGTATGATGAGCTGGCATCGAGGGATGCCGTCTCTCCCGACTTGATGAATGTGGGCATGTCAAGGACAATAGTAGGAGGGGCATTGACAAAAATTGATATTGATGCCCTATCTATCTCCCCATCATCATTGAGGACGGTTACTTCCACATCATGATATCCAGAATTGAGGAACGCGTGGCTCGTAATTCCTTGTTTGGTGGTCTTTGTACTTCCATCGTCAAAGTCCCATTGGAACTCGTCTATGATGGTCGGACTAGGTGTCGTCGACTCTCTGGCATCGAAATTGACCGTTTCTCCAAGGTTTACTTCCATCTGATCGGCCGAGACACTCGCATTGGGAACATTGCTTCCGAGACCAGAGCAACCTGACAAAGGGACAGACAGCAGAGACAGTATAATTAGTGATGCGAGATACTTGTTACTGCGTATCATGGCGGTCATGTAGTGTTTCTCAATATATGGCTGTTGGACTAGCGTCCTGTGTTTGGCTGTTTGACATAGTTCATGGACGTCGCCGGCTAGGGACATCCATGTCCGGGCCCCTAGACGGTATGAAGGTCATTGGATTTGACTTGGAGACGACAGGTTTCGACTGCAGATCAGAGAGGATTGTCGAGTATGCTCTAGTGGGGAGTGACTCTAGTGGCCAGCACATAAGTCAGTGCTCTCTGGTGGATCCAGAGCGTAAGATCCCTTCTGGAGCTACCAACGTCCATGGAATAAGCAATGAGGATGTGAGTGGTGCTGGTACTTTCTCAGAACACTCAGAAAGGATTTCCGATATGATGGAGGGTGCCATAATAGTTGGGCACAACGTTATCGGGTTCGACTGGGGATTCATACAGATGGAGTACCTTAGGGCTGGAATTGAGGCCCCTCGGGTTAGGGGTTTTATTGACACATTGAAAATTGCAAGAAGGCTTCGTGTACCGGGTAGACATCGTCTGGGCGACCTCTGCGATAGATACGGAATTGACCTGAATAGGGCGCACAGGGCTGATGCAGATGCCAGTGCTTCTCTCCTACTGCTGTGGAACTTTATGAGAGAGTTCCCAGAGAAATTCGAGATTTCTCTTGATGAGCTAATTGAAACGCTAGATTAGGGATTTGTTAATCGGGCTCCAGGGTAAAATCTCGGACCAGTCGCCGAGGTGCATTACCTTTCCATTGGCTTTCGCACTTCCTAGATAGACTGGTCCTTGGTGCCCTGAGTCCACTAGATCCCTCATCTGAGAAAGCGCTTGATCTCGTAATAGGGCCCCAAATTTATTCTCTGATCGTCCTACCTCTCCATCATTTCCGATGGGAGGGGCTCTCTCGAACAGGGTAGCTCCTGATTCACTATCGAATCTGATTATATTCACTACCTCGTCCCTGAAAATACTTCCAGGTGATAGGTTTCCGTCCCTTCTAGCCGCCCACCAAGTTGGGCACCACGCCTTCCACTCGCAGAATCCGCAAGCCATAGAACCCGGCGTTCCCTCGAATGGAGTATCGCTGTACATCATTCCCTCCCATGCCTTGAATGCATCTTCGAGAACCGATGGGCCTTCTGCTCTGTGTATAGTCTGGTTCGATGAGTACCATCCCTCTGCGTGAAGTGGGGGGTGATCTGGGTTGTTTTGCTTAAGCAGGTCCCTGTAGAAACGGAGTTGTCTGCTGACCTTCTCATTCAAGCTGACCTTTGGGGGCTTTCCCGTCTTCAAATCGGCTACTATCCAACCCCTTGAGTTCCCATTGTCATCTATATCGGCCACTAACAAATCCAATCTGCCCATTAATCGGCCACATTCTGAGACTAGGGTTCCCTCATTGGCTAGAACGATAGACTGGACCTTGTCCCACATCCCAATCGTGACATTGGAAAAACTGGTCTTGTCTAGACCTGTCTTTGAGAAAAGAATATTCAACGCGCCTACCAAACCATCGTGGGCCTTTGTTATCATCTCATCTTTCCATCGGGGGTGTCTTGGCGTTTCGAGAAAAATGCCTTTCTCGATCTGCCAGTGCCTATCTAGAATGGCCTTTGCTGTGGAAGGTAGCCATCCTACTTCCTCTGCATCCCTCCCCTTAATTTCAAGATTGCACAAATCCTCAACAGAATTATGCACGGCCGTCCCCATAGAGGCTGGCATACTTGCCTTTCTAGGGAGCTTCTGTCTGGAAAGCCAATACTTTCGAGGGCAGTCTTCGTATCTACTCCATGAAGAGGGAGATAGCTGGTGCGCTACAAATCCGGCTTCCATAGTGACTCCTCGGGTACGCTACAGTGATTCCGAGTGGGCTAACTGTTAGAAGCACTTGCGTTCATCGGCAGTCATGAGCGAGAGGCCTGTGATTGATGTTGAGGATGATTCGGAGTTTAATGAGGCTCTAGTGATCAGTTGTTTTCCGTCTGAGGGTTTTGTGAGTAGTATAGTGGCACATTTCCTCGTCGATAAGCTCGGACTGGAGCTTGTTGGGGGAATCAGACACTCTGGTTTACCTCCCGTATGTCTAGTCCAGGATGGCAGTCCGCTTCCTCCCATGAGGCTATACAGCGGAGTACCGATATGTAACGTGGAAAAGTGCGACAAGGTGGTACTTATTGCATCAGAGATTCAAATCTCTCCGGAGTTGAAGCTCCCTATTGCGAGTGAGATTCTGGATTGGATGTCTGAATCGGGGGCTGGTATGGCAATTATGATTGATTCATATGCACAGGGAGAAGGCCAGAAGCATTCAATATTTGATGAGGACAAGAGTCCTGATACAGTGGTTGGCATAGGGTCGACCGAGAAGTCGAGAGAAATTCTGGGAGAGATAGGTGCGAATCTTCTGAAGCAGGGAGTTGTAGGCGGTATGACTGGTGTAATGCTTGGAGAGAGCAGAAGGAGGAAGATGGATTCATTGGCCATAATAGCAGAGTCTGGAGGTGAGTTCAGTGGAGGGGGAGTCCCAGATGCTAGAGCCGCTGCACGGATAATCGAGTGCCTGGATGGTCTTCTACCTGCAGTGAAGCTCGATCCTGATCCACTTCTGGAAGAGGCTCAGAGGATTGAGGGCCAGATTAGGGAGATGATGGCCTTACATCTAAACGCTGAGTCGGATGTTGTGAGTGCCCCTAGCACCATGTATGGGTAGTCAGAACTCTCCGAGAGTCGCCTGCCTTACTGGGGGCATCTCACTGAGCAATCTTCCTTCTAGCAAATCATCTAGATCGGATTCAGTAAGAATCTTGACACCAAGTTTGACCGCCTTTTCCTTCTTTGATCCTGCGGCCTCTCCGGATACTAAGTAGTCCAGACTACCAGATACTGAGGAGACCACTTTACCCCCCTCTGACTTGATAGAGAGTGCAATTTCCTTTCTGGGCCTCGTTAGGGTACCGGTCATGCAGAATGTCTGACCGTCCAATATTCCTTGTACTGAAATTGATTCGTCTTCAACTATCTCTATCTGGGAGTACAGATCGAGGATTGTTTCCTTTCTTTTGGAGATTCCTTCCAGTAGGAGGTTTGCCACAACCTCGCCCACTCTTTCTATCTTAATCAGCCTCTCAATGGCATATTCTCTGTTGGAAGACATATCGATAAGCTCGTCCAACGACTTGACTTCAGAGCAAATCAGCGTAGCGATCTCGGGCCCTATTCTGGGAAGACCCAACGCTGAGATGAATTTACTGAGGGTCATTGATCGTCCATTCTCTAACTCCTGTAGAATATTATTTGCTGACTTCTCGGCCATCCTTTCCAATGCGAGTAGTTCACTCTTCCTCTCACTGAGCCTGTATAGATCGGCAATGCTAGAGACAAGCCCTGAGGAGCATAGTTGCTCCGCGAGTTTCTCTCCAATCCCGTCCATCTCCATATTTCTACACCAGTATAGAATTGCCCGCTCAAGTCTGGAAGGGCAATCCAGGTTATCGCACTTGATGAATGCCCCTTCCTCAATTAGGGGCGTGTGGCACCTTGGACACTGCGAGGGAGCTATGATCTCAGCTGTATCTGGTAGGGCCTGTGTGAACGGGGTACCATCGGAGTGTAGCCTCCCTTCGATATCTTCTTTGGTCGCCCTTCCCAAAACCTCGACTATCTTAGGAATAACATCCCCTCTTCTAACCACACGGACCCTATCTCCTATAGACATGCCAAGCCTCTCTACCTCTCCCTTGTTGTGGAGAGTGGTATTTTCTACTGTGACTCCAGAAACGACGACTGGGGCTATTCTGGAGACGGGGGTCACGTTTCCGGTCCTCCCGGTCTGCCAGTCGACACCCATTAGAACGGAGATTGCTTCCTGTGGTGCGAACTTCCAGGCCAATGCCCATCTTGGATGATGCGCGGTCATACCCAATAGTTTCCTCTTGTCCAGACGATCTAATTTGATCACAACTCCGTCTAACTCCCACGGCTCTGAGTCTCTGCTCTCTGTCCACCTTTTGGCGATTTTCATTATTTCGTCGGAGGTGTCTTGATCTTCAGAACCTGAGACTACCTCATTTCCCGCTACCTCTATCCCTACAGATGAAAGCCATGAAATTATGTCGGAGTCTAATTTGAAATCGGGAGGGCTTGGGCTGTCAGGGTGTCTTGAAGATCCTGTGGGAAACTCGACACCGTATGCGAAGAATGCCAGGTCCTCTGCTCGGCCTTTGCCTGCATCAATACTCTTCTGCCTGAGTGACCCCGCGGCGAGATTTCTCGGATTTGGTGCGATTTCTGAGTATTTTTGTTCGAATATCTTCAGAGGCATTACAACCTCTCCCCTGACATGGCAGTCACCATCCCAAGACAATGCCTCTGGTATGTTTGGAATTCTCCTCACATTGGCTGTAACGTCCTCGCCCCTAGTCCCATTTCCCCTTGTGGCCGCTCTTACGAGCCTCCCTCTTCTATACTCGAGTGAAAGTGCAGAGCCATCGAGCTTCGGCTGACACACAAACCTCCTTCCCCTTGCTGTAGTTTGTGAAACGAAGTGAAATACCTGTTCGGCTGTGTTCGCCTTATCGAGACTCCTCATTGGGAACTCGTGTTCGACTTTCACAGATCCTGGAGAGGGGTCAGATCCGACTCTAGAAAGCTGAGGATGATGAGGCTCTAGAGCGGCTAGTTCATCCCTCATAGAATCATAATCGGAATCGCTTATCTCGGGGGACGCTTCGTTGTAGTATAGGTTGGAGTGATATGCGAGACGCTCTGCAAGATGATTGATTTTGAGGATTTTTGTCCTCTCATCAATAGCGTCTTCTGCCATGCTCTTCGAGAGGGGGCTAGTGCCTTCAACCTACGTCTCAATTGTACATTAGAATGATTCTAAAACAGTCTAAAACAGAGATGGTGGGCCTGCCAGGATTTGAACCTGGGTCGCGCGACCCCCAGCCGCGAAGTATAGGCCAAACTAACCTACAGGCCCCTTGTGGGATTTGTGCGCGTAAGTTGCACGTCAAAGCCCTGTCGCTACAATCAGTTCTCTCTTGGTATACTGAAAGGCGCGACCTCGTCAATAAGCTCGACGTGTCCGAGGAACATTCTCCTGCAACAGTACCTCACAAGACCAGCGTCATCCATGGCCTTCTGGGGTTCTTCCCCTGATTCAACGGCTTTTCTATAATCTGCATATGCATGGGCAATCACCTTGCCACAGCTCCAACATCTAACTGGAATAATCATTCTTTTCACCTACCTGTAAGACTTCTGCCACTTCTTCCTAGCACCGCGTCCCATCTGATGCTTAGGTTCCTTGCGTCGGGGGTCATTCACTAGAAGACTTCTATCAAATCTTAGATATTCGTCTCTAAGTTCCTCATCATCGCCCTCTGCACCGCCGTTCCACTTGACTAATCCACGGGCTATTGCAGTACGGATAGCGTCCACCTGTCCCATCTGACCCCCTCCAACGACATCGACGTGGACATCTACATCACCTAGCCGATTCATGGCCTCGGCGATCTGGACGGGCTCTAGCGCCTTTCTCTGTGCAAGGCTTGGCCCCATGATGTGAATTGGTTCGCCATTGACCCTGACTCTGCCCTGGCCCTTCCTAACAGTGGCTCTGGCAACTGCCGTTTTCCTCTTACCGCTAGTGTTGACTGAAATTTTCTTCGTCTTCTTCCTAGCCATCTTATTCAGCTCCCCATCTTGTTGAGTCTACTCCCAACGCTTCGCTAATCTCTCCAAGACTAACGAACTTGAGAGGAAGAGGTCTTTCGATCTTTGAAGTATCTCCCCATTGGTGGCCATCTGGTAGTTCGTCCCCTCTGAGATTGGAGGGGGTACCGATCATTACCCTGAGGTCCCTTAGAGAATTCCGGCCACTGCTGTTCTTCTGGTAAGGTAACATGCCTCTAACGGTTCTCTTGAATATCTGATCTGGCATTCTAGGGAAGAATGGTCCTTTACGTGCATGATTTAGCTCATACTTGGCCCTGTACTTACCGAAAACTCTCTTCTTGGGGCCGGAAACAATTGCCTTCTCAGCGTTTAGGATTATCACCATCTGCTGGCTTCCGCCCTTTCTGGCAGATAGCATCTGCGAGGCTATGTGGCTGGCTAGCCTTCCAAGGATCTTCTCACTGGCGTCGTAAACTAGTGTTTGCTGATCATCCAAGGATCCTCACCCCCTTTCCATCAGGATTTTCCTTCATCAGCTCCCTGATTGTAAGTACGCGTCCTCCTGCGCCTTCGATCTTGGTCCTAGCTCCGGCACTGACACTGTAGGCGGCGACGCTAGGCTGACCCTCTATGTCGCCGCTTCCAAGTAGCTTGCCTGGAACGAGGACCATGTCCTCGTCCGAAGCATGCCTTGACAGGCGGCTCAGGTTGGGTTCAGCCCAATTACTTCGACTAGATTCTAGTCGTAGCGCTACGTCTCGCCATAGTGCCGAGCCGGTGGACCTGCTCTGCTCCTTTAAATCGCCGATAAGGGCGATTAAGGACTGGTTGGTCTTTCTGCTCTTTTTACTCATATGACTCCCTCGACGTTTCTTGGGTAGGCGCCCCACCTGAGGCCTTGTTATGAATGCTACGGGCCCTACCGAGAGGCTGATTTACCCTCAATACGGCACCAGAGCAATCAAATCCTGAATCCTGAGTCTGCATCGTCCTCGTCTACTCCCGCTAGCCTAACTTGGCCGTCGGAGTCAATGAACTCCCCTGCTCGTGTCAATGAGCTGTACATTGAAGACTCGGTATCCATGGTCCTCACAAGTACACTGTCTCCCAAGGAAACCGTCATGTGGTTGATGATAGATTGCAACGTCGAAATGGCACGGTCCCTCTGTTCTGCGCCTATTTCGTGATTGGAGTATCTTGCTTCCTCGAAGATTGCGAAGAATTCGTCTAAGTCACCTGGAGGAGCGATTCCTCCAAGCATGGAGTTCAGTGCATCTTCGAACTCTCTTGTCGTCTCATACACCTTCTTCATAGCGCCTCTCTTCCTGAAGAATCTAACTAGGTCCTTGTAGCAATTGAAGATGGTCTGAATGAAATCATTGGACGCCTTAAGAGACATCAACGAGTCAGTGAGTATTCCCCTGATGATTTCGATTCTTCTACGCTCAGCGTAGTTTCTGTACATTATAGCGCCAATTAGTAGTGCGAATGACAGTGCTACCAGAAGAATCACTGTAACCTGCGCGCTAAAGAAGCTCGCTTGGCCCTCGGGCTGACTGGTGTCCATTCGTATGATTGGAGTGTTCTCAAGATCTTCTCCTTGGTAGAAGGAAGACTCTTGGAAGTGAACTGTCACTCTCCACTGGCCGTCCACCGCACAGGGCCAGGGATTCCCGAAGGTGTCTAATTCCCCGCATTCACCCGAGAAGGGAACATTCTTTCCAAGGTAGGTGAAGTTGAATTCGGCTTCCCCCTGCTCGTTGGTAACGTCATACTG
>DALI01000005.1 GCA_002496725.1 Euryarchaeota archaeon UBA181 | reverse complement strand
GTATAGTCCGAAAGGCATTCTGATTGGGGATATTTTTCTTATTCTCTTGGAAAGATCCGGCCTTCTTCTAAGCCAACGCGTATTCAAATCATCCATAATTAATCACCTCAACATGTACCATGGAACTAGGAAGATAAGCATCCAGGGGGCCGCAATAACCATTGCCATGAGTATCAGTGTCCACCACATCTAGGCCAACTCCTCGGATTCATCAGTATCCCCAATCTCATCAGACAACAGGCCGTAGAATACCTTCTTGGCCAGGAAGGTGAACTGCTCCCCCTGCTCCTCCTTCGTCTGTAAGACAAGATACTCGTTGTTACCCAGGAAGATGCAGGTGTCTAGAAACCCGAAACCGGATTTGATTTTACTCCAGTCCTCCCGTCCCAATAACGCTTTGCCGTGGCCCCCTATCGTGATGTAACTCTTGATGGGGATCCCAATTATTTCTCCGGTCCTGTCCATGACCCCAACTATGTCCTTCTTGATATCCTCGTTCCTCTCGTAATCATTCCCATCGTTGATGAAGAGGACATCATCACTGTCTACTATCACCTCTATCTTATCATGGAACGGGGCGTGAGCATTCGCGCACCATATCGCCATTAGGAACCTCTCCGTGTCACTGTCAGGGGATTCGAAATCGAACCCCCCACACAGCATTTCGGCGAATACTTCCCGGATGTATTGCAACCAATCAAAGTCCTTCATTTTGTCTTCATTCTTCTTTTTCTTTTCACTCATTTTTCTATCACCTTTTCCTTCTGATTCTATTTCGAAGCGTATTACAAATGCATTAGTAGGTATATAAATCCAGATTTCTTAGAATCCTATACCAAAAGCGACCGATAGTGAATAATCGTTACACTGGGTCGCCGTAGGAAAACGTCCGCTTCTAATATCCTCGATTCGGTATATATACCGATGCCACCTCTGCGAACACCTCCGCCGAGTTTATTTCTATTGCAAAATTACAACCGAATCGGGGATTTCAATATTGTCAGCGAGTGTCATTCATTCGCATGTTTATCTCCGATTCGGTATATATACGCCCCGCCACCCTGCGAACACCTCCGCCGAGTATATTCGTATTACAGGATTAATTGGGAGTATAGATCCGTATAACGGGGAGTATCGATTAAAATTTCAATCTAGTCAAATGAATAAAACGTATCGCGCGCGCGAGGGACCTCAGTGGGACCAGATCTCACTAATCATCCTAATTGAACCTCGTAGTGTTCCATGTGAGAACCTCTCCCGCAGGCAGTAATGATGCAGAATCTAAATCCCTAACGTATATCCCACCATTTTGATAACCACTTCTCACCTGAGTATCCTTCATTTTACCACTCATCGGTTTGTGATATGCAACCACTGGAGAGCGTTTGACTTCGAAAACTAAAATCTGTCTCTCTCCGATACGTTCTAGACTGGCATCGAGAAGAGAAGTAACTCCCTGCCCGAAACAGTTTACCATCCAAGTCCTGAGCTTGACCATGAAGCGGTCATCACCTCCATTATTACGTACTTCCTGACTTATATCGCCAATAACAAAGTCATCACTATCCGGATTGTTAAGAGGATCAATGACCCCAACCACAACGAAGCCCCCGTCGGTGTTCAACATTGAGGCCACCTCCCGAAAGACGATGTCAACAGTATACTTCCAACCCGAGTCTTCACTAGGAAGGGTGATATTTGGCTTGTATTCCATGGTCCTTTTCTCAGGAACAAAAACTCCCTCCGACATCTTAGATACTAGCTCTTGTAATGGAGTGAGTACTCTCATTCCCCTCGAGGAAGCTTCCCTGCCCCTGTACGCTGGTGGAGCCAAATCATCAAGCTCATCAGTGATATCCACCGCATTCCTGAAGGTATTCCTAGCAGTACTGGCAAGACTCTCGTACTGAGTTTTATTGTACCTCATTGTATGGGATATTGTCTCCTGACTCAAACTAGTTCCACTCACGCTTAGATTTGCTGATCCAGTCATGAACGCTATAGGGGTAATGAGGTCTTTCTTGTGCATGCTACCTGGGTTTTCTGGTGGCATAGATTTTATTGTTAATAATTCAGAACTATGTAAAGAGGTCAAAAACGACATCACCCCTTCCTTGGAGGCTTGCTGCCTATCAATACATATCTCGACTTCGAAACCCCTGTTTAGCATCCAGTTGAGGACGTCTGAGAGCCTTTCCAGCTCCCCTACCTCAGACACTGCTGACATGGAGTCAAGCATCCGAGGAGACATCCCTAAGTCATTGAAGGATATGTCCCTAATATCATAGTATAGTAGCTTAATTTTCTTATCTTCTGACTTGATGGCTCCAACTGAGTCAAGATGACCTGTCATCAATAGATTGAACCAAAGTAATCTGCGAAATCCATGTGAAGGAATTCCCATAGCTGGGCCTGCCCTTTCCCCAATTCTCATCCCACTTACATCCGTGTCTCTGAGAATAATACTCGGAACAGCCGAGTCGTTTCGGCTGGTTACAACTCCCATCGTCCATGGGAGGCATACTGAATGAATTGTGGAGCCAGACGGTTCGGTCAAGAGTAGATTGTTCAGACTCCCTAGATGCATCTCAGCAACTCCTCTCCCAATATTATCGAAACTATGTACAGCATAGCTTTCAGAGTTGGCAATTGAGGCCATAAACCACCTATCTAGGACAAGCTTATCGATGAAATCGAGCCCTCTTAGTCCCCCAAGTGTAGTGCTTATGTTGTCCACACATTCGGGACACCCATTCCAGCAGATGTTGCAAGATCTTTCCACATCATCAGCATATATTCCGTCAATTGTGGCTTCGTAGTAAACCGCCAGCCTTTTTCTCAGAGGCAAACTCCAGGCATCCGCAGGCCCCTTTATGCCAATTTCACCCCACGAATCACTTCCCACGTCGAAAACCTCCTTGCAGTGAGAAACCAAGTCCGGAATGCCCCTTACTCCCTCTTCGTTCCCTCCGTCTCTATGGATGACGAGGCTCCCTACATCCGATTGCTGTTGCATACATTGTAACAGCCCCTCCTCTAAAGTGGATAAGAAATCCGTTGAAGGAAGCTTTGAGCGGTTCGCGTTACCAGAATACCTTAGAACATGTGGTATATGCAAGTATTCCTTCGCTGTTCTACAACTTCCGTTACCATATCTCGCCCTATCATAAAGGGTGACTCTGTAGCTCTCACCATTCCAGGAAGACGGCTCAATAAGATACCCTATATCTCTGATATCACTTCCACTGAATCTCATCAGGGAGCTCAAAGATACCGATCCCAGTGTACTGAGAATTGTCCTATGTGACCAGACCCTAAGGCTCTCTTTGAAATCAATGCAACTCTCATTGACTATACCAAGGGCATCCAAAAGCTTCGATACGCGATTTTTAGCCATTGCATCCTCCCCCTCACCCCCTCGGTCCTCTTCTTCATCGCTCGACTCCCTCTTCATCTTCATTATTCTCTTGTAATAGTCTAGCGCGAACGATTGAAAGCCCTCCTTATCAGAGAAACCATCTGCTACAATCTGGGTTAATCTGTCCGCTGATATTCCTGTTCCATCCCATCCTGAATGAATCAACAGCACAGAAATTAGATCATCTAGTGTATATGGATTTACACTAGCGCCACCCCTTTCTAAGTCAGTGAAGATATGTGCCTTGAATGCCTTGATTAGACTAGGTGTAATCTCATTCTCTCCTTCTAGCATGTCTTCAACCAATGAGTCACTAATCTCGTCAACATGAAGACTGTCTAAATTTATCGAGAAACCCTCCGTAATAATCTTCTCTCCAAACGCTATCGATCTTCCGTATTTGTCCTGGTATGACAGCTCTATCTCACCAGATGAACTGTACCTTCTTGAGTTAGAGTATGAGTATTCAATCACCTCGAGCTCGTCATGCCATACTATCGAATCCATTACCGTGTCCACTAGCGGGTGTCTTAGGTCATCAGCATGTATTTCTCGACGCTCACCCTCAGGAGATTCGGTGCCGAAACTATGCCCCCTGAATCTAGAGGCCTCAAAAGCCCCAATTGGGGTACCATCGTCAGGTTCAGACCAAGCCCACCTATTCGCAGAGGACTTGGGTATTTTGATATCCTTAGTGGGCTTTCCTTCAAATTCTCCTTCAAAAGACTGCTCCATGCCGCCTTTTAGCCCCATCTCATCATCATCCCTGACCATGTTCATCCTTCTATCCAGATACAAAAGCTTACTCTCAGACTCAATTAACGAAAGCTCTACTGGACGCCAGACCCTAATCTCCTCATCGGAGCCGGGAGGTGGGGGCAAACTGTGTTCATGCACTAACTGGAATTTATTGTTAGCAGCTACCATTTCACTCATTTTTGCAATTATTTTTTCACCTTCGGGAATCAATTTGCCCGTCCTAATCTTCAGCCTTCGATGAGGTATTCTTTGTGTCCAGGTACCAGGTTGGAATGAATGGAGCGCCTCATTTAAACGAATTGTTTTTTGAGAATCTGTCAATTTCCTGGGATTTCCTTCTCCAAGCTTGTCGATACTTAACTTGACCTCTGGAGAGTAGGGATTTTCAAAGAGGGTTTGGGGGCGGATGAACCAGCTATCCCTTCTCTGGTTGCCTATCAGTGTCAGATGCTCCATAGTGGCGGAGAGAAAGCTTGCATCCGGCCCTTCGATTCGTTTATAGTCTTCAAAGAGGGACATTACTCTCATATCAAAACCCCCTGACTCAATTGACTCATATGCAGTACTGAGTTTTTTCAGAGCTCTAATGAGAGAGTAAGCGGCATCCTCTAGCTCGTCATCATCACCAATGAAATCCAGAATATTTCGTCTGGCTAATCTACAATACTCTGAGTCAAGACTCTTCCATTTCTTCCTTACCCTAA
>DALI01000003.1 GCA_002496725.1 Euryarchaeota archaeon UBA181 | reverse complement strand
TGGCCATTCCCGCGTATATCGCCACTGTGGCTTAGGGGTATAGCATCCCATTGGTAATGGGAAGGTCGGGAGTTCAATTCTCCCCAGTGGCTCCATTTTTAGAGACTAATTCATCCCGTTTTCGCTTGGTTCATACACGAAGACCAATTCATTCATAATCTCCACAAGAATACGAGCTAACATGTCGAACTACCGCAGGAGGCTCGCAGGAGCCCTAGTCCTCCTGATGCTACTAGCACCTATCACGAACGCCGCAACCACTTCATGGGCTGGTCCGTCCACTGTGAATACCGCAGGAGGGACCACCACACTGACTGGATTCAGGGCCCCAGGAAATGCCACAATCATGGACGGGTGGGCTCATGTGACAGATTCCCCGATGGCCGCCTCATTGACTCCTGCCGATGAGATGGATATTTTTGTCTTGCAAAATGGAACCGATTCTGGGACTACCACAGAGTATCGTGAGGGTAATCTTACTTTGATGGATGATGGTACACTGAATGATATTACCAATTTCGATAATTCTAGCTACAGTATCGAACTGGACTCAAGTTATGTCCCAGGTCCATCGCCGACAATCAGAATCGCCTTTGAGAGCTCTTCTGGATATGCTCCTCATCCTAGTTGCAACGGACTGAGGGGGTATAATCTGACTTCAGGTTTTGATGATGATGCAAACGGGCAACTCGATCTTTCGGAGATAAGCCATGTGGATTACCTGTGTGTGACCAATCAGACAATTCAAGATGGAAACGGCGCGGTCTCCAATGGTACCGTGGTCAATGGGTCTTTCATGTATTCCCAGAGTCCCCTTTCCTCTGGCAATGCCACATGTCCGTTCGGTGGAAAATACCTAGTCTATGGAAACGACTACGGGTATTACTATGATGGAGATACGGGACTGAATGCAACAGAGACCGAACCGACCATGTTCTTCTGCAACAGGGATACTTACTGGGCCGCTACAATCTTTGATTTCAACGGAACAGTTAGTGGAGAAAACCAGACCCTGACACATGGAGTAGTTCCATCCAGAGCTTCCGACGGGGCAGTTGCAGCCGCTACCAAGCCCGGAGAGCCTCTTCCAGCTGGAGTGGATGCATGGCTAACTATGCCATCCCTATCAATTCCTACAAATGCCACTAGGAATAACTACTTCTTATCTTTCGATCATTGGTTCCATCTCGATTCTACTGAAGCGGGCGCATGGTTGGAGTACAAGATTTCTGGGGGTGATTGGACATGGGTCGCTACTGATGGAGGATACCCGTCTTACATAGATGGCACAGATATAGATGTTAACGGCGCCCCAAGTGGTAATCTTCCTGTTTTCACAGGTACTACTCATAGTGGCTGGCAAACAGAATCAATGAACTTAACTACGTTTTTCTCAGACCCGAGTATGAACGCGGTCACGAGCATAGACTTCAGATTTAGGGTCTGGACCTCCAACAATTCCGGGGCCTACCCGGGATGGTTCGTTGATAATTTCAACTACAGAAATTCAGGTAACGGACAGGGCGTCTGGCATCATGGATGCGACGTCAATGGCACCTCCTATCAGAACTACAACACATACTGCTACTACAACAACAATCAGCTGGGCTACCTCACGGTCCCTGTGGACCTGTACAATGTAACTGATCTTGAATTTGACCTCCATTGGGACTTGGAAGGTTCGAGTTGGGACAACGCATGCATAGAGCTCTCCAATAACAACGGAACTTCGTGGACTGACATTTCTTCAACAGGAAGCTCTGCTACAATTTGCAGGTCTAGGACAGGAAATATACCCGGATCCTCGGGATATGCAGATTCAGATGGAAATATCCCAACAGTAACCTATAACGGAGTAACCTACACCGATGACAGTGGTGGAATGGTGACAATCTCCAACTCTGTACCACTAGCAAATCAAGTCAATGGTAGTCTTCTGAGATTTGTTGTACAGACTGACGCCTCGGTACAATATGGCTCCCCCGGAGGTACCGGCGATCCAGATGATAGAGAGGGACTAACCGTCTATGGATACCGAACAATGGATTCTATCGGAAATCCCACTAATCAGTTCTCAATCCCTGCTAATGCATCAACTTCGGGTACTAATGAATGGCAATTCCTGACCCTTAACTCAGGTTATATCAACAAGAATATGGGATTCGAAGACTCCCAAGTTACAGCACCGACTACCGATTATCAGTCAGGATTCACCAACATCTACCAGGCCACCTCAACGTCCCAAGGTAGTTGTAACACCGAAAGATGCGATTGGAGACTATCCGAGCCATCTTCCAATTTTGGCCCTGGAATGGCTTCTTCCTTCCCTTACATGTACAAGATAGGGATGAATGGTGCAACTGATGCAACATACCAATCAAGTCTTGTTACGCCAATCTACTCGGTTTCGAGTATCGGCGAGTCATCATTCGCGTTCGACATGTCGGCATGTATGGACTACGGCACTGGGAACTACGTCTACGTCGGCGGGGCCCTGTGGATGAGGGTCAACGGCGGACAGTGGCAGCACGTGGATATGCCCTCATACACTGACAGACAATACAGTTATGCTAGTACGACATATACTGTCAATGACGGCCTAGAGATTTGGACCCGAGTTCATTGCAACAGTGATGACTGGGGCTCATACGAGGTCGACCTCTCTCAGTACAAGGGCGTCGATGTACAGTTCAAGTTCGCGTTTGGAGGCAGATTCTCTGATATGAATTCGGGCTGGCACATAGATAATGTCGGAATCAAGATGGGTAACTTCAGCCAGCCTGGAACCTGGACAAGTCCAAGCTTCTCAATAGCAGGAGATGATGCATTCAACAGGGGAATCATAGAGATCGATGGGACTACGGATGATTATGCAAATAATACAGTCACGGGTACTCTAATCGACTCTACATCAGGATTAAGCATATCTGGATACTCTAACTTGGAATTCCCAATTAGCCTAGCGGGATTAGATTCCGAGGCGCATCCCGTCGTGAAACTGGCCGTGAATATGGATACTACAAATCCACTCTCAACCCCGATGATAGAATACATCAGAGTAGGGGGAAACAGACTTCTTACAGCAGATATGATGGGGCTAAACAGTTGGCAGATGACAAATGTCGAAATCGTTGACGGATTGATCAATGCCACCAATATTTCAGGTACAATTACCTCAGACTACATCCACTCTGTCAGGCCCATCAAGGCTCTAAGCTTCGGAGGCAACTCATCTGTTAACGTCCAAATAGAGGTTAGGGACGAGTCAGGTAATTCCGTAGGAAGCGCATCCAAAGGAGGATCTGTACTGTTCGCCACTCCAAGGACAGGTTACTCTCTGCATGTCACGTTACCAACAAACGGATATATCGACAGACTCCAGATATCACATCTCTATGGCGAGCCAGCATCCGATGTGGAGATAGATTTCGCAGATGACGGAAACTTAGACTGGTCGTTCCCCAATGAGCTTTCTAGAGGGCACTATGCATGGCAGACCAAACTGCTCGGAAGTCAATCCGATATTGGATACCTCGACGGCTCCAAGTCAGTCACCATGCAAATAGACTCAACTCCCTCTTCTGCATTCGCTATCGTCCCATCTAGTGGAAGTGTGAACGATGGAATAATCTCAATAGTATCAGACTCAGACGGATTTGAATCTCCAGTTGATATTAGTATAGCAGGAGCCTCATTCTCAACCGGTTCCGCATCTCACAAGTTCACCTCTGAAATGAATCAGTATCAAACTGCAGCTATCAACTCGTTGGCGCCCGGATGGGCAGACACAGCAACTGATAGAGATTGGAGGGTCGTGGAATTTTCACTTTCATCCTCCCAGGTTCAAACAGTCACGCTCACAGGACTCGCAATCGGATATACAATGTTCGAAAATGTATCGGACATATCAGTCCCTATAGCAGACTACCACGCTACAATGACTCAAGATGATCCCGCACCAGTAGAGATAGCCATCCCGGTAACCATTTCATCCTCAACCGGTTCTATATCGGTGGCTGGAGAGCTCGTGTATGATTACATCATGACTAATAGGGAATTCCAAGTACCCAACACACTATATCCAGATGGAGTGATAAACGAGATTGAGACTGCACATCACCATCTAAATGATAACTCATTATTGCATGCAATTGAGCTCACTGGCTCTGCCTCTGATGGTCAAATACTAGCATTCAGGGCTGAAAATGGTAATGACGGACTTTGGGGCCAAGGAACTGATCCAGTGACGATTACCCAGACTTCTGGAAGTAGCGTTGCCCCATTGAATACATCACAGTCATATGTAGAGATAATCACTCACTCAGATGGATATGATGATGTCGTAGTCAATTGGATGTTCGATATCAATTGGAATTGGGACGATGTTGAATCTATCAGATGGGTCTCTACTGCTCTTGATGAATATGGTGAGTTCGTGTGGCCGTCTGTATCGTTCAGCGGAGAGGGCGGCTCCAAGGCCGTTGAGAATGATCTGCAGATAGAGTCCTTCGAGGTACGCGATGAAAGCGGGAGGCTACTTTCCAATCAGTTCTCGACATTCTACCCCTTCCCAGTAAAGTCATCAAATGACATCAATGTCTCTGGAACTGTTAGATTCCAAGACGCTTCTGATGCAAGGCCCCAGCCTACTGATTTCTTGGTAGGGCTCAATATGTCAGGAGCACTGTACTCTATGGCAATGGGTCAGAACGGGTCCTTCGAAACAACCGTTGATTGGCTAATGTCCTCATCCTTGGGGGCTGAAGTCACTCTTTCTCCACTGCTTCTGACTGTTGGTCCCTCAGGTTCGACAGTAGGGGCCGAGGATACTTCGGGAATCCCTCCTCAGACCACCGTAATCATCGACTCTTCAGCACCAGTTGCAGGCCCATTGCAAGTAAATACCCCAACCGGGCTCCAAGATGCCCATGGAAAGGTATGGGATCCAACTGTACCGCTCTCAGTATATGTCACAATAGATGAATCTGAAGCTAGAGGCGAATCTATTACCCTAAAGTATTGGAGAGGTTCTTCGGATGACGTCAATGCGGACGGAATCGCAGATGAAATAGAATATCTCGGTCAAACCCTTCCACTATCCTCTGGAATGACGGGGCAACAACAGGTTAACTTCATGGGAATCGATGTTTCAGCTCAAGATTTCAATAGCCCAGTGCACATGTACATCGAAGGTACTGATTGGGCAGGCCTGACTTATCAGGAAGGTGGAACTGGTGGCTCTGCAGGAGCTTCCAATTCATGGGCTACTGTGATAGTAGCAACAGATGAGCCAACCAGCATACCCGCATCGGGATATTCCTTAGATACCGAGCTTGGATATCTAATGGCCGGCCACATACACACATTCTCTATGCAGATAGACGAACCCAATGGAATCGGTACTCTCGATAATGTCACTATCATGCTATGTGGAGATGGCCCCACTAATGTAGGAAAGATGTCCTATGATCCTTCAAGAGGGGTTCTTTGGGCCGCTCCCGATAGTATGGTTACTCCTTTGTCTGTTCAGACTCAATCCATCACATCAGTCGTAACAGAATTGAGTATTGACTTCAAGATTTCTTGGGATTACGTATGGGAGGAAGGACAGACTTCCTGCAAACCTAGCGTCTCCATATTGGATGACTTGAATACGGTGGCTTATCAAAATAATATTGGGGAGCTATCATGGCAATTGGATAACCAATTCCTGGCAATTCCTGATTCGATGACCGACCTAACCTCCCCTATGATGGATCAGGTAGAAAACCAGCTATTCCTCAGGCAGGGAGATGAATTCATTGTAACGGGATCGTTACTTTACGCTGGCTCTGGAATGCCTATAGACAGTATTCCTGATGATCTCAGAGTCGAGGCGAGTGTCATTTACGGCTCTCAGGAAATTAGTAGCGACACCGAGTTAGCCGAGGATTCTACATTCTCAATTACTGTAACACTCCCTGACAGAGTCCCCCTAGATCCTACAATGGCAGTTTCACTTACTGTCCTAAATGTGCCAGGACTAGGTGGCTCAACTGCGAATTCTGAATATTCCATAGTTGTCGATAGCAGGTCTCCCACCGCTCTGTTCGACCAGATAAAGTATCCTGAATCATCACTTACTATCATCGAGTCCGACATGGTTGACGATGTCCAAGTCACAGTAACGATGAATGATCAGATTGGTATGCAAGACGGCCCACTCCAGGTATCATGGGTCTACATGAGAGGGAACTCTCCAGTGACCGGAACTGAGGATAGTGGCGAACTACTGTTAATTCTAGAAGGGGATAGGTCTTCTTCTTCAGAATGGTCAGACGTGTATCAGTCAAGAATTGATCTGACTCCAGCTAATGGGATGCTAATAGAGGCCGGAGATTCGATTTCCTTCTGGGTAACCTCCACGGATAAGGCAGGTAATGAGGTATCAGGCCTTGGAAGTGAATCTGTACCCAGAGCTCCAGCATTGAGAATAATGGAGT